>DASWEO010000174.1:0-6164 GCA_036394715.1 Steroidobacteraceae bacterium
CTCTCCAGTCCCGTGTACTGCGGAGTCAGGCCGCACTTGGACGCCACATTCACAATCAGCAGCACCTTGCCGCGATAGTCCGACAAGCGGCTGCTGGAGCCGTCGATCAGTCGCAGCGGAATGTCGTGTAGCGAGACGGTCATGGTGCATCCTCTCTTATGTGGCTGTTGCAAGACTAGTACGGAAGCGTTCAACTTGGCAGCCAATATCTTTCGATACGATGTATCGCTGGAATAGATGTGTGCTCGCCGCGAACGCCAAGCGCGAGCGGTCGCCCAGCCGTTCGCCCGTGTCTAAAGGGGGCGGCGGAGTCGTTGACGGTATTCATCGCGAGGCAAAATACCTGATGAACGCGTCGTCGGCAGGGCACGGCACCTTCTGCGTCTCCGCCATGCCACGTACCGTGCCGCCATCGTCATGGGTACGCACGAACTTCGTCCAGAGCCGTCCCGTTTGTGCGCATTCGTCGGCATAGCGGAAGAGCGGCCGCAACGTGGCGGCGCGGAAATCGAAGGGATCGAGTGGTGGGTAGGCACCCGGAACGGCCGAATATTGCAGCGTCGCTCCCTGCAGCTGAGCGGTCGCCGCCGTCAGTTCCAGCGTTGTCAGCAGCAGGTGGTCCAGCCCAGCATGAATGCTTCGCGACAGTATGGCGCGCGCCGTCAACCGCGTCGTTCGTGACCCTTCGCTCAGGGGACCATCGATGATGACGTACACCGCAGGAGGGTGTGTGCCGTCGATTCGCTTGGGCGGCACCTCTAGGAACGCCGGAGGCACGAAGAACGGCATCGTCGCGGCTCCGTCAACGTGTGCCTCATCATGAGGGGCGCCATCCCCGCGGACGCGAATGACGACCGGCGGGAACATGCCTGGCACGCTGGCGGAGGCCACCAAGACGTCGCGAAACAGGGCTCTTGCGTTGGGGCCGCCGTTTTTGGCGATCGAACCTAGGTCCCACACGACCGGCTCTCCCGTAGCCACATCGGTTGTGGCCACGAGCAGCAAGCGGCCTCTATCCGCCTCGCGCGCAACGGCTTGAATCATCTCATCGCTGAGGTACGAGTCTACGAGATGTCTCAACGGCGTGCCGCGATACAAACTGGAGCCGAACAGTGCGCCTAGCCCTCGTGGTTGGAGCAGGTGTTCTCCAGTTCCGCTGGTGAAGGCATCGAGCAGGCGCTCGTCCCACGTAGGTCCAAGAAACGCATAAGGAGCGACCAGCGCGCCGGCGCTGACCCCGGTCACGACCGCAAAGTCCGGACGCGAGCCCGAGCGCGTGAGGCCGGCCACCGCGCCGGCACCGAAGGCGCCGGCGGCGCCGCCTCCGGAGAGCGCGAGGATGTTGAGACTTTCTCCCGGATGCAGTGCTCGAAGTCTCTCGGCCACCGCCGCGGAGGATAGCTGTGAAAATCGATGCTCGGCATCAAGCGTGCGGATCGTCAGCGGCGTTTCCACCAGTGGCTGCCGATCGACGGACGATCTCGATTCGCCGACGGCGAGGCCGGCACAACCCTGAAGAGCGAGCAGGCAAACGAGACAAATAAATAGGATCGCAACTAAATGCCGAAGCTCCGGCGGGCTACTCAGTCCGACAACGCGGCCGATGCGCTCTCTGGCCGCCCGAAACAGCGAGGGAAGTCCAGCAACTGAGCCTAGAGCGGAGAGGACATCGATGATGTGCACGATGTTACCCTCTGACATCTGGGCTGCGACGCAGATGCGCGATGGGGCGGGAGAGCTAGAGAGACGGCTTGCAGCATGGGTTCTGGCCTGGCTGTGGACTGTTCGAGTACAGCCTAGGATCAGGCAAGCTCACTTACTAGCCTATTTCTCTAGATAGGATGTATCTGAAAAAAGGATAAGCCCTAGATATAACCTACCAGGCCGTAAGCCTCGGTTGTTCATTCATATCGTCGTGGACGATAGATCATATCGAGAGATATGAGCTACCCGGCTAGAGACTTCGGTATTAGTCTTTCAGCATGCAGCATCTACCTGCGCTGGATCGCGAGACGCCAAAAAGTATCGACATTCGTCCGTCTATCTCGCGGACCGTTGCTTCATGGATCCTGTCTCTACTGATGGCAACCTGGCCGGAGGGAGCCGGCACCGACAGATCGCGACGGGTTCGCTCAAAGCGCAACTTGATCCCCCCGTGGAGTTGGGCCGGGAAAAATCGATATGACGCAAGACGAGGTCGCCATCTGCGATGAACCACCGAGAGCTTACGGGGTGATCGTGCTCGCCTGCGGCGCGCTTGATGGTGCGAACATCCGGCTGCAGATGCTAAGGATGGATGACAAAAGCCGGGCGCGAGGCCCGGCTTTTGTTTCTGCATGTCGCGATTCGCGGGTTATTTCAGATCAAGTTCCTGCCCTGTCCACGAACCCAGAACCCTCCGGATCTTGCCGCGGTCTACCGCGCCCTTGTTGGCGGCCGCCGCAGAGCCTTCCACCTCTTTCGCTACGGCATCAAACTTGGCGGTCGCACCGTCCAATGCCGCCCAGTTCTTGTAATAAACCACGAGGTAAAGATCCGGATCATTTTCACCGCGCGGCTGTACTGTGATTACTTTGTAGCCTGTGATGTAACCCGCCTTCTTCGCCGCCTCCTGGGTTTTCTTCCACGTCGTGTCGAGGAACATCATATAATCGTCAAACTTACCGTATTCAGTCCGAATCGCGGATACCTGAACGACGGGCCCCTCGGTGAACGGATGATCATCCGCAAACGCCCCGACGCTCGTAAACGCAAGACCAAAGAAAGCCGCAAACGCGGTGAAACGGCTATTGATTGTCATAAGTTTTCCTTTGCATGATTTGGAATTTTTGTAGAAAGGACGCGCCGGAAGCGTGCCCCGTCCAGCTTCGGCCCTAATATCATAACCGCAATGGATGCCCCTTGCATCAGCCGAGCACCGCTGAAATGCCGGCATTGATCGCACCCCCACCGAGGATCAGCCACGCAAACAGCGACGCCGCCAGAGCCAATGGTTTGACTCCCGCCGCGCGTATCGCCGAAATATGTGTCGTCACGCCGAGCGCTGCCATGGCCATGGCCAATATGACCGTGTCCAAGTTGATCGCGGCGCCAACCATGGATTTCGGTAGTACGCCCATTGAATTGAATGCCGCGACGCCGACAAACCCAAGCGCGAACCACGGAATGACGATGCGCGATTGCGGCGCACCGCTCGGGTCATGTGCACCGGTCGGCTCATGCGCATTGCCCGCCTCACGTGCATCGCTCGGGTCACCTGCATCGCTGGGTTCGTTCGCATCGGTGCTGCGCGACAGGTAAGTCGACAGGGCGGCTAGAAATGGAGCCAGCATCATCACGCGCACCATCTTGGTGATGACCGCTGTATTGGCGGCGCCCTCGCTGATCGATCGTCCGGCGGCGACCACCTGCGCAACTTCGTGGATGGTGGAACCGGCAAAGATGCCGTAGGAGGCGGGTGACATCGCGAGCAGGTGATATCGATTGGAAAAATAATAGATTGCCGGGTACAGGAAAATCGCGAGGGTGCCGAATACGACTACGGTCGATACGGCCACCGTGACTTGCTCAGCGCGGCCGCGCACGACCGGTTCCGTGGCCATGACGGCCGCGGCGCCGCAGATCGAGCTGCCGGCGCCGATGAGCATTGCCGTCTTGCGATCGAGCCCGAAAAGCCGTGTGCCCATCCACCAAGACAGCGCAAACGTACTGCTCAATACGAGGAGATCGATGGTCACTCCGGGAACGCCGACGGTGGCAATGTCCTGAAACGTCAATCTCAGGCCGTACAGAATGATCCCGAGCCGCAGCAATGTCTGTTTCGAAAAGGTCACCCCACCGGCGCCGGCGCGCGCAATCCGCGGATAGAGCGTGTTGCCGACGATCATCCCGAGCGCGATTGCCAGGGTGAGTGCACTGATGCCGGTGGATTCGAACCATGCAATCTTCCCGAGTGCGATTGCGACGGCGGCCAAGGCGCCCACGAGAACAATACCGGGAAAGCGATCAGTCACAGCCCGCCAGGGCTTGGGCGGGACTGGGGCTGCGGCAGGGACGCCGGAATTCGTCAGTGTGCGCATGGATGGGTCCAGGTCTCGGGTTCACTCACGCATGCCACTATGAAGATGGATTGCCTACACGTAAAACGGATTATCTGGCTATAATCTATCGAGAAAGCAGCTTGATTGTGAACCAGCCATGCATATTACCTTGCGGCAGCTACAGATCTTTCGCGCCGTTGCGCTCAGCGGGAGCACGACCGCGGCTGCCGACAGCGTGGCATTGTCGCAATCGGCGACCAGCGGGGCGCTCAACGAATTGGAACGCGCCCTGGGTACCCGGCTCTTCGACCGGGTCGGCAAGCGTCTCATATTGAACGACAGCGGCAGGGGTCTCCTGCCCATGGCGCTTGCCGTGCTGGACGGGGCAAAGAACATCGAAGCGGCGCAGATCTCCGGAGACTACGCGGGGCACGCCGACCTGCAGCTCTTTGCGAGCACGACCATCGGCAACTATGTTCTGCCGCGGATGCTTGCGCGCTTTCGAGAGGAGGTTCCGTTCTCGCGAGTGCAATTGCGGATCGGCAATACCCTCGATGTCGTCACCGCGGTGCGAGAGTTCGCGGCGGATCTCGGATTCATCGAGGGACCGTGCCACGCATCCGATATGATGGTCATTCCCTGGTTGGAGGATGAGCTCGTCATTGTCGCGGCGCCCGCGCACCCGCTGGCGAAGACCGCTAGGCGCAGAAAGATCACCGCCAAACAATTGAGCGAGGCGCAATGGCTGCTGCGTGAGCCGGGCTCCGGCACGCGCGAAGCGGTGGAGCATGCTCTGTTACCGCATCTGCAGCACATTCGTTCGTCGATGACATTGGGCAGTTCGGAGTCGATCAAGAATTCGGCGGCGGAGGGGCTGGGCTTGAGCTGCCTGTCGCGCTGCGTCGTGCAGGATTTGGTGACGGCGAAGCGGCTGACCGTGCTGGCAACGGGATTGCCGCGGTTAACGCGGCGCTTCGCCCTCATATACCCCGAAACGAAGGTCCTTTCGGCGGCCCTGCGCCGATTCGTTGCCCACTGTGAGCGGAATTCCTGAAAATAGATGACGCACTGAATGCATGCGAAACTGTCGGATGCCGAGTGATACGGGATTATTCCAAGAGGTGAAATCATGTCTTTCGAGAAAAAGGTCATTATCGTCACCGGTGCGGCGCGCGGCATCGGCCAGGAATATTGCCGCCGGTTGGCCGCGCTCGGCGCAGCGGTGATCGCGGTGGACATCAACGCCTGCGACCGGACTGTGGAACTCGTCAAGAGTGCCGGTGGTCGAGCCATTGCCGGGAAAGTCGATGTGACCGATATGGCGTCGATCGAAGCCGCCGTGGCGGCGGCCGAGAGCGCCTTCGGGCGGGTGGACGGGCTGGTCAACAACGCAGCGCTCTATGGGGCGCTGCGCGGCGGACGCTTCGATGCAATACCGGAGAAGGAATGGGATGCGGCGATGGCGGTGAATGTCCGCGGCATTTGGAATTGCTGCAAGGCCACCGTCCCGGCGCTCCGGCGCGCGGGCGGAGGCAGCATCGTCAATATTGCATCGCTGGCCGCGACTTATGGGCTTCCGTACGCGCTGCATTACACGACCTCCAAGGCCGCGGTGATCGGTCTCACGCGGGGTCTGGCGCGCGAGCTTGGCCGCGAGGGAATCCGCGTGAACTCGGTCTCGCCGAGCGCCGTGCTCACGGATGGGACGCGTGAATTCTTTGGCCCCAAAGTCGAGAAGGTGCTTCAAACGGTGGCGGCGGGCCAGGCGATTCCGCGCAATTTGGAACCTGCCGACGTCGCGGGATCGGTCATCTGGCTGCTCTCCGATGAAAGCCGGTTCACGACGGGGCAGAACATTGCAGTGGACGGCGGTACGGTGATGCATTGAGCACGCTCTTGGACGGCCTGCGCGTCGTCGAAGTATCTGCGCCGATCCCCTCAGAAAGAGCGTGGAAGCCCGAGAACATGCTCGGCGATATAGGAGAAAATCAAGTTGGTTGAAATCGGCGCGACCTGATAGAGGCGCGTTTCGCGAAACTTGCGCTCGACGTCGTACTCGCTGGCAAAGCCGAATCCGCCGTGCGTCTGCAAACAGACATTCGCCGCCTCCCAAGAGGCTTTCGC
>DASWEO010000175.1:0-7071 GCA_036394715.1 Steroidobacteraceae bacterium
CCCTGGCCTGTCTCGATGCGCGCATGGGCGAGGTCTATTGGGGATGCTTCGCCGCGGACCTCGCGCGCGGGTTGATCGCAAGCTGCCCGGCTTCAGTCGGGCCGCCCGAGAGTGTGGTGTTGCCCGCGCCGGGCGCCTATCGCGGCATCGGCCGGGGCTTTAGCGCCTATCCCGCGCTCGCCGCGCTGCCCGGTCTTAAGCTCGATCCCAAGGACACCACGGCGCTGCCGAATGCGCGTGAATTCGCGCGGCTGGGCGCTTTGCGCTTGCAGCGGGGGGAGGGCATGGACCCGGCCGACTTAAGCCCCCTGTATCTGCGCGATAAAGTAGCGCTCACCGAAGCGGAACGCCGCCAACTGAAGGCTTGAGTAGGCTATGTCATCGAACTGTCACGGGCGGTGGCTGTAATAGTGGGCTAACGGATTCAATGGACTAGGACTACATGACGGCCAAGCGCATCCTCATTGTGGAAGACGAAAAGGCGATTCGCGACATGGTCGCCTTCGGACTGCGCCGCGCGGGCTACGAAGTTCGAGAGGCCGAAGACTGTCGCGAGGCGCGGGCACGGATCGTCGATGTGCGCCCGGATTTGATGTTGGTCGATTGGATGCTGCCGGACATGAGCGGGCTCGAACTGACTCGATCGCTGAAGCGTGCCAAGGACACGGAGGAGATTCCGGTCATCATGCTCACCGCGCGCGCCGAGGAACAGGACAAGGTCGGCGGCCTCGAGGGCGGAGCCGACGACTATATTACCAAGCCTTTCTCACCGCGCGAATTGCTGGCGCGGATCCAAGCCGTGCTGCGGCGCGCCGCCCCGGCCGGTGCGGCCGACATCGTGGAAGCCGATGGCCTGAAACTCGACGACTCGAGCCATAGGGTGAGTGCCGGCGATCGCGAAATCCCCCTGGGGCCGACGGAATACCGCCTGCTGCATTTTTTCATGACCCATCCGGAACGGGTGTTCTCGCGGGGTCAGTTGCTCGATCGCGTCTGGGGCGGTAATACTTATGTCGAAGAGCGGACGGTGGATGTGCACATCCGCCGGCTGCGCAAGGCGCTCGAGCCTTATCTACTGGAGCGGCTGGTGCAGACCGTGCGCGGCGCCGGCTACCGGTTTTCCACCCGAGACGCATAAGGAGGGCGGGCGCACTAGTCAATGGCAGCGATGTGGACTTTCGCGCTCGCGCGGCTCGCGGGCATTTTGGCGTTGGGTCTCGGTCTGGGCCTGCTCATCGGGCCGGTTTGGGTGTGGATTCTGGCCGCATCCTGCTTGTACTTGGGTTGGCAGCTGCTCACCCTGTACCGCCTCGACCGCTGGCTGCGCCTGCGCTCGCAAATCGATCCGCCCAATCTCGGCGGGATTTGGGGCGATATCGTGGGCCAGGTCATACGGCTGCATCGTCGCAAACAGTTTCACAAGCAACGCCTGATTCAGCTCTTTCGCGAGCTGCGCCGCTCCACGGCGGCATTGCCCGACGGCGTCATCATCTTGAGCGCCCAGCGAGAAATCGTCTGGTTCAACCGCCAAGCGGCGCGCCTGCTCGGCCTCAAACGGCCCATGGATCTTGGCCTCAGGATCGACAATCTGATCCGCTCCCCGGAGTTCGTGCTCTACCTGCACGGCGATGATTATGCGATGCCGCTGGTGATACGGCCGCCGGTGCAGTTGGATTTGTACCTGGCACTTCAGGTAGTGCCCTATGGCGGCGGCCAGTCCTTATTGCTGGTGCGCGACGTGACCCGGCAAATGCGCCTGGAGGCGATGCGCAAGGACTTCGTCGCCAACGCGTCGCACGAGTTGCGTACCCCGCTGACCGTGATTTCCGGCTATCTCGACACCATGGCGGATGACCCCTCCATTGATCCCGCGTGGTTCGGACCCATCAAGGATATGCGAGCGCAGGCGCAGCGCATGAATGCCATCATCGCCGACCTGCTGGTGCTGTCGCGCCTGGAGTCGACGGACGGCGAGGCGGCCCGCGATGCCGTCGATGTGCCGAACATGCTGGAGCGATTGCATCGGGATGCTCTCGCCAGCGCCGATCGGCCGCGCCAGGTGATACTGGAATTGGAGTCGACGGCTGGGCTGTTCGGCGCCGCGCACGAGCTCGAATCCGCGTTCACCAATCTGCTGGTGAACGGGATGAAATACACCCTGGCCGAGGGCACGGTGCGGATGCGCTGGTGGGTCGACGCGGAGGGAGCGTATTTCTCCGTGATCGACAGCGGCATCGGCATCCCCGCGGAACACATCCCGCGCCTGACCGAACGGTTCTATCGTGTGGACGCGGGCCGCTCCCGCGGCCAGGGCGGCTCGGGGCTGGGGCTCGCCATCGTCAAGCACGCCCTACAGCGGCATGGCGGCTGGCTCGACGTCCAAAGCACGGAGGGCAAGGGCAGCACGTTTACCTGTCATTTCCCGCAACAGCGAATTTGGGAGCAGGCGGTGGACGCGGCGGTGAGCGCTTGACGTCACAGAATCCGGTGCGCCGTGTTGACGCGCGCTGCAATCGGATGTAAAGGAAAACGCGCAACGGACGCGCGTGATGGGGCGGGCCAGGCGCCAGTATTTTCGAGTGTTTTCACGTCTTGAGTGCTAAGGTAATTTTTATGGAAACCGCCGATCTCACCCACCACATCTCCCGCCGCTTCAATGAAGACCTGGAAAAGGTCCGCAACCAGGTGCTCCAGATGGGCGGATTCGTGGAGCAGCAGCTGCACAAGGCGATCACTGCCTTGGTCGAGGGCGACAGCCGTTTGGGCGAATCGGTCGCAACCGACGATTACAAGGTCAACGGCATGGAAGTGTCGATCGACGAGGAGTGCAGCCGCATCCTGGCGATCCGGGCGCCGGCTGCCGGAGATTTGCGCGTGATCGTCGCCATCATCAAGACCATCACCGATCTGGAGCGCATCGGCGACGAGGGCGAGAAAATCGGCTACATCGCCTCGCGGCTGGCCACGATGGAGCGGCCCGCGGACAAGTATCGCGAGGTGAAACACCTGGGCAGGCAGGTTGCGCAGATGGTGCACGATGCGCTCGACGCGTTTGCCCGCATGGATTCCCAGGCGGCGCTCAAGACCGCGCGGGAAGACAAGATGGTGGACGAGGAATATGAGTCGATTCACCGCCAGTGCATCACCTTCATGATGGAGGACCCGCGCACCATCCGGCGCGCGCTCGAGATCATGTGGATCGTGCGCGCGCTGGAGCGTATCGGCGATCACGCCAAGAACATCTGCGAGTACGTGATCTACATGGTTCACGGCAAGGACATCCGCCACACCTCGCTCGAGGACGTGGCCAAGCAAATCGACGCTGCGCACGCTATCCTGCGCAGCTGATGACTTCACGCCAAGGGAATCTTCTCGGCTTTGCGGCAGCGCTAAGTTTGCTGGCCTATGCCTATTACGCGCAAGTGGTCCTGCACCTCGAGCCCTGTCCGCTGTGCATTTTTCAGCGCGTCGGGGTGTTTGCGATCGGCCTCATGTTCCTGATCGCGGCGGTGCATGACCCGGTGGGCTGGGCCAGGCGCGTGTATGCCTCGCTGCTCGCCCTGTCGGCGCTTGCCACCATCGGCGTTGCGATCCGGCACCTGTACATTCAGAGCCTTCCGGAAGGCAGCGTTCCGGCATGCGGGGCATCGCTCGATTTCATGCTCAAGGTGTTTTCCCTGGGCGAGGTGCTGGTCAAGGTGCTGACCGGCTCCGGAGAATGCGCCAAGGTGACTTGGACCTTCCTGGGCCTTGCGATGCCGGCCTGGGTGCTCATCGCGGCCCTTGCTCTTGGAGCCTACGGCACCTGGATCAATCTGCGGCGCCAGGCCCCGGTGTTGCGCTTCTGATGCCGACCCCGCCGCTGAAATCCGACACCCTGGGATTGACCGAAGAGCTGATTGCACGCGCATCGGTCAGCCCCACGGACGGCGGCTGCCAGCAGATGATGATCGGCCGGCTCGAGGCCATCGGATTCGAAGTGGAATGCATGCGCTTCGGTCCGGTCGACAATTTCTGGGCGAAACGCGGGCGCGGAGGGCCGGTATTCTGCTTCGCAGGCCATACCGATGTGGTGCCGCCGGGTCCGCTGGACGAGTGGGGGAGCGATCCCTTCCTTCCGGTCATCAAGGACGGCCTCTTGTATGGGCGCGGGGCTGCCGACATGAAGAGCGGCCTCGCGGCCATGCTGACGGCCTGCGAGGAATTCGTGGCACGGCACCCGGCGCATCGCGGCACGATCGCATTCCTGATCACCAGCGACGAGGAGGGCCCGTCGGTCGACGGCACGCGCCGCGTGGTGGAGGCGCTGCGCGAGCGCAACGAGGCCATCGACTGGTGCCTGGTCGGAGAGCCGTCGAGCGAGAGCACCCTCGGCGACACCATCAAAATCGGCCGGCGCGGCAGCTTGAGCGGGCGTCTCACGGTGCACGGAATTCAAGGGCATATTGCCTACCCGCAATTCGCCGACAACCCGGTGCATGCCGTGGCGCCCGCGCTGGCCGAACTCGCGGCGCGAACCTGGGATCGCGGCAACGCGCATTTTCAGCCCACCAGTTTCCAGGTATCGAATATTTCCGCCGGCACGGGCGCGCCCAATGTCATCCCGGGAGAGCTGAAGGCGCGCTTCAATCTGCGCTTTTCCACGGAGCAAACCGTCGACGGCCTCAAAACCGTGGTTGAGGAACTGCTGCGGCGGCATCGGGTCAACTACTCGCTGGAATGGTTCATTTCCGGATACCCGTTCCTGACGGCTCCCGGCGAACTGTCGCAGGCCGCCATCCGCGCCGTGCAAGAGCAATTGCAGATCACTCCAAAACTATCGACGGGCGGCGGAACCTCGGACGGACGCTTCATCGCCCCCATGGGCGCCCAGGTGATCGAGATCGGCATGATCAACGAGACCATTCACAAGGTGAACGAGTGCGTGCGCGTCGCCGACATCGATCGGCTGCATCGCATTTATCAGAGAATTTTGGAGCTGCTGCTAGTGTCCTAGAGCATCTCGGGGGTCATGCGCAGGGTTACCGTGAGCGTCGTGCCCCTGCCCGGAGCGCTGTCGATGCAGAGGTGCGCACCGATGAGATGCGCCTGTTCATGCAACCCGACGATTCCATAGTGCCCCTGGCGAGGGGCGCCGGGATCGAAGCCGACACCGTCATCCTCGATGCTCAGTTTCAGCTGCGTTCCGTCGACCGTCTCGAGTGTAACCACGGCGCGCGTGGCCATGGCGTGGCGCTCGATATTGCGCAGAGCTTCTTCGGCCATGCGAAACAGAGTCTCGGCGCGCTCATCGCCGAAGCTGGCCGCCCCGGGGTCCGCGATGAACTCGCCGCTCAAGGCGGTGCGATCGATGAACCGGCCGAATGCCTTGCCCAGCGCCGAGCCCAGGCCGGTGTCGCGCACCGCGTTGACCCGCATCTGCGTGATGGCGGTGCGCGCCTCGTTCAATCCCTCGTGCGCCACTTCCTCGGCGCGAGCCAATTCTTCGCGCAGCGATTTTAGATCGTGCATCTCGAGCTTGCGCAGCAAGCGCACCTCGCTCAGCATGGCCATCATGGAGTGAGCGAGCGTGTCGTGCAGGTCGCGTGCGATCTTGAGGCGTTCGCGCACGACGGCCGCATAACGGGATTCCTCGGCAAGACGTTCGACTTCCCGCGTACGCACGGCGACGCGCCGCTCGAGCTCGCTGCTCAGGCTGAGCAATTCGCTGCGCTCCTGATGCAAAGCATCCAAAACCTTGGCGAACGCGGCGGCGAGCTGGGCGACTTCGTCGCGTCCGCTCGGCACTTCGATGCGCTCCGCCTCATTGCGGCCGACCGCGGCGGCCGACCGCGTCAGGCGCTTCAACCGATCGGTCAAATGGCGCGCGCCCAGCGCCCCGAGCAACGCGGTGGCGGCGCCGAGGGAGATGGAAATCCACAGAATACGAACGCCCAAGGCATTCGCGCGCCGATAGACCTGCTCCTTCGATTCGCTGAGCTGCACCTGCCAGCCGAGCGCCGGATACTGGGCACCGATGCTCATGGGAGCGCGGGCGATCAGCGCCGTTTGACCATCCGGCAGCCGCTCGAATCGCGGAGTGCGCGACTTGAGGTCGGCGAGTGCCGCCGCGGTCGACGCCGACGCCCACACGGGTTCGATCGGCGGCGGTTCCTCGAGCACGATTCCGCCCCATCGCCTGCCGAGCAGCGCGTCCGGTCCCACCAGCACCGTGGCGGCGCGGTCCAACACCAGCGTTTGCGCGGAGCCGCGCGAGCTCGGGGTATCGCTCAGATGCCGAACATCGCTCAGCGCCCAGCGCCAATTCAAATGCGCCGCAATCACCCCGACGACGCGTCCGGAAGAGTCTTTCACGGGCGCGGACAAATCCCCGAGCAGGGGGGTGCGGCCGGCACGCCGGCTCTCCTCGATTATGCCGATCCATGGCCCTTGAAGTCCCCGGGAAAACCATGGCTCCCGGCTCGCGCTGCTGCCGACGACGATGTCTTCGCCCGCGGCCAGCACCCATGATATCGACGAGGTCTTGAAGGAGCATCGACCGGATGCGTCGAAAGCCTTGACGGTGACTTTGAGCGGCCAGGTGGAGACCATGCGGGAGAGCTATACCGGGCTATTTACCGGCATCGCGCTCGCCATCATTCTGGTGTATTTGTTTCTGGTGATGAATTTTCAGAGCTGGATCGATCCGCTCATCGTGTTGATGGCAGTTCCGTTTGCCTTGGGCGGGGTACTGTGGATGTTATTCCTTTCCCAAACCCCCATGAGTGTGCCGGCGCTCATGGGCACGCTCATGTGCATCGGCTTGACGACCGCGAACAGCATTCTGGTGGTCAGCTTCGCCAATCAACGCATGGCGGCGGGCGACGACCCGCTGCGCGCGGCCACCAGCGCGGGCTACACCCGTCTGCGCCCGGTCCTCATGACGGCCGGCGCGATGATTCTCGGCATGGTGCCGATGGCCCTGGGGGTAGGCGAGGGCGGCGAGCAAAACGCGCCGCTGGGGAGGGCGGTGATCGGCGGCTTGCTCTTCGCGACGTTTGCGACTCTCTGATCTTCGTGCCCACGATGTAT
>DASWEO010000176.1:0-7319 GCA_036394715.1 Steroidobacteraceae bacterium
AGGCGACGGCATCAGGCCCCTCGCCTATCTTGACCTTGGCAACCTGCTTGCCCGTATCCGCATCGGTGACCGCCATCACTTTGTCGTCGCAGACCGAGAACAGGCGTCGGTGAGTCCGGTCCATCGCCAGCCCGCTGGGGCTGTTGCAGCCCGGTAGCTGCCATGTGGCCTTGATGGTCAGATGGCGGCTGTCGATCACCACCATCTGCCCGGGCTCGCTCTCAATGTTCAGAAAAATCTGACCTGCGCCGTCATCCACCGCGAACTCCGGCTTGTCGGGTACCGGCAGAGTGGCGACGACGGCAAGGCTCGTCGCATCGAGGACCGTCACGTCCTTGCTCTTGCCATTGAAGGTGAACACATGTTTACCGGTGGGTTCGTACAGGATTGCGTCGGGATTGTGGCCGGAAACCGCTCCTTCCTTGACGACCTTCAAGGTGGCAAGATCGAACACCGTGACCGAGTCGCCCCGGCCATTGCTGGTATAGCCGCGGTTCGACCCCTCGTCGAGCGCGATTCCGTGCACGCCCTGAGTGTTCGGAATCGTCCCGATGATCTTTCCCGACTCGGTATTCACCACGTCGACATGATCCGCGCGGCTCAGGAAGAGGCGCTGGCCCGACGCGTCGAGCGTCATATAGTCCCAGCCGCCGACACCGCCCAGCTTCCAGCGTTGCACCACCGCCCAGTCTTGGGCGGGTGACGTTGCGGTAGCCGCCCCGGCCACCCCCAGCAACACGCCCGGCCCGATCAACCCGACAATGCCCATCGCGCGCGAATACCGCATGAAGACTCCTAATCGTTGGCGTTAAGCGAAACGGACCGAACGCATCGGCCCGTCATACCTTAAGAGCAATCCGAATCGACGCCAACCGGCAACGGTTGGTTGAATGCCGGCCGATTGTACGTGGGTCGGACGATCAAAAACATTGTGGAAAAACAAGAATCCGACCGGGCGCTTCTCGTCGATTCCGCGCAACGCCCTGGCTCCGATGGCAGCCATTCATAGTAGCAATGCCCGTTCGAGGTCGTCGTGTTCGAAGGCGCTGGCCATTCGCCGCACCTCAGCCGCCGGAGCGTCGAGTGCGCTTGCGACGTCGCGCCAAGCAGACGTCGCCATGGCAACTTCCTTGATGATTCGTTTTGCGGCGGCATCGGCCAGACCGAAGTACTCCGCGACCGAGACGACAAGGTTCAGATCGCAAGTTCCTTCGTCGAGATTGATATTGGTGGTCAAGATGCGTTTGCGGACATCGGTCGGTGTGGGATTGAGGTCATACACGGGGGACAGGGTCCACCCATGGCGGCCCGTCCAAAGAAATCCGTGGTTGCGCAAGTGGTCATCAACATTGGAAATGAGGACGTTCAAGACCATACGCCGATAAATCTCGCGTGCATCGTCCGCCACCCTTGCGCCGTACTGCGTAAGCACGTCCACAAGTTCGGGATAACTGCCGCGCTCGCCATCCCTCAGGCCCATCATTGATAGCGCCGAGAGGAAGGGAATGCGCGTGCCGTCTGCGCGATCGAATCGGCGCGAGAGCAGGACCGGCTTCTTGGCGACATGGATCAATTCGCAGTCCGGCGTGCGAATGCCCGCCCGAGCCGCCAGTCCAAAGGCCACTGCCTCCCAGAGTTCCACGCTGTACTCGTCCGTCTGCTTCGGGAATTTGGCGATGGCCAATTGCCCGTGCTGGTCGATCACCGAAGCCTTCGGGCGCGCCCCGCCCAATGATGACCCGGGAGCGAAAATCATCTGCAAATCCTCGTCGGTTTCTTCATCGCGCAGGATTCGCTCGGTCACCTGAAGCAAGCGGCCTAGCTCGACTAGTCCGGGCACGCCCTCGGCCGTCGGTGCTTGGAACTGCTCTTCGCCCGGCCTACGAAAGCGCAACGCGCCCAAGCGTGACACGTCCGACACACCAAGCAAATAGTCAGCCTCCATCAATGTTCGTACGCGTCGGCCTTCACGCTCGGCACGCCGACGCTCTGCCCGTTGCATCAGGCGCCGACCCCACGTGTCGGGAGCGGAATCACCGATCGAACCGAAGATTGGCAAGCCATCAGCCGGAGCAAACGCTCCGCGGTTGAGCGTGAGCGCGGGTTCCAGGGAAAAGCATTCCGGGTCACGAAGCCAGTCCGGGTGATACTCGAAACTGGTTGCCTCGACTCCGTGGCGAAACTGGCGCCGGAGAATCCCTACCCGGTTCAATCCGGGTTCGAAGTCGATATAGACGTCGATGTCATTCGCCATTACGAATCTTCCGCGGCCGGCGTAAATGAGTGCGCTCGGGCAGTCTTTCGGTAGCGATAGCCAGACCGCTCGCGTCCCGACTAGCGTCTGCGAATTGACTTAGGCCTTCTAGAAGACCCAAGGCCTGGAGCACTGCGGCGTAGATTCCGATACTGACCGCATGGTCACCGGCTTCGATGCGCCGAAGCGTCGGCCGACTCGTAAATGCCCTTTCGGCAACCACCTTCGCAGGCAGACCGCGGCGGCGGCGGGCATCGCGGATATCCAGCCCTAGCTTGCGAAGGGCGCGGCGGACCGCCAGGGACGGACGATGCGGGGTCGGCATGATGGAAACTTCGTGTTCCTTTAAACGGTGTTAATGTAATATGAAGTTAACATTTTCGCCAGCATCAGCACTGCGGAATGTTCAGCCCGGTCGTTTAATTCGTACAATTATCACCCCATGACTCTTCTCGCCAGCCTCGTAGGCACGTCACAGCGAGTCGGCAGCGCGTCCGCTCGCCGGACCAAGGTGCGCGAACTCGCCTCCCTTCTCGAGACGCTGCCTCCCGATGAGATCGAGACCGCCGTCCACTATCTGTCGGGCGAGATCTCGCAGGGACGAATCGGCATCGCCTACAAGGCACTGCGGGAAGCCGCGGCGACCGGGGCGGCGAACGACGAGGTGCTGTCGATCGCCGAAGTGGATCGGTCTCTCGCGGCGATCGACGGAATTCGCGGGGCCGGCTCCGTGGCGCGGCGCGCCGAAGCCCTGCGCGCTTTGTTCTCACGCGCGACGCCTCCCGAGCAGGAATTCCTGCTCCGCCTCGTCGTCGGAGAGCTTCGGCAAGGCGCACTCGCCGGGGTGATGATCGAGGCGATTGCCGCGGCCGCCGGCGTGCCGGTGACGGACGTGCGCCGAGCGGCGATGTACTCGAAGAGCCTGGGTGCGGTCGCGCGAGCCGCGTTGATGGAAGGATCGGAATCGCTCGCGAGATTCCAGCTCGAGCTCTTCGTGCCCGCGGCACCCATGCTCGCTCAGACGGCGGCCGACGTCGGGGAGGCATTGAAAGCGCTGGGAGGCGAAGCCGCATTCGAATGGAAGATGGACGGCGCGCGCATCCAGGCGCACAAGGTGTCCGACCAGGTGCGCATCTATACACGCTCGTTGAACGAGGTTACGGACGCGGTGCCCGAAATCGTCGAGATGGTGCGCTCGTTCGGCGCACACACGCTGGTGCTCGATGGCGAAGCGATCGCGTTCGACTCCTCGGAACGGCCGCATCCCTTCCAGATCACCATGCGGCGATTCGGCCGCAAGCTCAACGTCGAATCGTCGCGCACAGAACTACCGATCAGAGCGTTCTTCTTCGACTGCCTGCACTTCGAAGGGCGCAGCATCGTAGATCGGCCCGCGCGCGAACGAGTCGAGGCGCTGGCCCGGGCCGTGCCGGCGCCGCTGCGCATCCCTAAGCTGGTCACGTCTGCCGAAGCCGAGGCGAGCGCCTTCTACGATGCCGCCATCAAGGCCGGACACGAAGGCCTCATGGCGAAGTCGCTGGACGCGCCCTATGAAGCCGGCAATCGCGGCGCGAGCTGGTTCAAGATCAAGCGTGCTCACACCCTCGATCTCGTCGTGCTCGCCGCCGAGTGGGGCCATGGCCGCCGCACCGGCACACTGTCGAATTTGCATCTTGGCGCTCTGGACCCTGCAACGGCCGAATACGTCATGCTCGGCAAGACATTCAAGGGCCTGACGGACGCCACCCTCGAATGGCAGACCCGGGAATTGCTGGCCCGGGAAACTCGCCGCGATCAATGGACGGTGTACGTGCGGCCGGAACTGGTCGTCGAGATCGCCTTCAGCGATCTGCAGGCGAGCGTGCGCTATCCGGGCGGCTTGGCGCTCCGGCTCGCGCGAGTGAAGCGCTACCGGGATGACAAACGGGCGGAAGATGCCGACACCATGGAAGCCGTGCGCAAGATTTACGCGGCGCAGGCGGGCTCGTGATTCAAGTCGATCCGCCCGTGACTCAGGTCGATCCGCCCGTGACTTCAGGTCGATCCCGCCGGATGCTGCTGAGTAATGCAGTGAATTCCGCCGCCGCCGCGAAACAAATCCTTGAGCGCCACCGGCACGATGGCTCGATCAGGATAGGCGCGCCTCAGCGTATCGACAGCCGCAGCATCCTCGGCGATGCCGTAGGCAGGGACGATGATCGCACCGTTGGCGATATAGAAATTCACATAGGACCGGCAGTAGCCATCCTCGCCGCGGGGCACCGCCGAGCGAGGCGCTTCGACAATCGGGAGTAGATCGAATCGGCGGCCTCGGGCGTCGGTTTCTCTTTCCAGCACTCGCCGATTCTCGGCCATGATGGGATACCTAGGGTCCTCGGGATCGGCGACCACCTCGCAGAGCACCGTGGCCGGCTTGACGAAGGCGACGTATCCGTCGACGTGCCCGTCCGTCTCCGTGTCCGTGACGTCGCCGGGCAGCCAGATGACTTTCTTGACTCCGAGCATGGCGCGAAACTCGGCCTCGGCTTGCGCTTTTGTCCAGCCGGGATTGCGGTTGGGGTTGAGAACACAGGTCTCGGCGGTAATCAGCGTTCCTTCACCGTCTGAGAGAAACCCGCCGCCCTCGGCGACGAGATTCGACCGGTACGCGGGAAGGCCGGCCAGCGCAGCGAGGTGCTCGCCGAGTGCCGCATCCTTATCATAAGGCTCGTACTTGGCGCCCCAAGCGTTGAACGTGAAGGCAGCGGCCGCACGCCTGCCCGCCGGATCCACGACGACTGTGGGGCCCGAGTCGCGCAGCCACGAGTCGTCGATCGGGATCGAGACGACTTTGACCGAGGCACCACACCTCTTCCGTGCATCGGCGGCATCCTTGGGGTCGGCCAACAGAGTGACGGGTTCAAATCCGGCGATCGCCTGCGCAACGCGCACATAGTCCTCGCGCGCCGCCTCGAGGTATTCCCGCCAGAGTTCGACCCGCTTCGGCCACCCCATCCAACAGCCGGCGTGCGGAGCCCACTCGGCGGGCATCGCATAGCCAAGATCGGCTGGCCTCATTTCCGCTCCTCTCGGTTTGCGGCGTCTCTCGCGCCGGCATGCGGCGCGGGTCTCGGCTGCGCCGGCCGTGCCCACCACCATAGCACGGTCCGCATAGAGGGGAAGCTCGGTAACGAGCCATGTCACCGCTGTAGCCGCATCGAGACGCGCGGCGCACTCGCCCCAAGGATGGGGCGCGGGCTATCATACGGCCACACGCTAGACCGCCGGCGCGGCAGCATCATGTGCCGGCGGTGCAAGCGGCACGGCCGGACGGAACGATCGCATCCTGAAAATGAACCTCCTCTCGTTCTCTTCTATTCTGTCGACGGTGACGGACCCGCTTTTTCTGGCGGGAGTCGTGATCGTCGCCGGCTACTTCGCGGCCCGCTACTGGCTGGGACGCAGTTCCCTGGCGCGTTTTCTCATCCAGCTTCTGGTCTTTGTCATCCTCACCGGCCTGCTGCTGGCGGGCGGCGTGGTCCCCTATCGCCCGAGTGTGCCCATCGGCCCCGAATTCATGCGCCTCTTTGTGGGCGCGCTCGAAGTCATCTGGTGGTTGAGTGCGGCCTGGCTCGCGGTGGGCTTCTTGCGCGCATTCGTCGTGCTGGGGCAGCAGCCGCGCGAATCGAAACTGGTTCAGGACCTGTTGGCCGCCCTCATCTACCTCGTGGCGACTTTTGCAATCATCGCCGATGTTTTCGATCTGCCGGTGAGGGGGCTGCTGGCAACGTCCGGCGCCTTGGCGATCATCATCGGTCTGGCGCTGCAAAGCTCGCTCGGAGATGTCTTCTCCGGCATCGTGCTCAATATCGAGCGCCCCTACCGCGTGGGTGACTGGATCATTCTGGACGACACCGTTCAGGGTAAAGTGATCGAAACCAATTGGCGTGCGACGCACATCCTGACCGGAAATCAGGACGTGGCGATCATTCCGAACAGCGTCATTGCCAAGTCCAAGCTGGTGAATTGCAGCACGCCCACCAAGATCCACGGGGCCAGCATCCGCATCAAACTGGAGCCCTCGCTGACCCCCGCCGCGGGCTGCAATTTATTGAAGGAGGTGCTTCTCGGCAGCACGCACATTCTGCGTACACCTGAACCGTCCGTCACCATCAAGGACGTGAGCGCAGAGATGATCGATTTCGAGCTTTCCTTCTCCGTTGCAGATGTCAGCGCGGTCGACCGGGCGCAAAACGAGCTGTTCGACAGGGTCTATCGTGCGGCGGCCGCCGCGGGAGCCAAATTCTCGCCGCGCCTCGGTGGCTCAGCGGGAAAGAGCGCTCCGGAGAACAAGCCAGAGTCCGGAATTCCTGAGCGCCTGCTCGAGGGAATCTCGCTGTTTTCGACTTTGACCGCGGCGGAAAAGGCTGCGCTGGCGTCTCAGATGCAGCGAAAAGATTACAAGCCGGGCGAGGTGATCGTGAAGAAAGGCACGATCCTGCAAGCCTTGTGCATCGTGAGCTACGGAGTTCTGGTCGGGTCGGCAGAAGAGAATGGCCGCAAGTTCGAGGTCATCCGGTTGGCGCCGGGAGATTATTTCGGCGAGCTTGGATTACTCACCGGTGAGGCGATGAACGGCGAACTCACCGCGCTCACCAGGGCCGTGATTTATGAGATATCCAAGGATGCGCTTGCTCCGCTCCTCAAGGCTCGCCCTACCATGACCGAGGAGCTGAGCGAAAGCCTGGCGAGCCGGCGGCTCGCCAATCGCACCATCCTCGACTACGGCCACAAGGAACAGCACGAGGATGGACTGGCGGATCGGGTCGCTGCCAATATCCGGCGCCTGTTCTCGCTGCACTGAGCCTTCTATTTACTGCTTCTCGGAATTCAGCATGGCCTTCAAACGGGATTTTGCGGCCTGATAGTCGGCATCCGCGATGCTCTTGCAGTCCTTCTGCGAATCGCCGCTGAGCGCTTCACATTTGTTCAAAGCGACTTTCCGATCACCCTCGACTTTGGCCATCTCGACGTCATAGGCGCCCTTGACCTCCGCGTTGTTGAGATCCTTCGCCTTGTCATCGAC
>DASWEO010000177.1:0-2255 GCA_036394715.1 Steroidobacteraceae bacterium
CCCCGTCCATAAGTCCTACGCTACAAGATCTACGTACGTAGCCACGTCTATTGTTCTCACCGCGCACTACCCAACGGGCAGGGAAAGCGCGCAGCCAGCCCGGTAATTTTTCGTTGAACACACCCCAGACACGTGTGCCCCACTATCTGATGAGCGCTACACCCAAACGTTCGCATCAGCACGAGCCGCTTGGGTTTCAACCGCGATTAGGCGGCTAGAGCGTAGTTGTCTTGATTGGCAACTATAAGTTTGCAAATGGTTTAACGAGGAACCTGCACCTCGGTACGCCCCTGCAGTTTCGCAACCCATGTCGAAACCGGTCGGCCCCAATCGAACCGGTAGTGTACGCGGTATGTTCCCCCGAACCAAATGACCCGGCCGGCGCCCCGTCAGCGCCGAGCGGCTTTGAGGATCCGGCCCTTGTCGCGCTGCCAGTCGCGGTCCTTCTCATTGGCGCGCTTGTCGTGCTGCTTCTTGCCCTTCGCCAGGCCGATTTCCAGCTTGGCCCGGCCTTCCTTCCAGTACAGTTCCAGCGGCACGATGGTGTATCCGCGCCGCTCGACCGCTCCGACCATGTGATCGAGCTGGCGCCTGTTGAGCAGGAGCTTGCGCGTGCGCGTGGGATCGGTGTCGACGTGAGTCGACGCCGAGTTCAGCGCGTTGATGTGGGCACCGAAGAGGAAGGCTTCCCCGCCTTTCAGATACACGTAGGCTTCGGCAATTTGCGCCTTGCCGGCGCGCATGCTTTTGACCTCCCAACCCATGAGGGAGATGCCGGCCTCGAAGCGCTCTTCGATGAAGTAGTCGAAGCGCGCCTTGCGGTTGACGGCGATCGGCGGCAATTTATCGGGGGTTTTCATGTTTATTCACGACAATTTTCGGACGGGGCCGCCTCGGCCCCGTTGACGGTTGCGCGAAGCGCATGAGAATTCTACCGAACCGACGGTGGCGGCGCCCGCGCTTTTGCCGGAGAATCCGCATGAGCGGCGATGCCGCTGGGGAGCACGAATGCAGGTAGTCGAGCGCAGCGCACTGGTGACCTATACGGCCGCGCAGATGTTCGCTTTGGTGAACGATGTCCCTCGCTATCCGGAATTTCTGCCCTGGTGCGTGGGCACCCGCGTCGAGGACGTTTCCTCCGGCGAACGCATAGCGACCCTGAAAGTGGCGCGCGGCGTCCTGCAGACCGAATTCACCACTCGCAATACCCTGCAGCAAGATGCGCAAATCGACATGCAGCTGATGCACGGCCCATTCCGCAATTTGACCGGCGAATGGCGCTTCGAGCCGATCGGCGCGCGCGGCTCGCGCGTGAGTTTTCGGATCGAGTTCGAGTTCAAGAACCGCCTGTCAGCGACCGCGTTCAACGCCGTGTTCGAGTCGATGTGCGGCACCATCATCGATGCCTTCGTGCTGCGGGCGCGGACAATCTATCCAGGTTAGCCATTGAGCGACGCACCGCTCCAGATCGAGATCGCCTACGCGGCAGAGCCGCAGCGCGTCATCGTCAAGGCCTTGACCCTCCCACCGGGTTCCCGCGTGGCCGACGCCCTGCGCCTGGCCGCTCTCGACTCTGATTTCATCGGCGTGGATCTCGCGAACTCCGCGCTCGGCATCTTCGGCAGGCTGACCCCGCGGGATCACGCCCTGCAGCAAGGCGATCGAATCGAAATCTATCGGCCGCTCGCCGCCGATCCCAAAGTCGCCCGCCGCGAACGCGCCAAACAAGCCCGCAAAAAGCCCTAGGGATTTTAAGCGGGGCGCAGGGTCAGCGGGGATTGGGAGCCTGAAGGCAACGAAGAACGCAGTTGCCTTCAGGCTCCCAATCCCCACTGACCTTCACGCTGGGCCGCTGAACATCACCGTATAAAAGGACGAGTGGCGGGCAGCTATCTTCGCTCGTGTGGCCGAATCGCGCCCGTCGATGGTAAAACCACGTGTCCGATACCCGCCCGAAGATTCGGCATCGTGTGCCGAGCGACGCCAGTATTCGCGCGGTGGGGTCCGGAGAGCCTGCTGGCAACTGTATTCTTCGTTGCCAGCAGGCTCTCCGGACCCCGCCGTGCAAGCGCCATCTCCAACCGGCCGCAATTCCGCGCCGAGACTAGTAAGTCCGGCCGTTCTTGATCTTGGCGGCGGAAGCATCCTGCGCCGCCGCCTCGGCCGCCGTCGGCTTGTCGAGCCGCGCGACCTTGTCGCCGTCGAAATACACCGTGACGCGCCGCGAATCGACGTGACGGCTGCGCCCCTTCTTC
>DASWEO010000178.1:0-3005 GCA_036394715.1 Steroidobacteraceae bacterium
GGAGATGGTCTGCATCAGCATCACCGCCGGAAACACCAGTGCCATGCCCGCCAACGCGTCGGTGCCGAGCTTACCCACGAAGAAAGTCTCGATGAGACCGACGCTGGCCTGAGCCAGCATGATGAGCACGTTGGGTGCGCCCAAGCGCAGCAACGTGGGCACGATGGGCGCCTCGAGCAGCCGTCGCGTCCGGGGATCCAAGCTGCCGCGATCCACCCGACCGCTCACGACGCCAATCTCGTCTCCCGTTCGGCAAAGCACTGCAGCGAGCCATCGATCAACTCGTGCAGGGCGAGCACCCGCTCGACTCCCAGCAACTCGTTGAGGCTATCCTGTGCGGCCCTCCATCGGCGCCGCGCTTCGGTGCGCTTCTCGCGTCCCGCGTCCGTGATGGCGACGAGGTGGCTGCGGTCATCGGCACCCGCACCGACCGAGAGCCAGCCGACCGCCACCAGCGGTTTGAGATTGCGCGTCAACGTGGACGCGTCCAGCGCCATCGCCTTCGCTAAGTCGCCGGGACGGATCGGACCTCGTTGCAACACCTGCGAGAGCAGGGAATATTGGGTGGCCTTCAAGCCGATTTTGCCCATTTCGTGGTCGTAGTGCTGCGACACACGGCGCGTCAGCTGCCGCAGCTTCGCGTTACTGCAGCCTAGCGGCTTGGTGGGATCGAGTGTCATGCTATCGTGCGCCTAATACTTGTGCCTACAAAGATTGTATATACAATTATGTGACTAATCAACCAAGGAGACACCAATGGACTTCGCAGCAGGCCAAACACCCTGGGACCGAGAACGTGATGCCGTGGTTGGGCGCATGATGGCGGGCGGCGGCCGGCCAGGTCTCGCCGATCCGGGGCTGCTATCCGGCAAAACAGGCCTCGGACTGCTGCAGGCCATGCTGCGCGGCGAGCTGCCATTCCCGCCCATCGCCGAAACCCTCGATTTCTCGCTCATATCGGTCGAGGCCGGCAAGGCGGTGTTTCAGGGCACACCGCAGTTCAAACACTACAACCCGCTTGGCTCCGTCCACGGCGGCTGGTACGCGACACTGCTCGATTCGGCGCTGGGCTGTGCGGTACAGAGCGCGCTGCCCGCAGGGCAGTCGTACACGACTGTGGAACTCGGCATGAACATCGTGCGCGCCGCGTCGCGCACCACCGGTCCGCTGCGCGCAATCGCCACCGTCGTCCACAGCGGCCGCCAGTTGGCAACCGCGGAGGCGCGGATTGTCGGCCCTGACGATAAGATCTACGCCCACGGCACGACGACTTGCTTGGTGTTCGAAGTCCGACCACGCTGATTGTCCTTCCCGGCGCGATAGCCACAGAGTTCTGGGGTCGAGGCGGCGGGCCAATCGCGCTCAGAGGATCTCGAAGGTGAGTGCGATCCCCTGCCCGCCTCCAATACACAGCGTCACCATTCCGCGCTTGAGACCGTCGCGGGTCAGGGAATGAAGCAAGCGCGTTGCCAACACCGCCCCGGTGGCGCCAATCGGGTGACCATGGGCGATAGCGCCGCCTTCGACATTGACGATGTCCAGGGGAAGACCGAGTTCGCGCGACACGGCGAGCGGAACCGCTGCGAAGGCTTCGTTGATCTCGACACGGTCCAGATGGGACAACTTCCAGCCTGCACGTTCCAGCGCTTGATGAACGGCGGGCACTGGGCCGAGGCCGAACATGCCCGGTTCGACCGCGCCCAACCCATAGGATACCAGACGGGCCATCGGCCTCAGGCCATGAGTTTCGGCATAGGATCGCTCGGCCACCACCACTGCGGCGGCGCCACTGTTGAGCCCAGGCGAGTTTCCGGCCGTGATGGTGCCGTCCTTGCGGAAGGCCGGGTGCAATTTTGCAAGGGTCGCCAAGGTGGTATCGGGACGCGGATGCTCGTCGCGTGCGAATACCGTCGGGCCTTTCTTGCTTGCAAGCTCGATCCCTACGATCTCGCGCTCGAATTTCCCGGCGGACTGCGCGGCGGCAAAGCGTTGTTGGGAACGCTCGGCCCAGCGATCCTGCTCTTCCCGCGTGAGTCCTATTTTGGTGACGAGATACTCGGTGTGCCAGCCGGAATGCTCGCCCGAGAAGGCATCGTTCAGCCCATCAAGCAGCATGCTGTCCTGAATTTGCGCATCACCCATGCGGTAGCCCCAACGGCCGCCGTCTAATAAGTAGGGAGCACGATCCATATTTTCCATACCGCCCGCGATGGCGACCTGCACATTGCCGAGCAGGATCTCCTGGGCCGCCGACAGAATCGCCTGAGCGCCGGATCCACAGACGCGGTTCACCGTCAGAGCCGGCACGGACACCGCCACACCCCCATGCAAAGCCGCCTGGCGCGCGGGGTTCATGCGATTGCCGGCTTGGATGACATTACCCATGATGACCGCGCCGACGGTGGCGTCGACTTGCGAGCGGCGGATGGCTTCGCGAATAACCGCGGCGCCCAAATCGGTCGCCGGAATTTCCTTCAGACTACCTCCGAACGTGCCAATGGCGGTTCTCACCGGATGACACAGAACGACGTCACGATCTTTCATCAATTCTCGTCGGCACGGAGACCCCGGCGCTCGAGCCGGGGAGAAAGTGCCGCTCCTTAGGGTGGGGTCTTCTACGGTTTCCCGTCTGCACCGACATCGCTACTTCGCCAGCGGAGGCAATCGCATACCGGGCCGACCCGATTGCGACGCTTCGCACCGGCGACTTCGCCTGCTCGATGAGGGCTGAGAAAGTCAATGTTTCCGGCGGTTTTAGGGTCTTGTTCCCGACATGCTTAGGGATGAAACTCGGCGTACTGCTCATCGGCAATGGCCTTCACCACTGCGTCAATGGCGTTCTGGATCCGTGCAAGATCATCGCCGCTATCTTGGTCAAAGGAGGCGGTCTGTAAATGCTCGACGATTTCTCGCCGGCGCCTGATGAGTTTAGCGCGCAGTAAGGTCAACTTTTTGCTTTCGGTCACTGGCTTCTCCAACGGTAGTCCTGTCAACTCGCGAATGAT
>DASWEO010000179.1:0-1831 GCA_036394715.1 Steroidobacteraceae bacterium
CGCGCGAATGGCTGATCCGGTGGAGTGGTTGACCGGCGTTTGAGCCTTATTGGCGATAAAGTGGGTTGAAGACATCGTGATAGGATTGTTGCAACGCGTTATCGAGGCCCGCGTGGACATTGGTACCGAGTGCGTCGCAACCATAGGCGCCGGACTCCTGGTTCTGGTCGGCGTGCGCCCAACCGACGACGAAGCATCCGCCCTGCGGCTGATCGACCGCTTGCTGCAATATCGGATATTCGGGGACGAGAACGGAAAAATGAACTTGAGCCTGGGGCAAACCCAGGGGGATTTGCTGCTGGTGCCCCAATTCACCCTGGCTGCGGACACCCACAAGGGCCTGCGGCCCGGCTTCTCGACCGCCGCTCCTCCGGCCCAGGGGCGGGAATTGTTCGATACTCTGGTGCAGGAGGCCCGCGCCCGCCACGCACGCGTCGAGGCCGGCGTTTTCGGCGCACATATGCGGGTTTCGCTCACCAACGACGGGCCTGTCACCTTCTGGCTGGAGAGCTGATTTCACGCGAAATCTCAATTGCGACCGAACACGCATCGATGCCGCGCGGTCCAATGTCATGATCCCTTTGGCGTATCATTGACGGCCTACTTAGGTTTACCTCGGATCGGAGAAGCGACATGTTCGATTCAAAAATGCTACTGGTCATTTTGGCCATCGCCTTGGTGATATTCGGCACCAAGCGTTTGCGCACGATCGGGTCGGATCTAGGCGCGGCGGTCAAGGGCTTCAAGAACGCCATGAACGACGGCGAAGCGGAAGAAAAAGTGAAGCAGCTCAAGCAAGACAAGGATGCGGACTTCGATGCCGGCGCTGCGCCGCCGCGCGAGGCCGAAGCCAAGGCCCCCCCGAAAACCAACGCTTGATGCCGCATGCTTGATGTCGGGTTCTCGGAGATACTGCTCACCTCGGCCATAGCACTCATCGTGTTGGGCCCGGAGCGACTGCCCAAAGTTGCGCGCCAGGTCGGTCACTGGATGGGGCGCGCGCGCGCCATGGCGCGCCAATTGAGCGAGCAATTGGAGCGCGAAGTCAGCGCCGAAGAATTGCTGAAGACGCAAAGCAAACCGAGTCCCGGCGCGAACCTGTCGGGCAGTGGTACGAACCTGCCGGGCAGTGGTACGAACCTGCCGGGCGGCGGTGGTACGAACTTGCCGGGCGGCGACACTAACCCGCCGGCCGGCAGCACGAACGGTGCCGCCCCCGATCACACCTATACCATCGCGCCGCCGGCTGCGGCACCTCCGCCCGCCGGTGCGCCTGAGCCGGTCTACGGACGGGACGCCGCCTTGACCACTGCCGCGGCGATGCATGCATCCGATCCGCCCGCCGCCGATCCGCACCTGGCCGATCCACACGCCGCCGCGACCGACGCCAAATCGCCCCCATGAGTGAGGCAGGTGAACCCGGCGAGCTCGCCGAAGGTACTCTGATCTCGCACTTGCTGGAGCTGCGCGATCGCTTGCTCAAAGCCATGTTGGCGGTCGGCATTTGCTTCATTCCCTGCGCCATCTACATGAACCAGCTGTTCACGTTCGTGGCGGATCCCCTGATCCACAAGTTGCCTCCGGGCGCCACGATAATCGCGACCAGCGTGGTGGCTCCGTTCACGGTGCCGTTCAAGCTGGCGCTGGTGCTGGCCATCGGGATCGCCATCCCCTTCGTGCTGTATCAGGCCTGGGCGTTCGTGGCGCCCGGGCTGTACAAGCACGAAAAAAAGCTCGCCATTCCGCTGCTCATCTCCAGCGTGCTGCTGTTTTATCTGGGCGCCGCCTTCGCCTACTACGCGGTGTTCCCCGTGATGCTGAGCTTCTTCGT
>DASWEO010000180.1:0-3271 GCA_036394715.1 Steroidobacteraceae bacterium
GGCGCCCATGCGGTTTCCGTCCAGAACAATGGGCGCGGCGAGACCCGGCAACTCACCGTCGCGGTCCGAAACACGCAATTGCATTCTCCGCGCAATCACTTGCGGATCGGCGAACACCTGGTCGATGCGATTGACGGGTCCGGCGGGGACTCCGTTCGTCTCGAGTGCGGCATATAATTCGGTGCTCGCCCAGCCGGCCGTCGCGTCCGCAATCATCGGAATGAGAACTTCTCGATTGGTGACGCGCGCGGGGTTGGTTGCAAAGCGCGAGTCGTTGGCGAGCGAGCCGCGCCCGAGGACCTGGCACAACCGCGCGAATTGCCGGTCGTTGCCCACGGCGATGATCACATCCCCATCGGCACACGCGAAGCTTTGGTACGGCACAAGGTTGACGTGGCCGTTACCCATTCGATGCGGCACCTTGCCGCTCACCATCCAGTTGAGTGCCTGATTCCCCAAGACGCCAACCTGCGTGTCGAGCAGCGCCATGTCGACATGCGCGCCCTCCCCGGTCCGTTCTCGCTGCTGCAGAGCAGCCAAAATTCCCACGACCGAATAGACGCCGGTCAGAATGTCTGCATAAGCCACCCCGCTCTTCTGCGGCGGACCGTCGGGTTCACCGGTGATTGACATCATTCCGCCCATGCCTTGGATGATGAAGTCATATCCCGGCCGGTGTGCGTAGGGACCCGTTTGGCCGAATCCCGTGATCGAGCAGTAGATCAGTCTCGGATTGAGGGCCCGCATCGACTCCGCATCGAGCCCGTAGCGCGCCAACCCGCCCACCTTGAAATTCTCGATGAGGACATCGGCATCGGCAGCGAGCACGCGGACCTGCCTCTGCCCTTCCGTCGTGGCCATATCGATGGCGATCGAGCGCTTGCCTCGGTTGCAGCTGTGGAAGTAGGCTGCGTTGAGGTCATCTCCCGCCGCGGAGCGAACGAACGGCGGCCCCCACTGACGGGTGTCATCGCCCTCCATCGGCCGCTCCACTTTGATCACGTCCGCGCCCAGATCCGCCAGCAGCTGTCCCGCCCAGGGGCCCGCGAGGATGCGAGCGAGCTCGAGCACCCGAACGTCGGCCAGCGGCAGGGATACCTCATCGGTCTTCAAGCTCGTCATCGACAATTGTCCTTCGGAGAGCGAGGCAAGAACCCTGCGCTTACGAGCGTTAGTGTGCCAGATCCCCTACCGGCATCGCCGTTCAATTTGCGCATGCCGCCAACTACAGGGCAGATGAAGGTGGCTAGTCGACCTGGCCTTGAAAGTCTGCCAATGTCTCCTAAGATAGTCGACTGGCCGAGCCTGAGCCTATAGAGGACGAGCATAAAACATGGAAACGATTGGCGGCGATTTAAGCCAGATGCAGCGCACTCCGCTGGCAGCGGCTCACGTCGAAGCATTGCGCGCCGCGGGCGAGGTCAGGACTTATCCTGCGGGTACGTTGCTTGTGCGGCCCGGCGAACCGATAGATCGCTTCGTTTATGTCGAGGAAGGCGAGATCGAGGTGGTGAATCCTTATACCAACGAACGCCATTTTCCCTCCACGCTCGGTCCGACACAGTTCATGGGGGAAATCTCCTTTCTGAACGGTGGTGCCTGGTCGGTGCCGATGCGCGCGGTTCGAGACACGCGGGTGATCGAGGTGCCGCGTGAAACGATGCTGACGCTGATGTCTCAAATCCCAGAAATGTCCGACATCATCATCACGGTGTTTTCTGCGCGCCGCCGACGCCAACTCGACGACCCCGCAGCCAGCCTGCGGCTGATCGGCGAAGATGAGGACCGCGACGTGCGCCGCATCGCGGAGTTTGCGAGCCGTAACCGCATTCCCTACAGTTCGTTGCCACTGCGAAGCCCGGAAGCAGACGCGACCGCCCGCAGTTGCGCAATCGCTCCGGCCGTACCCGCGGTAATCTTCGGGCGCGACGTCGTCGTGCGCGATCCCACCCCCGACAAGGTCGCGCGGCTGCTCCGCCTCAATCTCGATTTCTTGAACGACGAGAAGTTCGACGTGCTGATCGTGGGCGGCGGGCCCGCGGGGGTGGCTGCGGGGGTCTACGCAGGAGCCGAAGGCCTCTGCGCGCTGGTCGTGGAGGACGTTGCAATCGGCGGCCAGGCCGGGACCTCGAGCCGCATCGAGAACTATATGGGCTTCCCGACGGGCATCTCCGGTGCCGACCTGGTCTGGCGCGGCGAGGTGCAGGCGATGAAATTCGGGACCCGCTTCGCGATGCCGCGTCGCGTGGTGCTCCTCGAGAGGCTCGAGGATGAGAGCTTCTGCGCCACCTTCGACAACGGCCAGCGCGTCCGAGCCAAGGCCGTGGTGGTCGCGACCGGAGTGCAGTACCGGCGGCTCCCGCTCAACCGGCTTGCCGACTTCGAAGGCGCCGGCATTTACTATGCCGCGACCGATATGGAGGCGCGCTATTGCAAGGGAACAGAAGCGGTCATCATCGGCGGCGGCAACTCGGCAGGACAGGCCGCGATGTTTCTCAGCCGCTCGGCCCGCAGCGTGCGCGTGCTGGTCCGCGGGTCGTCGCTTGCCGCTTCAATGTCGAGCTACCTCTCCAGCCGGCTAGAAGCCGACCCCGGGATCACCATCGAGTATGGCGCCGAGGTGAGCGCGTTGCAGGGCGCTGACCATCTCGAGGCGCTGACCATTCGTGACGTAAAGACCGGGGCGAGCCGCGTCCTGGACACGCGTGCGCTATTCATCATGGTCGGTGCCGCGCCGAACACCGAGTGGCTCTCTGGCCTGGTGAAACTTGACGACAAAGGGTTCGTCATCACCGGCACCGTATCGGCGGCCTCACCCTTCGCCACCTCGCTGCCCGGCGTGTTCGCTGTGGGCGATGTTCGCGCAGGCTCGGTCAAGCGCGTGGCCTCGTCCGTCGGCGAGGGTTCGGTCGTGATCTCCAAAGTATGGGAGTTCGTCAACCGTTAACGGCCGGCGTCCAGGATCTGGGCGGGCGCCGGGGCCGCTCGGCGCGCTCTACCGCGGCCAACTGACCCGCATCGCGTCCACGCGCCGGATTCCAGCGTGCCCAAACACCGTCGGGGGACACCCGTCAACTTGAAGTTGCGGCAAGCGCTCCACCAGCGCGGCGAGCCCCTCCTCCAGCTCCGCCCTCGCGTTGGATCAGCGGCGTGAAAATCCGATGACGGCGGAAAACACCATGGGGATCCCGGTCGAGCGCGGCAGTGGAGACTGTCGGTGGGTCGGATCGGCGCGCTGGGCGGCTTTCATCTGAACGTGGCATTGATTGCG
>DASWEO010000181.1:0-14035 GCA_036394715.1 Steroidobacteraceae bacterium
GCGCGCGCTAGCGGTTGATCCCGTCGATGGCCTTCTTATCCACCGCCAAGGCGGCCTCATGGATGGCCTCGGACAGAGTGGGATGCGCGTGAATGGTACGCTGGATGTCTTCGGTGCTCGCCGAATATTCCATGGCGAGCACGGCTTCGCTGATCAGCTCGCCCGCCATCGGCCCGATCACGTGGACGCCGAGAACCTCATCGTCATCCTTGGCGGACACGATCTTCGCCAGGCCCTGAGCGGCTTCCATCGCCCGCGCCCGCCCGCTCGCCGAGAATGGGAACGTGCCCACCTTGTAGGGCCGGCCGCTGGCCTTGACCTCTTCCTCCGTCAGCCCCACCCAGGCGATCTCCGGCGCGGTGTAGATCACCGAGGGAATGACCTTGTAGTTCATCTCGCCGAAATGGCCCGCGATGAGGTCGGCGACCATCACGCCCTCCTCCTTGCCTTTGTGCGCGAGCATCGGTCCGCGCACCACATCGCCGACCGCCCAGACGTTCGGCACGCCGGTTCTGCAATGCTCGTCGACCTGGATGAAGCCGCGCTCATCGAGCGCTACACCGGTGCCCTCCGCCAGCAGTCCCTGCGTGAAAGGTTTGCGTCCGACCGCAACCACCAGCTTGTCGACTTGAAGCTTGTGTTCGCCCTGAGCATCGGTGTACACGACGTCGACCGCACCGCCGGGCGCGGCCGCACTCTGCACCTTGGCTCCCAGCTTGATGTCGAGTCCTTGTTTCTTGAAATGCCGCAGGGCCTCTTTTGCGATGGCTCCGTCCGCTATCGGTAGGAACTGTTCCAACGCCTCGAGCACCGTCACCTCGCTGCCGAGCCGCCGCCAGACGCTGCCGAGCTCGAGGCCGATGACACCGGCGCCGATCACGCCGAGGCGCGCGGGCACTGCATCGAACTCCAGGGCATTCCACGAATCGGCGATGTATTTGCCGTCATGCGGCACGTTCCTGATCTGCACCGGCACCGAGCCGGAAGCCAGCACGACGTGCTTGGCTTCGAAGGTTTTTTCCGCGCCGTCCGGCCCGGTCACGAGCACCTTGTTGCCGGGCAACAGACGTCCGTGGCCTTGAATGCCGGTCACGCCGTTCGCCTTGAACAGGGCGGCGATCCCGCCCGTCATGGTCTTGACCACGGATGCCCGCCGCTTCTGCATGGCGGCGAGGTCGAGCGCCAGGCCGCCGATCTTGATGCCATGGACCGCGAACTCGTCCTTGGCGCGCTGATAGAGCTCCGAGGATTCGAGCAGGGCCTTCGAGGGGATGCATCCGGCGTTCAAGCAGGTTCCGCCGAACGCAAAGCTGCCGTCGGTGTTCTTCCATTCGTCGATGCAGGCGACTTTGAGCTTGTTCTGGGCGGCGCGAATCGCGGCGGGATAGCCCGCAGGACCGCTGCCGATCACGATGACATCGTAGAGGTCGCTCATACGCCGAGCACCATGCGCGCCGGATCCTCCAGGCACTGCTTGACCGTCACCAGGAACTGCACGGCTTCACGCCCGTCGATGAGGCGATGATCGTAGGTCAGTGCGATGTACATCATCGGACGTACCACGACTTGGCCGTCGATCGCCGTCGGGCGGTCCTGAATCTTGTGCATGCCGAGAATCGCACTCTGCGGAGAATTGACGATGGGGGTCGACAGCAGCGATCCGAACACTCCGCCATTGGTGATCGTGAAGGTACCGCCCGTGAGTTCCTCCATCGTGATGGTCCCGGCCCGGGCGCGCCCCGCGAAATTGCCGATCGACTTTTCGATTTCCGCGAAACTCTGCAGGTCCACGTCGCGCAATACCGGCACGATCAGGCCGCGATCGGTGGAAACCGCGACGCCGATGTCGAAATATTCGTGATAGACGATGTCGTTGCCTTCGACCGAGGCGTTCACCGCCGGAAATTTCTTCAATGCTTCGACGCAGGCCTTGGCGAAGAACGACATGAATCCGAGTTTGACGCCATGCTGCTTCTCGAACTGATCCTTGTAGCGCGCGCGCAGTTCGTTGACCGCCATCAAATCCACTTCGTTGAACGAGGTCAGCAAGGCTTGGGTGGCCTGCGCCTGGACCATGCGCTCGGCAATCCGCGCGCGCAGGCGCGTCATCGGCACGCGCTGCTCCGCGCGGGCGCCGCGTGCGCTTGGAACGGGCGCCGCCGGCGCCTTGGCTGCGGGCGGCGCCGCGGCATCCTTCGCGGACAGAAAGTTCACCACGTCCGACTTCGAGACGCGTCCATCGCGGCCGGACCCGGTGACGGCCTTCGGGTCGATCTTGTTCTCTTCCACCACGCGCTTTGCGGCGGGGCTGAGCTTGGCCGCTGCCGCGTCGGGGTTGGCGGCAGTCGCCGCCGTGGCGACGGCGCCGCCGGATGCGGCCATGACGGCGGGCGAGTTCCCCGCTGCGCCCTTGGCAGTGTTCGCGGCGGCTGCTCGAGCTCCGGCCGGTGCGGCGCTCGCTGCCGCTCCCTCCTCGATCACCGCCAACACCTGGCCGCTGGTCACCGTGGTGCCGTCCTTCAGCCTGATTTCCTTGAGCAGCCCGGCTGCGGGCGCAGGAACCTCGAGAACGACCTTGTCGGTCTCCAGGTCGACGAGGTTCTCATCGCGCGCCACGGCATCACCAGGCTTCTTGTTCCACGACACAATCGTGGCGTCAGCCACCGACTCCGGCAGCTGCGGCACGCGAACTTCAATAGTCATCAGATATTCGGCACGTAAACCCGGGCCTTGAGGCCGGGGAGCAAATGCCGCTCCTTAAGTTGAATTACCACTGCATCGCTCCTATAGGGGAGGATGTCAAGAACCCGTCCTAGTTTGAGCCGCCGCCGGCAAACGCATCGTTTGCCGAGCGGTCTCTTCCGGCGGTACGCCCTGCAGCGCCGCGGTCACCAGATTCTTCTGCTGCTGTTCGTGCAAAGCGGAAATACCCGTGGCAGGCGCCGCTGCGCCGGCGCGTCCGGCATAGAGGAGTTCGTCGAGCGGTCCCAGCTTCGACTGCAGCCGATGGCGGATCTGGTACCAGCTGCCCTGATTTTGCGGCTCTTCCTGGCACCACACGATCTCGTGGGCATTTGAGTACTTGCGCAGGATCGCCTCGTATTCATCCGACGGAAAAGGATAGAGCTGCTCGAGGCGCACGATGGCAACCGAGTCTGCTTTGACCTCGCGCCGTGCCTTCAACAGATCGAAATACACCTTGCCGCTGCACAGTACGACGCGCGTCACCGCTGAGGCTTTAAGGTCGTCGATGTCATCGATCACCGAGTAAAATCCGCCCGTGCTGAGTTCTTCGAGCCGCGACACCGACAGGGGGTGCCGCAACAGGCTCTTCGGCGTCATGACGATGAGCGGCTTGCGCAGCGGCCGCAGCATTTGCCGGCGCAGCATGTGAAACATCTGCGCCGGCGTCGACGGCACGCACACCTGCATGTTGTACTCGGCGCAGAGCTGCAGGAAGCGCTCCAGGCGCGCCGACGAATGCTCGGGTCCCTGACCTTCGTAGCCGTGCGGCAAGAACAGGGTGATGCCGGACAGGCGGCCCCACTTGGCTTCGCCCGAGCTGATGAACTGATCGATGATGACCTGCGCGCCGTTGCAGAAGTCGCCGAACTGCCCTTCCCAAATCGTCAGGCAATGCGGTTCGGTGGTCGAAAAACCGTACTCGAAACCCATGACCGCTTCTTCGGACAATACCGAGTCGGTCACCCTGAAGGTCGGCTGATTGGTCGCCAGATGCTGCAGCGGGACATAGCTGCGTCCCGTGGCTTGATCATGCAGCACCGCGTGCCGGTGAAAAAACGTGCCGCGGCCGCTATCCTGGCCGGTGAGACGTACCGGATAACCTTCCTGCACCAGGCTGGCGTAGGCCAAGTTCTCCGCGGCGCCCCAGTCGAGCGCCAGATCGCCGTTCACCATTCTTTCGCGCGCCTGCATGATGGCGAGGACCCGCGGATGCAGGACCCAGTCAGACGGATACGAGGTGATTGCCTTGCCGAGCGCCCGCAAGCGGCCCATGTCGACCCCGGTCTTCACCGGCTCGGACCAGTCCGCGTCCAAGTACTCGTTCCAATTCACCGTGAATTTGTTGCCGATCAGGCCGAGCGCGGCGCGGGCCTGCGGCTTGCCGGCATCCAGACCGTCGCGATACTGGTCGATCATGGCCGCGGCCTCCGCCGCCGTGAGCACCCCGTCGGCCGCCAGTTTATCCGCATAGAGTTGGCGCGCGGTCGGCTTCTTCCGAATGACCTGGTACATGAGCGGCTGAGTCGCCGCGGGTTCATCGGCTTCGTTATGGCCGTGCCGCCGGTAGCACACTAGATCGATCACCACGTCCTTGTGGAACTTCATCCGATACTCGAGCGCAAAACGCGTCACGAAACACACCGCTTCGGGATCATCGGCATTGACGTGGAAAATCGGCGCTTCGACCATCTTCGCGACGTCGGAGCAGTACAGAGTGGAGCGCGCATCGTGCGGATCGCTGGTGGTGAATCCCACCTGGTTGTTGATGATGATGTGCACTGAGCCGCCAGTGTAGAACCCGTGAGCCTGCGACAGCTGCAAGGTCTCCATGATGACGCCCTGCCCGGCGAACGCCGCGTCGCCGTGAATCTGGACGGGCAGTACCTTGTCGCCCAGCGCATCGCCGCGGCGCTCCTGACGTGCGCGCACCGAACCTTCGACCACCGGGTTCACGACCTCCAGATGCGAGGGATTGAACGCCAGCGCGACGTGCACATTGCCCGATGCCGTTTTCAGATCGGAGGAAAATCCCTTGTGGTACTTGACGTCCCCCGAGCCGCGCAGCTTCGCCAGATCGTACTGACCCTCGAACTCGCCGAACAAATCCTTGGGCGACTTGCCGAGCAGGTTCACCAGCACATTGAGGCGGCCCCGGTGCGCCATGCCGATGATGGCCTCTTCGACTCCCATCCTGCCGCCGTGCTGCACCAGATCGTCGAGCAGGGGAATGAGACTGTCGCCGCCCTCGAGCGAGAAACGCTTCTGACCCACGTACTTGGTGTGCAGGTAGCGCTCCAAGCCTTCCGCGGCCGTCAACTGCCATAGAATGTTTTTCTTCTCCTCGACGCTGAATCGCCGCTGCATGCGCGCCACTTGGAAACTATCCTGCAGCCACAGACGCTCGTCGGTGTCCGACACGTGCGCAAATTCCGCACCGATGGTATCGGTGTAGATGAACTTGAGGTCCGCGAGAATATCCTTGAGCTTGGCGCGTTCGGGCATCGCGGGGTTGCGGTTGCCGGTGAAGAATTCGGTATCCAGGTCGGCATCGGAGAGACCGAAATACTCGAGGTCGAGCACATAGGGCTTGGCGCGGACCTGCAGGCCCAGCGGATCTAAATTGGCGACCAAGTGTCCGCGGTTGGCGTAGACCTGAATGAGCCGCGACACGGCGCCCTGCTTGGCGCTGGCCCCGCCGGACTCGGCGCTCGGAGCGCCGCCTCGTGCGGGCGGCCTATTGAGACGTGCCAGCAGACGTTCGCGGATGGGGGTGTGCGCGACCTCGCCTTTGGCGCCGTCCTGCAGACGGCTGAAGTAGGCGGCCCAGGTCGGGTCGACGCCTTTTGGATCCCTCAGGAACTGTTCGTAGAGATCCTCGATGAAACCGGCATTTCCGCCGGAGAGTGCCGTCGTGGCCAATGCTTCAGCTAGTGATTGACTCATGGTGCTTGGAAGGAAAAAACCTCAAGTACATCAATATGATGAGAAGCAGAAGGGGATGCGGACCGGGTTGCTAGTCTAGCCGAAGGCGGCACAATATGGAATGTGACGCAGCCCAGCAGAATTACCAGATCGGCAGATCGACCGGACTCTTGATCATCCAAAACTCGTAGCAAACCAGGCTCACATAGGCGAACAGAACCCCATACAACGCCCATTCGACGCGCATCAGGCGCATGAATCGATAGCGCGCCAGAAACACCATCAAAAGCACGCCCAGGCCCGTCATGCCCATTTTCAGCGCGGCAAACATCGCCACGCTGCGATAGATGACCGCGGCCATGACGGGATTCACCTCGTTGGCGCCCCCCTGCAGCAGCAGCATGGTCAGAAATGCGTCCAATACGCTCAATAACAAGATGCCGATTGCCACGGCCAGCAGATGGGACGAATGCCAGTCGAGCGAATGGAAGCCAGAGTCGTCCTGGCGGCGCAGCGGCGCTCGCCTGCGGGGATTGAAACTGCCGTACCAAACCGACCACCACACCCGGTGGCGTCGGTCGGCACGAGCGCGCCGCTCACGCGAAAACTGGGGTCCTAGACGGCTCATTCGCTTCATCGGCCACACTATCCCGGCAGGCTTGGGTGCTCGGCAAGCTCAATGCGTCATAATGCCACCGGGCGGGCAGGTATTTTTTTAGGAGGCCGTCACCAGCTTGGCGACGAACTCGCTCACCGGCATCGCGGCCAGAGCGCCTCGATCCACGAACATCGCTTTGATGAATTCGGTCTGCTTGGGCCCAAAATGCGCCGCCACGCTGGCCTCGAACTTCTTTACCAGCACCGGCATGCCTTCCTCCCGGCGCCTGCGATGGCCGATGGGGTAGTCCACCTGCACGCGCTGGCTTGCGCTGCCGTCCTTGAAAAACACCTGCACGGCGTTGCCGATGTAGCGCTTGTTCGGGTCGTAGTATTCCTGCGTGAAGATCGTGTTTTCCTTGACCTGCATTTTCGCGCGCAGCGCGTCGACACGCGGATCGCCGGCCACCTGGTCTTCGTAGTCGGCCGCGTTGAGCCTGCCGAACAGCAGCGGAATGGCGACCATGTATTGAATGCAATGATCGCGATCCGCGGGATTGGCCAGCGGGCCCGTCTTGTCGATGATGCGCACGCCGGGCTCTTGAGTCTCTATGGTGACCCGCTCGATCTCGTCGATCTTGGGTAAGATTCGGGGGTGCAAGGTCATGGCCGCTTCGACGGCCGTCTGTGCATGAAACTCCGCCGGATAAGAGATCTTGAACAGCACGTTTTCCATCACGTAACTGCCGAAGGGCTGCGGCAAGGACAGGGATTTCCCCTTGAACGAGACGTCCTGAAAGCCCCAGGTCTTGGCCGACAGGGCCGATGGGTATCCCATCTCGCCCTTGAGGGCGAACAGCGCATGACGCACGGCGCGGCTGGTCGCGTCGCCGGCGGCCCAACTCTTGCGTGAGCCCGTGTTGGGAGCGTGCCGGTAGGTGCGCAGCGCGCCGCCGTCCACCCACGCGTTCGACACCGCGTTGATGATCTGCTCGCGTGAGCCGCCGAGCAGCGCGGTGACCACCGCGGTGGACGCGACGCGGACCAGGAGCACATGATCGAGACCGACTCGGTTGAAGCTGTTCTCCAAGGCGAGGACACCCTGAATTTCGTGCGCCTTGATCATGCCGGTGAGCACGTCGCGTACCGTGATCGGTTTGCCGGACCGCGAAAGATAGTCGGCCACGGCGAGAATACCGCCCAGGTTGTCCGACGGGTGCCCCCACTCCGCGGCCAGCCAGGTATCGTTGAAATCGAGCCAGCGAATCATGGCGCCGATGTTGAAAGCGGCGTTGATGGGATCGAGCTCGTAAGCCGTGCCGGGAACGCGCGCGCCGTTGGTGAGGGTCGCACCCGGAACCACCGGGCCCATCAGCTTCGTGCAGGCCGGATATTTCAGCGCCTGAAATCCGCACGCCAAGGTATCCATGAGACAGTAGCCGGCGGTCTCATAGGCGAGTTCACTCTTGATCTCGAAGCTCAATGCATAGTCTGCTATCGCGGTCAGGATGTGATCCGGCGCGGGACGTTCGGCAGATTTGATATCGTGGGACATGACGGATCAGGGGCTCTCGGAATGTGAAACGAATGCGGAGCGCGGCGCTACGGACGCTGCGCCAGCGGCACGAAGGGAAGGTTCTCCGGGCCGGTGTAATTGGCGCTCGGACGAATGATCTTGCCGTCCTCGCGCTGCTCGATGACGTGCGCCGCCCAGCCCGAGGTGCGGCTGATCACGAACAGCGGCGTGAACATCGCGGTCGGCACGCCCATCAGGTGGTAGGACACGGCGGAGAACCAGTCGAGATTGGGAAACATTTTCTTGATCTCATGCATGACCGACTCGATCCGCTCGGCGACCTCGAATCCCCGCATCTCGTTGGCTTCCCGCGCCAGGCTTCGCGCGACCTCCTTGATGATCTGATTGCGGGGATCGGAAATCGTGTACACCGGGTGGCCGAACCCGATGATCACCTCCTTGTTCGCCACCCGCCGACGGATATCCGCGTCGGCGGCATCCGGCGTCGAGTAACGGCTTTGAATCTCGAACGCGACTTCGTTGGCGCCGCCGTGCTTGGGTCCGCGCAGCGCACCGATGGCGCCCGTGATGCACGAGTACAGATCCGAACCCGTACCCGCAATCACCCGGGCCGTGAAGGTCGAGGCGTTGAACTCGTGCTCGGCGTAGAGATTGAGCGAAGTGTGCATCGCACGCACCCAGGACGCCGAGGGCTTGCGCCCATGCAGGAGGTGTAAAAAGTGCGCACCGATCGAATCGTCGTCGGTTTGCACGTCGATACGCCGCCCGTCGCGCGAATAATGGTGCCAATAACATAGCATCGAGCCCAAGGACGCCAAGAGCCGATCGGCGATGTCGCGGGCACCCGCACTCCGGTGATCGTTGGCCTCGGCAATGCAGCAGCCGAGTGCGGAAACGCCCGTGCGCAGCACGTCCATGGGGTGACTCCCGGCCGGCAGCTGTTCGAGCACGGTGGCGACGGCAGCGGGCAGAAGCCGAAGCGCTTTCAACTTGGCCTTGTAGGCGGCAAGTTCCACGCGATTCGGCAGTTTCTCGTGAACCAAGAGATACGCGATCTCTTCGAATTCGCATTCGGTGGCGATGTCCAGAATGTCGTAGCCGCGGTAGTGCAGGTCATTGCCGGTCTTGCCGACGGTGCACAGCGCCGTGTTGCCCGCCGTCACCCCCGACAAGGCCACGGACTTCTTTGGCTTGAACGCCTCGGCTTGGGATTGCGGTTGGGCCATGTTCATCTCCTCAAATCCGTCACTTTTCCTTCCCTTCGGCGAATAGCTCGTCCAGCTTGGCCTCGTAGGCGTAGTAGTCCAAGTACTTGTACAAATCGGCGCGGGTTTGCATGAGGTCCAGCACGTTCTTTTGCGTTCCATCGCGGCGAATCGCCTGATAGGTCGCCAGTGCCGCCGCATTCATTGCCCGGTAGGCTGAACAGCAATGCAGCACCATATCGACGCCCACCGAGCCCAACTCCTCGCGCGTGTACAAGGGTGTGTGGCCGAATTCCGTGATATTGGCGAGTATCGGCACCCCGACCGCGTCCTTGAAGCGCCGATACATGGCGAGTTCGGTGATCGCCTCCGGGAAAATCATGTCGGCGCCCGCCTCCACGCAGGCGACCGCGCGCTCGATGGCAGCATCGATGCCTTCCACGGCCAGGGCATCGGTGCGCGCCATGATGACGAATTCGGATTGCGTACGCGCGTCCACGGCCGCCTTGACCCGATCCACCATTTCCTGCTTCGAGACGATCTCTTTGCCGGGCCGATGACCGCAACGCTTGGCTTGAACTTGATCTTCGATGTGCAATCCGGCGGCGCCGAACTTGATGAAGGACTTGACCGTGCGCGCGATATTGAACGCCCCACCCCACCCCGTGTCGGCATCGACCAGGAGCGGCAGCGGGCAGGCATCGGTAATGCGGCGTATGTCGATCAGCACATCGTCCATGGTGCTGATGCCGAGATCCGGAACGCCCAGCGAATTGGCGGCGACCCCGCCGCCCGATATATACAGGGCCTTGAATCCGCAGGCCGCCGCCATTCTTGCCGCATAGGCGTTGATCGCGCCGACGACCTGCAAGGGGCGCTCCTCGACAATGGCTGCGCGAAAGCGCGCACCGGGCGATGCACTGGGTGCCGCCGTCATACCCGCCCCACGACCGGAATCAGTGCACCGGTGACCGCGCGCGCCTCATCCGAGACCAGGAACGCAATCACTTCGGCGGCCTCGACCGGAGTCACCCAGCGGCTGAAGTCTGCCTGCGGCATATCGGCACGATTCTTCGGCGTGTCGAGGATGCTCGGCAATATGGCATTGACCGTGATGCCGCGATCCTTCAATTCGTCGGCCAGCGCCTCGGTCAATTTCGCGACACCCGCCTTGGATGCCGCGTAGGCGCCCATTCCGGTCGACGCCTTGGCGGCACCCATGGCGCCGACATTGACTATGCGCCCGCCGCTCGCCTGCAGGAGGTGGGGCAGCGCCGCCTGACAAGAATTCACGACGGTGCGCAGATTGATTCGGTACATGGAGTCCCAGCTGTCGAGCGTACCGCCGGCGAGTTTTTCCCAATGGAAGCCGCCGGCGACATTGATCAGCCCGTCGAGGCGGCCCGCCTCTTTCACCACCCGTTCCATCGCCGAGTGGGCGGCGTCCGCCTGCGTCAAATCGATGCCGCCATAATGCAGCGCTCCGGCCGGCGGTGCCGCCGACGGGGTCTGTCCATGATCGAGCAGCGCCAGCCGGGCACCGTAGCGGCTCAAGGTCGCCGCCACGGCCTGACCCAGGGCGCCGTTGCTCCCGGTTATCACCAGAACCTTACCCGACAGATTCATATCGAAATTATCCTCGATTCGAGAACGTCGTCAGAGTGACCGATCCGCTCAAAATACCTGAGCGGAAATGCAACATCTCTAGGCTTGCAAGGTGCGGCGAAATTCGCCCGGGCTGGCGCCGGTCCATTTTCTAAACGCACGATGAAAGGCGCTGCGTTCGGAGAATCCCAATTCCAAGGCGATGTCCATGACGCTGCGGCTCGAATGACTCAGGAAACTGATGGCGAGATCGCGCCGCAGCTGGTCCTTGATCGATTGATAAGACTCCCCTTCCTCGTGCAATCGCCGCCGCATCGTCGCGGGCGTCATATTCAATTCGTCAGCCAGCCGCTCGAAATCCGGAACCTCGCCCGGCAGGAACTGACGCAGCCGCCGCCGAACCCTGGCGGCGAGACTGCTGCCGTTCTTGTACTTCACCAAGATACTCTCCGGCGCCGTGCGCAGAAACTCCTTGATCGAGCGCTCGTTCTGCACCACCGGCAGATCAAGGTAGCTCGCCTCGAAGGCGATCACGGTGTTCGGTCTGTCGAAGCCCAGCTCCGTGCAATACATGAGCCGGTACTCGGCGCTGTGTGCGGGTTCCGGATAGCTGAATTCGGTGCGCAGGATGGGAATGCGCCGCCCCACCAGCCAGCACGACACCCCGTAGAGCAGCATCAACAAGAGCTCGTGAGCAAACACGCGTGGGTTCGCGCCCGCGGTTCGCTCGTGTAGAACGATTCTTGCCTCCTGGCCGTCCCGCACCAGGGTGCCGGAGAAATCATCCAAGATCAGCGCATAGAAACGCAAGCTGCGGTCGAGCGCCTGGCCCAGGGTCTTGCAGTTCACGACCGAGTGGCAAAGCATGGCGAAACTCCCCGCCTTCATGCGGCGGGAATCCTGGCCGAAGAACTCGTCGTCGAGGGCCAGCGCGATCGTGCGCCACAGGGCGCCGTAGTGCTTCGCCGACACGCGCGCCTGGGGCACTTGCAGCAGGCTCGGGGAAAGCCCCACGTTCGCCAGCATCTCGTCCGCATTCAAGCCGCGGGCGCGGACGCTCTCCAGTGCCGCGGCAACGAAGCAAATGGCGATGGTTCCCGGCTCCGCGGAGCGCGTAGCCGCGCCTGCCGTCCCTCGGCTCGCGGGGACAGGAAAAGTGTTGCCATTTTGCCTACGCCTTTTGAACGAATTGGGCACCAGGGTGGTCGACATAATGCCTCATAGTCTAACGCGATACGAGGGCGGGATCGCGTATCCGCTTGGCGGCCGGGAGGCTAAACTATGGGGTCCGCCGATTCCGCGACCGTTAACGACCGAGGAAATACCATGACGACCCAACCTGCAGTGCTGGCCAATCAGATACCCGCCGTCAAATTGCTGCTCGACGGCAAATTCATCGACTCTCGCACCAGCGAATGGCACGACGTGGTCAACCCGGCAACCCAAGAGGTGCTGGCACAGGTCCCCTTTTCCACCGACGAGGAAATCAACGCCGCGGTGGCCTCGGCGAAGCAAGCCTACAAGACCTGGAAGAACACCCCGCTCGCGACCCGGGCGCGGACCATGCTCAAGCTTCAAGCGCTGGTGCGGGAACACATGAGCCGCATCGCGCGCACCTTGAGCGCGGAACAAGGCAAGACCCTGGCGGATGCGGAAGGGGACGTGTTCCGCGGGCTCGAGGTGGTCGAACACGCCTGTTCGATCGGCAGCCTGCAGCTGGGCGAATTTGCCGAGAACGTCGCCGGCGGCGTCGACACCTATACTCTGCGCCAACCCATCGGCGTGTGCGCGGGCATCACACCCTTCAACTTTCCGGCCATGATCCCGCTGTGGATGTTTCCCATGGCCATCGTCTGCGGCAATACCTTCGTGCTCAAACCCTCGGAGCAGGACCCGCTGACTCCCATGCTCTTGGCCGAACTGGCGCTGGAGGCCGGTGTCCCGCCCGGCGTATTGAACATCATCCATGGCGGCAAACGAGCGGTCGACGCGATCTGCACTCATCCCGACATCGCCGCCGTCTCCTTCGTGGGATCAACCGCCGTGGGCACACATGTCCATGGCCTGGCCTCGCAGCACGGCAAACGTGTGCAATGCATGATGGGCGCCAAAAACCACGCGGTCGTGATGCCGGATGCCAACAAGGAGCAATCGCTCAATTCCCTGGTCGGATCGACCTTTGGCGCGGCGGGACAGCGTTGCATGGCCACCTCGGTCACCGTGCTGGTGGGCGAGGCACGAAAATGGATACCCGACATCGTCACCAAGGCGAAGTCCCTCAAAGTCAACGCGGGCGTGGAAAAAGGCGCCGATCTGGGGCCCGTGGTTTCCAAGAACGCGAAACATCGCATCCTTGGGCTGGTGGAAGACGGGATCAAGGAAGGCGCCAAGCTCGAGTTGGACGGCCGCGGCGTCAAAGTACCGGGCTACGAGAAGGGTAACTTCATCGGACCCACGATTTTCTCCGGAGTGACGCCGGAGATGAAAATCTACACCACCGAGATTTTCGGACCTGTGATGGTCATCCTCGGCGTCGATACCTTGGACGATGCGATCACCCTCATCAACGACAATCCCTTCGGCAACGGCACCGGCATCTTTACGCAAAGCGGCGCCGTCGCCCGCAGATTTCAGAACGAGATCGACGTGGGCCAGGTGGGGATCAACGTGCCGATTCCGGTGCCGGTGCCGATCTTCAGCTTCACCGGATCGCGCGGCTCCAAGCTCGGCGATCTCGGCCCCTACGGCAAGCAAGTGGTGCAGTTCTATACACAGACCAAAACCGTGACGACGCGCTGGTTCGACGACAGCAGCGCCTCCACCGGTGTGAACACGACCATCAGCCTCAAGTGACAACCGCGTTCACCGGCGCGGCAGCCCGGGCGGTGGGCGGCGTCATGGAAGCCTTGGGAGCACACACATGCAGCTAAAAGAATCACGGGCCGTAGTCACAGGCGGCGCATCCGGACTTGGGCTTGCCGTCGCGAACCGAATCGTAGGGGCCGGCGGGAAAGTCACGCTCCTCGACGTGAACGAGGCGCAAGGCACCGAGGCGGCCGGGGCGCTCGGCGACCGCGCTTCTTTCATTGCGACCGACGTGACCGACGAATCCGCCGTCAATAGCGCGATCGATCACGCCCGAGAGCGCATGGGCTCGATCGATGCGGCGATCAATTGTGCGGGTATCGGCATGCCTGCGCGGTTCGTCGGCAAGCAAGGCGCCATGGCCGGCGCATTCTTCCGCAAGATGATCGAAATCAATTTGGTCGGCACCGTGCTGATTTCAAAGGCCGCCGCCGTGGCCATGCAGCGAAATGCGCCCAATGCCGCGGGCGAGCGCGGCGTGATCGTCATGACGGCATCGGTCGCCGCTTTCGACGGTCAGATCGGACAAGTGGCGTATGCGGCCTCGAAGGGCGGAATC
>DASWEO010000182.1:0-7720 GCA_036394715.1 Steroidobacteraceae bacterium
GATCGCGTGCATCTCGACTTCTGCCAGTTCAGCCAGGATATCCGGAACCTGCTCGAGCTTGGGCCAGTTGTACTGGATGTTCTGACGCGTGGTGAAATGCCCGTAGCCGCGATCGTAGCGGCGGGCGATGCTGCCCAGAGCACGCAGTTGTGTCGACGACAGCAGGCCATACGGGATCGCCACGCGCAGCATCGGGGCGTGGCGCTGGAGATACAGGCCATTGCGCAGGCGCAGGTGGCGGAATTCGTCGTCGGTGAGCTCGCCGGCCAGGAAGCGGCGCGTCTGATCACGAAACTGTGAGACGCGTTCCCTTACCAGCGTTTTGTCGACTGCGTCATACCGATACATAGACCGAGACGATACGTCCGGTGCCCCCTGGGCCGCCAATGACAGGAAAGCATGAGCTTATGACTCCTGGTCCTGTGCGAAACCGTGATTGGCTCGGCAGAGGGAATTTACGGTTACGTGCAGCATTCGCGGTGTCAGTTGAGGGGTCCGCATTGGCTACAGATCTCACGGAAGTCATGGTCGCGCCGGACACTTATCATGTCTCGCCGGAACCCATGCTCATGATCGCCGATCTGCACGGAGCCCTCGCGCTTTGCCTGCATGATGAGGGTCGAGGCGTCGGCGGTTTGTTGCATTTGCGTTTCATGGGCGGAACCGGCCGTCCCAGCGATGTGACCGACAATACCTTGAGTTCGGTACTGGTCGTGCTCGACCGCTTCAAGCGTGCCGTGCTCGGCAATGCCACGCGCGCTGACGAAGTCCAGGCGAGAATCATCGCGCACGCGCTGCCGCCGACGGATGCAGGCGAGCCCAGTGCCTCCCTGGTCGACTTGATCAAGGCCGATCTCGCGGACGGAAAAATTGCCTGCGGCACTCAAACCACGCGCAGGACCAAAGCGCTGCGCGTGTGCTTTCAGCCTCTCGAAGGCCGCGTGTGGGTTTGCGGACCCAAGGATTTGCGGGCAGCCCCTCGAGCACGCCGCTCCGCCGGCTGATTCCTCTCCTGCTATACCCGTGCGAGCGAGCTTCAATTAATATTGAGGCATGCGGCTCGTCGTGGTTGTGACGGTGATGTGTCTCTCAGCGTGTGCGAGCGAAGGGCTCGAGCAGGCGCCGCCCGCCGGCGTGGATTTCAGCGGACGCTGGAAGCTCAACGACGCGGACAGCGACGATCCGCAGCGATTGATCCAGGCCCAGATCAACGGTCCCGCCAAGGGCCAGAGCACCTCGGGCGGTGGTTCGGGGGGCGGTCGCGGCGGCCGCCAGGGCGGTGGGCGAGGCGGCGCGGGCGGCGTGGTTCCCGGTGGTCCGGGCGGTCCCGTCATGCCGCCGGTCAGTGTCATGAGCGATGGCCTACGCTGGCCGGGCAAGCAGCTCGAAATCAAGCAGGTCGCGGGTGTCGTGGCCTTTACCTCGGACGGAATCAATCGCGTCTGTCAGCCCATGGATGCGGGGAAGGGTCATCGACATCACTCGGGACGCGACCCGCCGTCGCCGCATTGTGGTTGGGCTGAAAAGACTCTGGTCGTTCAGGCTGGAGATCCTGACGATGATCGCCCGCCGTTTGAAGAACAATACAGCCTGTCCGAAGACGGACAGCGCCTGATCGAGATCGTGGGCTTCAGGGGTGGCCGGTCGAGTGGATTCACGATGTCACGTGTATGGGATCGCTCAGGCCAATAAAAAAGCCGGGCATTGCCCGGCTTTTAGGTCCCCATGCCTTTTGTGGCGCCGTTATGCTGCGCTCTGGCGATGATTGGTCTTTTTACTTCCCTAGAATCCTATTGCGTTCGAGCAACACTCTAGCCCTCAGCCGGCGCCGAAGCCAGCCCTATTGCAAAGAAGTGCAAAAATTAATGTAGCGCAAAAGCAACAGATAACGGTTGCCGCCGGCCGGCCGCGGCGAGGGCCAATGGGCGATTTCGCGTATGCTTCGCGCAACAAATATACGCTTGCTGGAGAGCCCCGCAGTGATTAAGGCCCCGAAGTTATCCCCTCTGCCCGCCACCGTGCGCACGCGGCGGGCCTATTTTGATTGCCAATTCGGGCAGTTGCATGTGCGTACGGCTTTCCCGACGACGGGCGGCTTCGATGAACAGGTGACATTGATTTGTCTGCATCCCATCGATGCCTCGAGCCGCACATTCGGCGGAATTCTGCCCGAGCTCGCCGGCGTGCGGTCCGTTTATGCGCCCGATCTGCCGGGCTACGGTGAATCGGATTCCTCGCCCGGACGCAGTATCGCGGATGCCGCCATCGCGATTTCGGATCTGGCCAACGACTTGAGGCTGCGCCAGATCGACCTGCTGGGGGTTCAATACGGCGCCGAGGTGGCTCTGGAACTCGCCTCCTCACGGCCGGAACTCGTGAGGCGCCTGGTGTTGGCCGGAGTCCCGTCGACGGAACGCCTGAACGCGGCCAAGCAGCAGCGCTTGCTGGTCAATGCCGCTGCCTACGGCGACGATCCGTTCGATGCCGCGCCGCCGGCGTTGGCCGCGCAAATCAGCGCGTTCTTGCGCGGATAGCCCCCAGGGGCCTGTCTGACTAATGATGCGCCTACTGCGGCCGCCCCACATCGGCATATTTCTGCGATCGTTTCACTCACATAGTACCCACTATGCTCGCGAAACGATCGCAGAAATCTGCTCGATATGGGGCGCCCTCGTGACGGCGATCATTAGTCACACAGGCTCCTAGCAACGTTGCGGCTCAACAAGTACATCAGCGAAACCGGCGTCTGCTCGAGGCGCGAGGCCGACAAGTGGATCGAGGCGGGCCGCGTTACCTGCAACGGCCAGGTCGCCGCATTGGGCACTCGCGTCGCCGACGGCGATGAAATATGCGTCGACGGCGCACCCCTGGGCGCCAAGAAAAAGCAGATCTACATTGCTCTCAACAAGCCGGTCGGCGTGATCTGCACCACCGAGGGCCACATCGAGGACAACATCATCGATCTCGTCGGGTACCCCGAACGCATTTTTCCGATCGGGCGCCTGGACAAGGACTCCGAGGGCTTGATCCTTCTGACGAACAACGGCGATATCGTCAACGAGATCCTGCGTTCCGAGAATAATCACGAGAAGGAGTACATCGTGACGGTGGACCGCCCCATCACCGATCTTTCACTCAAGATGATGGCAAGCGGCGTGAAAATCATGGGTGAGCTCACCAAGCCGGCCCAAGTCAGCCGCATCGATCGCGAATCGTTTCGCGTCATTCTCACTCAAGGGTTGAACCGCCAGATCCGGCGCATGTGCTCGGCGCTGGGATACAAAGCGCAGCGGCTGCAGCGCGTGAGGATCATGAACATTCAGTTGGGAACTTTGAGCCCGGGGAAGTGGCGCCATCTGACCGATCGCGAACTTGCCGGCCTGTTGCCGCGCTGAAGCACGCTCGGTTCTAGTTCGCCCTCAGTACCGCCGCCGCGAGGCCCTCCGACCATTGTCGTCCGCTCGTGACGCGCCAGTCGGGATCCTCGGCTTTGGCGGCCAGCCAGCGAAAGAAATCGTGGTGCTGATTGGTCCAATAGGCGTAGCTGTAGAGTACGCCGCCGGTGCTCGATTCGACGGTAAAGCGTTTGCGAAATCCGAAGGTCGCCAAGCCACGGGTGCAGCTGATCCGGGGCGAATTCTCGGACAGCGCGTATTGATTGGGGCCCACCTGCAGGCGCAAGCGTCCCGCCCGGCCGTACACGCAGATATTCGGCTGCGAGGCGCGGATCAATGCAATGCCGTGCACCAGCGGCGGCGGCATGTCGCAGGCGGTCCAGGTTCCCCCGAGCGCATGCCAATGCAGCACCATGCTGTGGCGGCGGAAATCGAGCACCGGAATCGTGTTGGAATCATTGGGGGCCATGCTCGCAGCATGCCGCATTCACGGCCCATTGAAAATCTTCGTCGCGCCCTTAAGGCGCCGAACCCTGATTGGGTGCGTCGGCGAACGCGCTTTGTACGACACTCGCGGTCAAAAGCTGCGGCAGAATGACCGGCTGGGTCGAACCGGGCTTCGCGTTATACACCACGTAGAGCGGCACGCCGGCGCGCCCGAAGGAGGCCAAGGCTTGGGTGATGGCCGGATCGCGATTGGTCCAATCGCCCTTCATCAACGTAACGCCCTTGCTGCGGAACACCTCTTGAACCGCGGAGTCGGTAAAGGCATTGCGCTCGTTGACGAGGCAGGTCAGGCACCAGCTGGCAGTGAAGTTCACCAAGAGCGGCCGTCCGGCGGCGTTGAGCTTGGCAACCTGTGCCGCATCGTAGGGCTGCCACTCATCGGCGGCCTGTGCCCCGTGTGCGGAAACGCTCGACGCAGCCGCGGCGACGTCGGCGAAGCGTACCGGCAGAAGAATGGCGACCAGCACGGCCAGCGTTGCGGTGGCGAGCGCAACCACCCGGCCCGTTGCAGCGCTCGACTTGGATTTTTGGTAAGCCCAGGCCGCCAACGCGATGAGGATGGCACCAGCCAGCGCCGCACCCAAGCCGAAGGAGGATGTCTGCTGCGCCAGCACCCACAACAACCACGCCGCCGACGCATAGATCGGGAACGCAAAGACCTGCTTGAGCGTATCCATCCATGCGCCCGGCTTTGGCAGGGCGCGGCGCGTCCAGGGCGCAAACGACAGCAGCAAGTAGGGGAGCGCGAGCCCAAAGCCCAACGCCGCGAAGATGCATAGTGCGAATATCGGCGGCTGCGTGAGCGCGGCGCCGACGGCGAAGGCCATGAACGGCGCGGTACACGGCGTCGCGACCAAAGTAGTCAGCACACCTGTGAAAAATGAGGCGCGATAGCTATCACCCTGGGTGAGGCCGTCGCCCACGCCGGCAAGCCCGCCGCCGACTTCGAAAACGCCGGACAAGTTGAGGCCGACGGCCAGCAACAAGTACAGGAGCAGCGTGACGAACAGCGGCGACTGCAGCTGAAAGCCCCAGCCGATCTGCTCCCCGCCCGCTCGAAGAGTCAGAAGCACGGCCGCGAGGCAGAGCATGGAACTGATGACGCCCGCCGCGAACACCAGCCCCTTGGTGCGCACGGCGGCGGGATGCTTTTTGCCCTGTTCGACCAAGCCAATGGCTTTGATCGACAGCACCGGGAACACGCAGGGCATCAAATTCAGGATCAAACCACCCAGAATGGCGAACACAAGAAGCACGGGCAGCGAGGCGGTGGATTTATCCGCGGCTGGTGTCTCCGCCGGTGCTGCCCCCGCCCCCGCGGGCGCGAACCGCGGACCGCGTTTGACCTCGCTGCCGCCGGTACCTGAGAAGCTGGCGGCGATCTCCAAGGGCACGGTCACCGTCTCATTGCCGCTCTGCTCGGTCGCCAACAGGACACCGCGCACGAGCCCCGCCTTGGGCGGCTGATAGCCTACCTTCATCGCCAGCTCGACGGCGTCCTGATTGCGCGTCAGTGTCTGGGGCGCCGCGTATTCGATGCCGCCCTCGTCAAAGGGAAAGAATGCCAATGATTTGATCTGCGGCAGTGTGCCTCCCCACTCCTTGCCGAGCGCGATCACCAATTGATCGCCCTGGATCCGTGCCGTCGTCGCCGCCAATTGTTCAGTGGGCAAGTCGCTGCGCGCCGCCGTGAAGAGCGCGGCGTCCGCCGGATCGACCGCGCCGGTCTGTGTGCCGACGGGAAGCTTCAATTGCAGGTCGGCATCCTCGGGAATGCACACATCCGAACAAACCAGCCAGCTGGCCTTGGCCGACAGCACGATGGGTGCGCCAGCCTTCAAGTCCCTGGGCGCAGTGATATTAACGAGGTGCACCGCGTGCTTGGCGTAGCCGTAGTTCACCAGGGGCGGGATCTCGAAGCGATGGGGCGTGGTCCAGACGATGTCCCCCGCCGTGAATCCCGGCGGTAGCTGCCACTTGAGCGTCGTCGCCTGACCGGAGTCGCCGGGGTTGCGCCAGTACGTGTGCCATCCATCGCGGATGTTGAATTCCAGGGCGACCCAGAACGACTGGCCCGGAGCGATTGCGCTCACCTCACTGACCAGATGCGCCTTCACATTGTCGGTGGCAACCACGTTCCCCGACAGAGGAAAGGCGGCCGGTGAGGCCAGCAGCAAGGCCAAGAGCCAAATTTTCACCGTGCGCATGGCTCCTATGTTACCCAATTGAGCGGGCTCGAACCCCAAAGGCTCCGAGGGCTGTGGAGCGACTCACAGTATGAGTCAACGATACCGCTCCGTGGACGCTTGAGCTAATGTAGATGCCCCTCAACGATACCGACCCATGCAAGAAAACTACGTAGATCGCATCCTCAAGGCCAAGGTGTACGACGTTGCGGTCGAGACGGCTCTGGAAGCCGCGCCGCGGCTATCGCGTCGCCTCGACAATCGCGTCCTGTTCAAACGTGAAGACCTCCAGCCGGTCTTTTCGTTCAAAATTCGCGGCGCTTACAACAAAATCGCGCAATTGTCGTCGATCAGCGCGCAGCGCGGCGTGATTTGCGCTTCGGCCGGCAACCACGCGCAGGGGGTTGCGCTGGGAGCCCGCACCCGGGGCATTCCGGCCGTCATCGTCATGCCGCTCACCACGCCGGAAATCAAGGTGCAGGCGGTCGCCGACTTCGGCGGTGAAATCGTGTTGCACGGCGATGACTACGATCAAGCCTACGAACACGCGATCGAACTGGGCCGGCAACGCGGGCTGGTGTTCGTGCACCCCTTCGATGACCCTGATGTGATCGCCGGGCAGGGCACCATCGCGATGGAGATCCTGCGTCAGCACCATGGCGATGACATCGACGCGATCTTCGTTCCCGTGGGCGGCGGCGGCCTGATCGCCGGAATCGCCGCCTATGCGAAATCGCTGTATCCACGCATCAAGATCATCGGGGTAGAACCCGAAGATGCGGCCGGAATGTACGAGTCGCTGCGCGCCGGGAAGCGCGTCACCCTCGATCGCGTGGGCATGTTCGCCGATGGCGTCGCGGTGCGGCGCGTGGGCGAAGAGACTTTTCGCCTGGCCCGTCAATACGTGGATGAGATCATCCTGGTGACCACGGACCAGATCTGCGCCGCCATCCAAGATATTTTCCACGACACGCGCTCCATTGCCGAGGCGGCGGGCGCCCTGGCGGTAGCGGGTATCAAGAAATACGTGGCGCGCGAAAACTGCACCGCGCGCACGCTCATCGCGATCAACGGCGGCGCCAACATGAACTTCGACCGGCTGCGGTATATAGCCGAGCGCGCCGACTTGGGCGCGCAGCGTGAGGCACTGTTCGCCGTGGAGATTCCGGAGGCGCCGGGTTCGTTCCTGCGGTTCTGCGAATTGCTCGGCGAGCACAGCGTCACCGAGTTCAGCTATCGGTACGGGGACTCGAAAGCAGCGCAAATATTCGTCAGCCTCGGCCTCACTCAAGGCAGGACTGAGCGCGACAGACTGCTCCACCGCATCTCGGCCGCCGGCTTTGCCGCGCGCGACATGACCGACAATGAAATGGCCAAATTGCACGTGCGCTACATGGTGGGAGGGCAGGCGCGAGGCCTTGCAGACGAGCGCCTGTATCGCTTCGAATTTCCGGAGCGTCCCGGCGCGCTGCTCAAGTTTCTGCAGGCCATCGGCAGCGCCTGGAACATCAGCCTGTTTCACTACCGCAATCACGGCTCGGACTACGGGCGGGTTCTCGCCGGCATCCAAGTACCCCTCGAGACGCGGACCGACTTTCTATTGCATCTCAACGAACTGCATTACGCCTATAC
>DASWEO010000183.1:0-4424 GCA_036394715.1 Steroidobacteraceae bacterium
CTGGTCGGGAATTTCCCACTCGGTCTTTCCGGTCACGACGTTGAACTTCTTGAACTTGCCGGTCACACCCGGCTTCTCCGGATACATGTAGACGTTGGCGAATACGTATACGGTTCCTTGCTGGGTATGCGAGCGCTCCTGAGGCTCGTCTTCCATGCACCAGTTGTTGGTCGGCACATAGAAATTGGTCGGATCGCCCGGATCGACCGCCACCGGCTGCTGGTCCTTGCCGCCCATGGCGGACGGACACGCCTGGGTATTGCCGCCCGCCTTGAGCGGAGAATGTTCGGGGACCTTGACCGGCCGGCCGGTCTTCATGTCGACCTTCTCCGCCCAGTTCGTGGTGACGTACTTGTTGGCACGCAGAAGAGTGCCGTCGGTGCGATCCAGTACATACGCGAAGCCATTGCGGTCGAAATGCACCAGCGTCTTGCGGTCCTTGCCGTCGACATTCATATCGACCAGCACGACTTCATTGATGCCGTCGTAGTCCCACTGGTCGAACGGAGTCATCTGATAGACCCATTCCGCCTCGCCGGTATCGACATTGCGGGCAAAAATACTCATCGACCATTTGTTGTCGAATTTGCCGCTATTGCAATTCTCCTGCGTTATGGGCTCGGCGCACCGATATTGCGGCGACCAAAGGCCGGGGTTGCCGGTTCCGTAGTAAACCAGGTGCAGCGCCGGGTCATAGGCATACCAGCCCCAGGCCGCTCCGCCGCCGCGCTTCCACTCGTCGCCCGGGAAGGTGCTGATGCCCAAATCCTTGCCCGCCTTGCCGTATTCCGGATGTTTCTTGTTGGTGTTCTTGGTCAGACACACGTCTGCATCGCTGCCGGTCGAATGGCACTCCCACACCTTCTTGCCGTCGGCAAGATTGTAGGCGGTGACTCTGCCGCGAGCTGCAAATTCATCGCCGCCGAAGCCGATGATGACTTTGTCGTTCGCGATGATCGGCGCCGGCGTGATAGTTTCGCCCTTATCGGGGTGCGCGTGCTTGACGACCCATATTTCCTTGCCGGTAGTGGCATCGAGAGCGATCACGTACCCGTCCAGGGTGCCGAACACGAGTTTTCCTTCGGCGTACGAGGGACCACGGTTCACGGTATCGCAACAGGCACGCGGCACCGCGGACTCATCGCGGCCGCTGGTCTTGGTGTAGTGCCACACCTGCAGCGGATGATCCGGGTCGCTCAAGTCGAGCGCCTGAACGATGTTCGGCCACCCGCTTTCCATGAACATCATTGGCTTGCCGGCGACATTCTCGATCACCAGCGGCTGACCTTCGTGACCGCGCAAAGTGCCGCTCGACTGCGACCATGTCATCTGCAGTTCTTTGACGTTGCCGGTGTTGATGTCTTTCAGTGAGCTGTAGCGGGTCTGATTCAAATTACCCGCCGGGGCGCCCCACTGATTGGGGTCACTGAAGCGTTGGAACTGCTCGGAATCGGAAGCGGCCATCGCGGCACCACAGGTCGTTACAAGCGCTGCGACGGCATAAAGTATCTTGACCTGACGTTTTGACGTAAGCCATTTCATCTCAATTCTCCTGCTGCGTGGGGTCTTAAGCTGGTCGCCGATGCTGTCGCAAACGGCGTGCACACAGTCCTTGATCCTGGGTGCCGTGCGGAATTGCGTATCGTTGTTAGTCGTTACTGCCAAAACTCCCTCCTTCGCCATGCTTACCTATTGTTTGTTCGTCCGGCCGCAATCCTGGCGCGGCCAGTTTGATCCCAACGAGATGGTAAGTCAGCGATAGGCACCACCGCCTTGGGCCGCCCTATGGAATAGCAATGCCTATGCCATCCGCCGCAAATGCGAAAAGAAAATAGAATCTGGTGAGAAATCGTTCCAAATCAAATATTTACAATTCACCAACGGTGAGTTTGCCGCGCAGCGCGGCGCGGACTGTGTCATACGCGTGACAGTGGAGCATCGTTGTTGCGCCGTTAGTGAGGCGCAGCGCCGCATTTTATTTCGTGAACCGCTTTCCCAGTCTGTTGCCTGGGGAAACTTGTTGCCTTGGCGAAACACACGCTTGGATCTACACTTGACCTGGGATGGCCGACGAACGACACGAATGGTTCTTGAATCAGATATTCCGTCATCGCGCGGCGCTGTACCGATACCTGCGCAAATTCACTTCCGGGGCGGAAGACATCGAGGACTTGGTCCAAGAGACTTACGTTCGGGTCTACGCCCTTTCCCAAACCGAAGCGGTCGACTCGCCGCGCGCGTTGCTATTTCGCATTGCCCATAATATGGCGGTGGAGCGGGCTCGACGCCAAAAATCCCAGGCAACCGACAGCGTAGGGGATTTGGAGCGGCTAACCGTCTATTCCTCTGAGGCTCCCGCGGATGAGCAGATCGATGCGCGCCGCCGATTCGAGTCCTTCTGCGCGGCGGTGGATCGGCTGCCGCCGCTGTGCCGGCGTGTGTTCGTATTGCGAAAGGTGTATCGGCTGTCCCACGATGAAATTGCGGAGGTACTCGGCGTTTCGCACAGCACGATCGAGAAGCATGTGGCGAAGGGACTGATTCGCTGCCGCGACTATCTGCGCGACGCCGGACTGCTCGATGCAATCGGGTCGAAAGATGGAGCGGATGCGCCGCGCGAGTTGCGGGACGTTGGAGACGGTGAATGAGTGAGATTGTGAAACTGCGGACGCGGACCGACATCGATGAGGAAGCGGCCGTGTGGGTCTGGCGCATGGACTCCGCCGCGGTCGCCGCCGCCGACCGGCAAGCGTTCGAGGCGTGGCTCCGCCAGGATCCGCGCCATCAGCGCGCGGCAGCCGCGCTTTCCGCGGTGTGGGGCACCCTGGATGGGCTGGCGGAAGCCAAGCGCGACGAGAAGATAGCCACGTTCACGAATACTACGAAGCTGCCGCTGCTGCACCATCCGCAACGCGGGTGGTTTGCCGCCGCCGCGGTGCTTGCCGCAGTCGCGGTCGGCGCGGTATGGCTGCAACAGGGCGGCGGCGAATCGCAGACCTTGGCGACCGCCGTCGGTCAGCAGCGCAATGTCACCTTGGCCGACGGCTCGACCGTGACATTGAATACCAACACCATCCTCGAGACCGACTTGCGCCGGCGCACTCGAGAGATCTATCTGCGAAAGGGCGAGGCGCACTTCCAGGTGGCGCACGACCGCTCGCGGCCCTTCCTGGTGCACGCCGGCGATGCCGTGGTGCGGGCCGTCGGCACCGCATTCGAAGTTCGCGTGTTGACGGACCAGCACGTGGACGTGGTGGTGGATGAAGGACGTGTCGAGGTGCAAGCGACCGCGCTTCTCCCGGCGTTGCCAAATCCGGCCGCGCGCGCACGCGCGGCCGCCGCGACCACCGTGCGTGCGCTCAATGCGGGAGAGCGGCTGTCCACCGCCAGCCGCGACTATGCGGTCACCCCCATCACTGCGCAGCAGATGTCGAGCGAACTCGCGTGGCGCGAAGGCGCCATCATTTTCGACGGTCAACCGCTATCGGAGGCGATCGCCGAGATCGAGCGCTACACCGATGCCCGCATCGTCGTCAGCGATCCGGAGATCGCGCGGCTTCGGGTCGGCGGGCGCTTTCGCACGGGCAACGTGCAGGAGTTCTTTGACGCGCTGCAAACCGCGCTGCCGGTTTCGATCCGCCACACCAACGCCGGATTGGTATTCATCGACCCCCGGCCCTGACCGGACCCTCGACGCTGTCCTCGCAACGCCCGCACGGCCGCGATGTCCAATGGGCCGTACCGCCGTGTTATCACCCAATAGCGTTGCAATACTAACGGCCGTACCGCCGCAATCCAGGGTCCGTACCGCTGCGGCATCGGCAGTAGCGGTTTATTCCCGGCCAACCGTCTATTCATAACGAAGGCCTTCACACGTCGGCGATTGAAAAACGACGCGAAGGGTGTGTAGGGGGGGTGCAATGAGGCGACGGCTCGCGGTTCTAGTCCGCTTTTTGGCCCTGACCATGCTCGGGGCGCAGGCGTTCGCGGACCCGACTTTGCGCCACTTCGACATCCAGGCACAGGCCACGGCGTCGGCGCTCAATGAATTCGCGCGGCAAGCGGACATCACTCTGGTGTTCGCGTCCGCGCTCGTCGACAAACACCAGATGGTCGGCATCAAGGGGGACTTCACGGTTCTCGATGCCTTGCGAAAACTGTTGGACGGCACCGGGCTCTCCTTCACGCAGGTGAGTGCGACGACGATAGCCATCAGTGCAGAGAACAAGACGGCGGAACCGCAACATCCGCCGGCGAGCGGGCCGGGCGTTGTGCCTGACCCTACGGGTAACGGAAATCAAACGAAGGGGGACGACAACATGAATCACCGTGGATTGTTCACACGCATAGCCGCGCTGTTCGCGCTGAGCGGTGCCGTATTGGCCGGCGGCCACGCCTACGGCCAGGACACCGCGGCAACGCCG
>DASWEO010000184.1:0-11712 GCA_036394715.1 Steroidobacteraceae bacterium
CGGCATCCAGTCCTTGGGCTCGATCTTCTCTTCGGCGTCGACGCGCGCGAGGAAGCGCTGCTCGAGCGCGTCCTCATCCAGCGTCGTCGCATCTGAACTCTGCATATCCAGCGCTTGCGTGTACATACCTGCCCCTAGGAATCGGCCAGCCTGAATATTGTGATACACAAATCCACATAAATCAAACTTTTCTGTGTCATACGGCTCAACCCTACTACAATGGCGAAAAATGACTGACAAGGCCTCCACCGCTGCCGCTGAACTCGTCGCCCGCTTTCGCCGGCAGCGGCCGCTGCGCGGCGGCTCGCTCATCGTCACCATTTTCGGCGATTCGATCATGCCGCGGGGCGGAGCCGTCGCTCTGGGCAGCCTGATTGCCCTGGCGGCGCCCTTTGGACTCAACGAGCGATTGGTACGGACCGCGACCGCGCGCCTCGCAAAGGACGGGTGGCTGGAGGGGCACCGCGCCGGCAAACTCAGCGAATACCATTTATCGCGCGACGGGCGCGAGCGATTCGCCGAGGCGACGAAGCGCATCTACAGCGAACCGGACACGGAATGGTCGGGCCGCTGGACCTTGGTTGTCCTGCCGCCCATGCGCGCGGCAGAGAGGAAGGAAATCAAGGAACAACTGACCTGGCGGGGGTTTGGCGAACTCTCGAGCAGTGTATTTGCTCATCCCGAGCTCGATTCGCGTTCCCTCGACTCGCGTTCCTTCGGGAAAGGACTGCGCTCACCGGATCCGCTCTCCAAGGTCATCGTTTTCGACGCCAATCTCGCTGACGGCGACGCTCCGCAGCGGCTGGCCGGTTTGGGCTGGGACCTCGAGGAGCTTGGGCTTCGATACCAGCGCTTCGTGAAGCGCTTCGAACGCGTCCTCGCGGCGGTGCGCGGCCCTCGCACTCTCGACGATCAATCCTGTTTCATCGTGCGCACGCTCTTGATCCATGAATACCGCCGCCTGCATCTGCGCGACCCGCTGTTGCCGCCGCGGCTGCTGCGGGCCAATTGGCCGGGAGCGCAGGCCGCAGCGCTGTGCCGGGATATCTATGCGTCAGTATTCGCAGCTTCCGAGGCGCATCTCTCGCGGGTCGCGGCGCAGCTCGACGGTCCGTTGCCTCCGCCCGATGCATCGGTGATGCACCGCTTCGGCGGTATTGGCCTCCATCCTGCTGCATGGCAAACCCCGGCCTGATCCCCCAGTAGGCGGGTTGACCGCGTCTCCACCGCCGCCGCATCGAGTCAGTCGTCGTTATCTTTCATCCTGGAATGCTTGGCCAGCAGCATGGCCGGCGGCGGCCGTGCGCCCATGGCGTCCTGCCACAGAATCAGATTGAGCTTGCCCGGGTCCGCGCGGTCCGCATGGCGAAAGTCCATTTTCTCGGACTGCGCCGCGCCCGGTGCTTTGGCCGTATTTGCCGCGTAAATCAGGCCATTGTCGCGATTCGACGCGTCCGCAACGAACGGCGGCTGATCACCCGGTCCGGTAAACAACGTAGAGATCAACGAGCAGAGCGCATCGTTGTTGTTCATCGGAGGCACCTGAAGGAGAGTCTCCATCGTTCGCAGCATGCTCACGGTCGAATAGAATCGACTATCCACCACGGCGACCTCCCCCGCCTTCGGATGCGGCGCATACTTGCTCACCACGATTCCGAGCGAGCGGTGTGCGTCCACGTGATCCGCCCCGGCCTGCGCATCGTCTTCCAGAATCAGTATGGCCGTATCGTTCCAGAACGCCGAGTGCGAAATCGCTTCCACTACGCGGCCGACGGCCAGATCATTGTCGGCGACCGACGATTTTGGGGTTGGTCCGCCGACCTTGGTGCCTTCCGTGTGGTCATTGGGCAGCCGCAATTGGATGTAATTGGGCATCGTGTCATTGCCGGCTTCGCGATCGCGCTTCCACCGCTCGAAATGCCGAAGAAACACATTGGCGCGGATCTGGTCGGGCACACGCAGATTGAAATCCGGCGACTCGGGCGCAAAGTGGCCCACGAGTTCGGGCTTGGTTGCGATATTGCCGGCCAATCGCGGAATGGCCCACGGCCACAGGTTCGTCCCGCCGCCCCACTCCTCGGGAATCGAGTCGCCGGGCTTGATGGCAGGCGACGCGCACTGAGCTACACCGCCTGACATGGCCCCGAGTTTCGGATCGCCGACCCGCTTCGGTACTTTCTTATCGCCACAGAAAATCGATGAGATGTATTCGGCGAAGTGATAGACCGTTTTGCCGTGGGCCGCGAAGTTCGTCCATAAATACCCGCTTGCCGGCTCGGACACATCGGGTATGTTCTGGAGCAGCGGATAGCCGTCGGCTACCATCCCTTCATAGTCGTAGGTGCGCTGCTCGCTCCGATAGTTTTGCTGCCAAGTCTTCTCGAGGTAATCCGTGCCGATGCCGGCAGTCGACCAGACGTGGCCGTCGCCCGACACCTCCCCCGAGTCGAAGAAGTTATCCAGCACGCCAAACTGCAGCGCCAGCCGGTGTTGGTTGGGGGTCACTGCGGCTCCATACATCGTGAGCTTTGGGTCGCCATTGCCGACCGGCTTGCCGTCTTTTGCCAGATCGCCGAACACCTGGTCGTACGTGCGGTTCTCTTTCAAAATATAGATCACGTGCTTTATCGGGCTGCCGCCATCGGCAAATTGAATCGTCTCCCGCGCCGCCTTCATGCGGTTCGATTCGAGCACCACCGCCGTCGATGCCTTGAGCGTAGACTCGATCGCCGCCTCATCGAGCGCCGCCAGGGAGCCGTACAGCAGCGTCGGGGCGTACGTGAAGCTGCGCGTGACCAGCCTCCTGCCCTTTGTTGCCTCGGTCGGGCGCTGCGCCATATCGTTCGGTCCGGTCCCTTTCCCCTTCGCGCTTGCGACGTACAGCGTGCGCGCAACCGATGCCAGCGCCATCGGCATGAGTTCAGTCGGCACGAACCCGATCGGCTCGGCCATCCCATGGCCCGGCGGCATCTGGTGCAACCGGCGCGGGTCGAGTACCGCCACCGCATCCGATCCTAGGTTCGCCGCGTACAGCCGCGTTCCATCTTCATTCTCGGCAAGCGCACTGGGCTCCGCGCCGAAGTAGCTCTGTCCCGGCAGCCGCGTGTCGAAGTAACCCTTCACCTTCAGTTTCCGATGCAGAACCGGGTCACTGCTGCCAATCTCGATCGCCGCCACCGCATCCCGGTTCGATAGCGCCGCGTACAGCAGGCCCGCGCGCTCATCCAACAGCAGCGCGCACGGATGTGTCCCCGGCGCGGTCGCCGCGCTCGGTTTCATCAATTTCACGTTGCGCACCACCGTGCCCTCGACGAGGTCCAATTCCACCACCTCGCTGACATTCCACAAGGCTACGAAGGCTCGCTTGCCGTCCCTGGTGACTGCCAGCGCAATCGGATAAGTCGCAGGCACGTTCTCGCTCACCGACAAGTCGAAGCGCCGCGCAACCGCTCCCGTACGGATATCCAGCACGGCAACCGTATCGGACAGGTTTTCTGCGACCAGCAGGCGCTCGAGGGAGCCGGGCAGTACCGCGAGCGCCGCGGGATAGGGGCTGACGGTACGGTCGTCGCTGCTCAGCAAGCTGGTGCGCCGGCCGGCGGCAAGCGTCACGGGAGGCAGAGGCAAAAACTTTTCGGGCGTCAGCACGCCGTCCGCGAACCTGTACACGACGATGCCGTTGCCGGTTTTCTTGTCTCCGTCGCCGCGCGGATCGCTGGAGGAGGCGAGGCTCGCATAGACCGAGGCGCCGTCCGCGCTGAACGCGAGCCCCGAAAAGAACGTCTGCTTCATGTCGACCAGCGTGCGCGCATCCGGGAAATCCCTCACTTCTCCCGTGCGCACGTTGAGCACGGCCAGCGATTGCATGTAGCCGGACTCGAAGGTGCCGTAGCCCGCATTCAGCGACACCACCCAGCGACGATCCGGCGAGACCGCCAGCGACATCGGCAGGCTGTTGATACGCCGCGGATTACCCGGAGTGGGTGTCATCAACTGCTTGCTGGTCGGAAGATCCAGCGCGCGACTCGTGAGGTCCTGCTGCGCGTGGACAGTGCCGCCAAGCGTGGCGAGACTCACGACGAGCGCCGCCTGACGCTGCAAAAACCGTTTCGCGAAGCTCGCACGCATCGCCATTACAAATAGGTTACACATCGCGTGGATCTCGGGGACACGGGCCGTCCATGCTAACGCATGAGACCCGTAACGAACACGCGAGGGAGGACTCAGGGCTCGTTCGCGGGCCACTGCTCGAGCGTCGCGACCACCGAACTCAGGAAGGCGTTGGCTTGGAAAGCATCGAGGGCGCGGTGGTCGATGGTAAGGGTCAAATAGCACATGGAGCGCACACTGATCGCCTCGACACCATCGACCTCGACCGCACACACTCGGCGCTCTGCCTTACCCACGCCCAGGATCGCGACCTGCGGTTGATTGATGACGATCGGCGCCGCAAGGAGGCTGCCGCCCACTCCGTGGTTCGAGATCGTAAAGGTGCCTCCGCGTACGTCCTCGGGCAAAAGCTTGCCGGCCCGGGCGGCCTCGACCAGCTGACCCAGGCGCTGTGCCATGCCGAACAGGTTCAGCCCCTGAGCGCGATGAATCACGGGCACGATCAGGCCCTTGTTGCCGAGAGCCGTGCCCACGCCGATGTTCACGTCCCCGTGCAATTCGAGCGCATCGGAATGAAAGGTGGCGTTGACTTCCCGGTGGGCGCGCAGAGCCTGTACGCAGGCACTGACGAAATAAGCGGTCAGCGTCAGGCGCGCGCCGCGCGATTCGAATTCCGCGGCGTGGCGCGCCCGGTGCGCCAGCACCCGGGTGAGATCCGCTTCGAACAATGTGGTGACATGCGGTGCCTCCATGAGGCTGCGCGCCATGTGTTCGGCCACGCGCCGGCGAATCGCCGTGTGCAGTACCCGCGTGCTGCCCGCCGCCGATATCGGCGCGCGTGGTGCCTGCGTACTGCCCGACGGCGATATCGGCTGTGCAGTCGCGCGCGCCGGCGCGCGATTGGCCGCCGCATCCGCCGCATGGCGAGTCACATCTTGCGCCGTGATGCGTCCATCGCGACCCGTGCCCTCGATGTCGCCGGCGGCAATCGAAAGTTCCTTGAGCAGCCGCCGCACCGCGGGACTCAACGGCTTGCGCGCGTCGCGCGCATCAGGAACCGCCGGCGCCCCGGCAGACGGCGCGGTTGCCGTCGACGTCGCAGTCGCTTGCGGCGCAGTTGAGTCGCCGCTGAGACTCAGGCGCGCAAGCACCTCATCCGGATTGACCTCGGCGTTCACCTGCTTGAGCACTTCGACCAAGGTGCCGTCGGCGGGCGCCGGGATTTCCACCGTCACTTTATCGGTCTCGAGCTCCACCAGGGGTTCATCTTTGGCGACCCTATCGCCCACTGCCTTGCACCACCGCAATACGGTGGCGCGCGTTCCTTCCTCGTTGGGCGGGACCAACACGTCGGTTAGGTGGGACATGGTTGCCAGATTAGATTTCAGCCAGAGCCTTGATCGCCTGAGAAATGGTCTCGACGTTCGGCAGGACTTCGTCGAGCAGCAGCGGGCTGTGGGGACTGGGAACATCCGGCATGGCGAGGCGCTCGATCGGCGCGTCGAGATCGAAGAACGCTTCCCTGGCGATCACGGCCGCGATTTCCGCGCCGAAGCCGGCGGTCATGGTGTCTTCATGAACGATCAGGCAGCGGCGCGTCTTGCGCACGGATGCAAGGGTCGCCTCGCGATCCCAAGGCGACAGCGTCCGCAAGTCCAAGAGGTCGGCGGAGACTCCGGTGTCGATGATGGCCTTCTCGCAACGTTCGACCATGGCTCCCCAGCTGACGACGGACAGTGTCGTGCCTTCACGCAGCACGCTGGCCTTGCCGAACGGCACCACGAATTCATCGCCGGGGTATGCGCGCCGCGCCCAACCGCCATCGAGCAGCGAACGATGTTCGAAGAAAATCGTCGGGTCATTGCCGCGCAAGGCGCTTCGCAGCAGTCCCACCGCATCCTGGGCGTTCGAGGGCATCGCCACGCGCCAACCCAGCCCGTGCACCCACTGCACTTCGTTGGATTGGCTGTGCCAGGGATCACCGCACTTGAAAAAGCCTCCCGGGATGCGCACGACCATCGGCGCGGCGAAACGATTGACGGTTCGCCAGCGCATCGTTCCGCAGTCGTTGAGCTGCTCTGCGGCGGGATCCGCATACTTGCGAAACTGAATTTCCGGCACCGGCATGAGTCCGGCGGCGGCCATGCCGACCGCACGGCCGATGATGCCTTCCTCGGAAAGGCTGGTGTCGAACACGCGCTCGGCGCCAAATTTCTCCTGCAACCCGAGAGTCGCCGCGTGCACGCCCCCCTTGCGGCCCACGTCCTCGCCGAAGATGAGCATTCGAGGATTGACCGCAAGCTCACGCTCGAGCGTGCGGCGTACGGCCGTGACCAGATTGATGCGCGGACCCTGCGGACTCGCCTGCGACGTGCCCGGCGGCGGCACCACGCCCTCGGCGTACGTTCCGCCCTGCTGCTGCACCTCAATGGTTCCGTCGGCGGCCAATTCTGAAAACACATAGCGTCGAACGCGGCCAGGATCGGGAGTGCTCCGCCGTTCGACGGCATCGAGCGCATGCGCGACGGCTTCGCGGCCTTGCGCGATCTCGAGATCCCAATCGGCAGCCGGGACGACATTCGGCACCAGCTGAGCGCGCAGCTTTTCCAGAGGATCACGCGCCCTCTCGGCAGCGATTTCGCCGGCGCTCTTATAGGTTTGGGTGTCCTGCCCCGAGTGCCCGGAAAGCCGCGGCACCAACAATCTGATCAGCGCCGGGCCCCCGCCCGAGCGAACGCCCGTGACGGCATTTTCAATCAGCGCCGCCGCACCCATCGGGTCTGAAGCATCGCCGTCGAGCACACGAAGTCCCCGAAAGCCGGCGAGATTTCTGGCGATGTTGCCGTCCGGAGTCTGCTGCCGCGACGGCACCGAAATGCCGTAGCCATTGTCCTCGATGAAGAACAGGAGCGGCAGCCGCTCGGTGGTCGCGATATTGAGGGCAGCCCAGAAGCCGTTCGTGGCCGTCGAGGCATCTCCGCCGTGCGCCACGGCAAGGCTCGTCTCGCACTCCTTGTCGCCGAGCACGATTCCGCGGTAGCGCAGGGCCTGAGCCCAGCCCACGGCGGGGGTGTATTGGGTGCCGACGCCTCCGCACACCGGCAGCACACAGGCGCCGGATTGCCGCGGCAGATTGAACACCACACCGATATCGCGTCCGTCGCTCATCCCGCCGGCCCGCATCATGGTGGACGCCAGCGCCTCCTCGAGCGGCAAACCCAAGCTCAGTAACAAGGGTCGCGATCGGTAGTAGGCGCCCACCCCGTCTCTAGATCCGGTGAGCTGATTGGCGAGCAACACCTGCGTGAGTTCGTGTCCGCGCGCCGAGAACTGATAGAGGACTTTGCGCTCCGGCAGGAGAGTCGATTCCTCGAGGTCGTCGAGCGCGCGCGACACCGCGATCTGGCGCAGCACGGCGCGCCAATCCAGGGAACCGAGCCCGGACATCTCCCGAACTAGCTGAGGGCTTGCACTCATCGTGATCTCGCTGCGTGTGGACCTACTCAAGCCTAGTCCACGCCCATCAGTGAAAATCGCTAAAAACACTACCAATAGCCGCATGCATTAGTGATAATCACTATTATCTAAGCTTTTTGGAGCTAAAAATGGGGATTGATCGCTTTGATGCGCGGATACTTTCTGCATTGCAGCGCGACGGCCGTCTATCCGTGGTGGAACTTGCCGAAGCCATCGGGTTGTCGGCCACCCCCTGTGCGCGGCGAATCAAGGCTCTGGAATCGAGCGGCGCCATCGAAGGATACGCGGCCATTCTCAATCCCGCGCGCATCGGTCTCGGAGTGCTCGCGATCGTGCAGGTCAAATTGACCGAGCACACCGACGAAACGGTGGCGAGATTCGAGAAGGAGATTCTGCTCATGGACGAGGTCACCAAGTGCTTCGCGATGACCGGAAGCTATGACTTCATCCTGGAGGTCTACGGCAAGGATTTAGATGCATTGAGCAACGTCGTGCTCAAGAAGCTCATCAGAGTGCCGAACGTTCGCGACATGCAGTCGAGCGTGGTGCTCGCCACGGTCAAGCGCTCGGCTCGAATTCCGTTGGGACATCTGCAGGTGTAGATGCGATTGCGGCCGATAGTCAGACAGGCTCCTGGCTGCACGCGAATGTCACGCCGCGCGCAGGCGGCGCGCGAGCAGCGCATCCGCGAAGCCGCCGTGGCCGATCCCGGCAGCGGCGATGGCGGCGCGGACGCGCGGACTCAACAGCGCGGCCAGCTCTTCGGCGTGGGCGTACGTGCTCATCGACGCAGCGATCGCACTTCCGGACTCGGTGGCGGGGTGAAGATAGATTTCGGTCACGCCCTCCGGCAGCCGTTCGAGAATTGCCAGCAGCTTCGCCTCGTCCATGGCGCCGCTCGCGGCGACGCCGAATATGCGATCGTTATACGGCACTTGCGCCAGGCGCAATCGACGCTTCATGAGCGCAATCCACGGAGCCAGCAGCGCGGTATTGGCGGCTCTGAACCCATGGCCTCCCCGCGCGGCGAACCAGAGGGGCTCATCGGGCACCCTCACCGCCGTAACTCCGTACTCGCGGCCGATTCGCAGCAGCATGTCCAACAGGGTTGGATGCAGATGGAAATGCTTGTGCACATTGACGTGGTCGAGAGCCAGCCCGGTGCGCGCGAACGCCGCAAACTGTGCGCGGATCTCCGCTTCCAGCTGTCTGCGCACCCCGGGAAACGCGAAGAAACGTACGCCGTTGACGAACATCCGGCTGTTCATGCGGCCGGCTCCGTCGGCGAGAGCCGGGATGAGATCCGGCGTCAGCATTGCGTTGCCGTCCGCGAGAACGAGATGCAGACCCACGCGCAAGTTCGGCAGCTCGCGCGCACGCCGAATCGCGTCGGCGGCGGCGGGTGCCGCCACCATCAGACTCGCCGCCGTGAGAACCCCCGCCGCACTTGCCTGCTGAACCGCCTCGTTGACGGCTTCGTGCAGTCCAAAGTCATCGGCCGTGACGATCAAGAATTTTTTCATCGGGCTTTCGCGTCAAATCCTCGCGACCGGCTGGACCGATCCGTCGCGAGTCACGCGGTAGCGAACCTCCCGCCACTGCACCCGGCGCGTAACGAAACTCCAAGCCCAAAGCGCCAGGCTGAGCGCGTCCCTCAGCGGCAAAACGGCGAGCTGCAGTGCGGAGGAGCCCCGCTGGCGCACCGATAAATGCAGCATGACGCGCGCCAGCGCGGTGATCGCCAGCATGCCGACGACCGGTGCCGCACCCCCGGCCAGCAGGGCTCCGAATGCGGCCACCGGCACCCCGAACGTGACAAAGGTAAACCCGTATCCCATCGGCCGGAGCGCACGAATCGTGCGCAGCCATCGGAGCTCGTGCCGCACCAGATCTCCGAAGCCGGGCTCAGTCACGCAGACCTCGACCACGGCTTCGGAAAAAACCGTGCGCAATCCCCGGCGGCGGGTCAGTTCTCCCAGCCGATAATCGTCCGCCAATTGATCGGCGATCGCCATGAAACCGCCGATGGTCGCGAGGACTTGGCGCCGTATGGCTATGGTTGAGCCGAACGCAAAAGACCGCGAGCCGGCCATGGCCGCCACCCGTACCGACGGCATGAACCATTCATTGATGAACGAGGCTCCCAAGAGCGACCACAATCCTCGGCGCGGACGCCCTCGATACGCGCAGGTGACGATGCCGACGCCGTCGTCGTGAAGCGGCGCTACCACTTTGGCCAGATAGTCGCGCTCCACCTTCACGTCGCTGTCGGACAGGACCAGAAACTCATGGCGCGCAAGCGGCATCATATTGATGAGATTGCTCACCTTGCGGTTGCTGCCGTGCTGCCGGCGATCGATCGCTACGGCCAGGTCGCGCAGCGGAAACTCCCTTTGCAATCGCTGCACGATGGCCAGCACCGGGTCGTTCGAATCGCAGACGCCGAAGACCACTTGAAACTCCGGATACGCCTGATCGCAGAACGAGCGCAGGCATTCGTACGTCTCCGGCTCGGCCCCGCAGAGGGGTTTTAAAATCGTCACCGGAAGCGTGTCCCCCGCCGTGAACCGCGAGGGTCGAATCCGCATGTTCGCGGCAACGCACGCGACGATGCCATAGACCATGGCGCACGCCGCGAGCGCGAACCCTATCCACGGGAACTCCAAGTGGGCGAATGCGGTCACTCTGCACGTCCGTGGGACCGGGACACGATGACGCTTGGTTGGTTCATGACAGGATCACGCATGAGTTCCTCTTTGGGGGATGACGGTCCGCGCAGCGTACCCGCCGTGCGATAGAATTGTGACAAGCGAGGCTTGACGCTGGTTCGCTTTGTTGCACAAAGTACAGTTCCCGGCAATGAGACGCAAGTGCGAGGCATCCGGGCTGCCATGACCGCGCCGCGGGCGATTTCAACGTCTCTTTAGGTCGCCTCTTTCGGGCTCCATTCCGATCTGACGGCGGTTGCCGCATCCAATAGCACTTGCTCGAGCACCGAGAGGTACTCGACATAGCGCTTGCGCCCCAAGGCGGTAATGCGGCAAAACGTCTGCGGGCGGTTATTCTGCACGCCCTTCGTGATTGCGATCAGCCTCGCTTCTTCGAGTACCTGCAAATGCCGGTTGAGATTGCCGTCGGTCAGCGCACACAGCTGCTTCAGGTCGCCGAACAGCAAACCTCTCGAATGAGTGACCAGCGACGTGAGCACGCTCAACCGCGCGCGCTCGTGAATGACGCGGTCCAAGCCATCGTAGGCGAACCGGGGAACCGCGCCCTTCTTGGTGCCGCGCTTATTCAAGAGGTTCTCCATACCGAAACTGAAGTACGGCTGCGACCAGAAGCTGGCCGACGCCGAACGGAATACCCATCGTCCAGGGCGAGAGCGACCGGGTGGCGCTTCCGGCAACCAGGCAAAAGAGCCCGGCCGCCAGATACCACACGCCGACGGCAAACATCTGCCGCGGAAGAAATCGGCACGAAGCGAATACCCCCAAGCTGAAGATCAACTCCCAGAGGCCGGGTAACATCCAGCATTCCTGCGGCGCGACCCGCATCATCACGACGGCGAGCAAAAATCCGACCATCACGGCGGGCAGGAACTGCGCGACCGCGGATTGGACCATTTCTTTGGCAAATCCCAAATGCACGCGCCGGGCGCGCACGAACGTCTCGAGGCCGGTCAGGAACACCGACACGACGGCGGTCCCCGCCCAAACGCCGAGCCAGACGGCAAGGTCAGCCTTCGCAGACTTCGCCATCCACTGCGCCTGTGCGGCCGCAACCGCCAGCGCCAGAATTCCGCTCGTGGCAATGGACGCCGGACCATAACCGTGAAATTCAGTGCCACGCGCCACCTGAGTGCGGATGGAATGAATCTCGGACAAGGCCTGTTGCAAGTCTTTCATCTACCACCCTCGTATCTTTGCACTGCAAAGTGCAATCGGCCGCGACGCTGATCGAGAAATACCTCAAAGGCGCATCGTGGTCAACCGGTGAGCTCACTGCGAGAGCGGATACGATCAGCGAAACGGACGGCTGAGGTAGCGCGAGCCCGCGAGGCCAAAGCGCCAAGGCCGCTCGACTGCCTTGGAGATCCCTACCCGCGGCCCGCATACGACCCGGGCA
>DASWEO010000185.1:0-9039 GCA_036394715.1 Steroidobacteraceae bacterium
GGAGCGTGGGACGTGTTGGCCTACGGCCAGAACCTCGCGAACAAGAACTCGAGCACGTTCACGACTTCTGGCCAGGACGTCAAAGCCGAAGTGCCGCTTCGTCCGCGGGTGCTTGGCATCAAGGTCGGCTTCAAGTTCTGAGTGCGACGCGAAACGAAGCTGATGATTCTTCTTTCCGAAAATTGTCAGTTTCGTGTGCCGCATGAGTGATGGGGGACGGCCCCCCGAGGTCAGTGTGCAGACACGGGCCTCAAACTGCCCAGGTGCTGCTGTGACTCAAAAGGTCACGGTAGTGAGCAATTCTGGGAAAAGGCGCTCGACAAGGGCGTCAGGTGAGTGTCGAGAAGGTGAACGAAAGTGAACCGTCCGAGGACGCATCGTGATGTACAGAATTTGCTGTCGAAACTGCGGGTGTCAGAAACCTGCAGGATTAAGTCTGAGGGATATTCTGCTTACTGCTCAGATGACAGCCGGTGTAAAGGCGGCACGAGCTCGACATGGGCGCTCATGGGGAACGCGGGAAATCTGACGCTGTGATGTGTAGGGAAATGACAAGTGGTCTGAAACCATGAGGAAGAATACCGAGGCACAGGTCAGTGGAGGAGTCGCTGATGGTAGTGTTGAAGGTTCTGTAATGGGACTGGAGCGAAGCAGCGACGTCGTCCGGACCGAGAGCGCGGGCCAACCCGGCAACGGGGAGGAGCCTGCGAGAGCGGTCAAACCGTTTGGCATAGCCAAGCGGGTGGTGTGGGAAGCGTACCGGCATGTCAAAGCCAACCGGGGCGCGGCGGGCATCGATGGCGAAAGCATCGAGATGTTCGAGGCGAACCTGAAAGATAATCTCTATCGGGTGTGGAATCGGATGAGTTCCGGCTCCTATATGCCCCCAGCCATCCGGCTGGTAGAGATACCGAAGAAGACTGGTGGCGTGCGGGTGCTAGGAATCGCGACAATCGAAGACCGGATCGCTCAGACGGTGGCCAAGACCTACATCGAACCGGCTCTGGAGCAGTTGTTTCACCCGGACTCTTATGGATATCGCCCGAACAAGTCTGCCTTGCAGGCGGTTGGGGTGACCCGTGAGAGGTGCTGGAAATACGACTGGGTCATAGAGTTCGATATCCACAAGGCGTTCGACGAACTGGACTGGTCACTGTTGCTGAGAGCGGTGCGCAAGCACGTCAAGGAACGATGGGCGGTGCTGTATATCGAGCGGTGGTTGAAAGCGCCCTTTGTCAATGCGGACGGGACCCTCGTCCCACGCAGCCAAGGGGTGCCGCAAGGCTCGGTGATCGGCCCCGTGCTGATGAATCTGTTCATGCACTACTGCTTTGATCGATGGATGCAGGAGAAGCATCCGTACTGTCCTTTTGCCCGTTACGCCGATGATGCCGTGGTGCACTGTAGCTCGCAGTTGCAGGCGCAGTGGAAGCTACGGGCGATCGTAGAACGGCTAGAGCAGTGCGGGTTGCGTCTGAACCTGGAGAAGACGGCCATTGTGTATTGCAAGGATAGTCGGCGCCAGGAGGCGCATGCGCACAAGCAGTTTACCTTTTTGGGTTACACGTTCAGGCCGCGCGAAGCGAAGAATCGCTACGGGAAGCTGTTCGACAGCTTTCTCCCTGCGGTGAGCGTGGATGCGACCAAGAAGATGCTGCGCACGATCAAGAGTTGGAAACTGGCGCGACAAACCCCGGCCAGCATTGGTGAGCTGGCGTCCCATTACAACCCGATATTGCGAGGATGGTTGAACTACTATGGACACTTCTACAAATCGGCACTGCTCAGAGTCTTTGATCGCTTCGAAGCGGCTTTGGTGCGGTGGGTACGTCGTAAATACAAGAAGCTCGCGCGGCATCCTGGCCGCAGCTTCCAGTGGATATGGCGTGTTGCCTGTAGACAGCCGCAGTTGTTCGCCCATTGGCGCGCCTATGGCAGAGCCACCGGCAGGGCGATGGGAGCCGTATGACGGGAGACTGTCACGTACGGTTCTGCGAGAGGCTGGGGGCGAAACTCCCCCGGCCTACTAACCGCCCGCTTGCAACGCCCCATTGGCGAAATCATTTCGTCCAGCGATACACGGCGCCGGGAAACGGCGCTTTCCATGGGTCAAAAACGCCTGTGATGTACACGGTAGCCGCCCCATCGGCGCCGAAATTCATATTGGTCACATAGGGTGTGGGGACGGTGATGATCCGCACCAGCTTCTTTGCGTCGTTCACCACCAGCACCCGGCCCGAGCCGTTTTGCGCGATGTAGTAATTGCCGTCGGGACCCAATTTGAAGCCGTCGGGGCCATTGTAGGCGTCCTCGTGGGGTGTCGGCGGCGCCAAGTCCTGCATGCGCGCCCACACGGTGCGAGGACCCAATGTGCCGCCGGCCTCGACCGGAAATGACAGGATGCGGCCGGCCAGCATTTCCGCCACCAGCAGGCTCTTGCCATCCTTGGAGAGCGCCAGGCCGTTCGAATAGTGGATGAGGTTGGCGACTTCGACGAGCGTGCCCTTGGCCTTCGATAGATAAAGAATCGCTCCGCTGATCGGCGCCTTCAGGTCGTAGACGCCGGAGGCGGAAAGATAGATGCCTCCAGTGGCGTCCGCCGTGAAATCATTGGGGCCGATGAAGGGCTTGCCGCCGCTGTCTTTGTCGATGGCGCGGATTTGTTTGCCGGTTTCGTCCAGCTCGACTACCTCGTTCGCATCGTAACAGGCCACCAAGATGTGATTGCGCCGGTAGGTGATCAGCCCGGAAGCGCCGCAATGCTCGCGGCCCCAATAGGGCTTGACCTGCTTTCCGTCCCACATCTTGATTCCCGGCCCGGCGTATTCGACGTACAGGAGCCTGCCGTCCCGCCACAGGGGTCCTTCGGGATAAGCGGCCGCCGCATCGACGAGCACCGTGTCGGCCCGCGAAACTCCAGCCAGGGTGGCCGCTGAAACGATCGACCACAATGCCAGCAAGCATCGCATTTTCATGGGAAACTCTCTATTTTCCGCGGATCACTTTGCACATTCCCACCGCCTCCCGCGAGCTTGTTTCAAGGTTTCGAACGAACGCTCTGTGATTGCTCGCGCAATTCGGCGATGGCGTGTGCACGCCGCTGATGGAGGCGCTTGGCGATCTCCGGTCCGGCGTGCGCTGCGATGTCCTCGGGTGTGGGTTTGATGGCCGCGGCGGCATCGCGCGCCGCCTGCAGGTATGCGCGCTGCGGGTAGGGGACGCTCTCCAATCCCATCCGGCCGCGCGAATCCGCCTCGCACGCGAGCAGCGCCTGCGCGAAACGCTCCGGGCGCCGGAACGCGTCGGCACGCTCGATGAATTCCAGAATGGTTTTGGGCCGGAGCTCAAAGGCGCGATGCACGATCCCGTGGTAGCGCGCCACGATGATGCCGAGGTCGCGATATTCGCCCGGCAGGCGCAGGCGATCCGCCAGCGCCTCGATGAGCGAAACGCTGCGTTCCTCGTGCCCCCGATGGCTCGGCCACTCCTCGCGCGGCGTCGTGCCCTTGCCGAGATCGTGCACCAGGGCGGCGAACCGGACCTTGGGCTCGGAACTCAAGCATGCGGCCTGGTCGAGCACCATCAAGATATGCACCCCCGTATCGATCTCCGGGTGCCATTGCACCGGCTGCGGTACGCCGAACAGCGCGTCGATTTCAGGATATATCGGCTGCAACGCGCCGCAGGCGCGCAGTACTTTGAAAAATTCGCTGGCCTTGGGCTCGCGCAGAGCTTTTTCGGTTTCCTGCCATACGCGCTCAGGTACCAGCGCGTCGACCTCGCGCCGCTCCACCATGGCGCGCATCAGTTCCAGGGTCTCGGCAGCAACGTGAAAACCCAGCGGCGCAAAGCGGGCGGCGAAACGCGCGACTCGCAGCACGCGCACCGGATCCTCGACAAAGGCCGGGGAGACATGGCGCAGTACGCGCGCCTCGAGATCGCGCTTGCCGCCGTAAGGATCGAGCAGCGTGCCGTCCGGCGATTCTGCAATCGCGTTGATGGTCAGGTCGCGGCGTGCGAGATCCTCTTCGAGCGTGACTTCGGGTCCGAATTCCACCGTGAATCCGCGGTAGCCGGGCGACACCTTGCGCTCGAGCCGCGCCAGGGCGTACTCATCGTGAGTCTTGGGGTGCAGGAACACCGGAAAGTCGCGTCCGACTTCGCGAAAGTTGAGGCGCAACAGTTCCTCGCGGGTGCCGCCGACGACGACCCAGTCCCGTTCTTTGACGGCCAGCCCAAGCAAGGCGTCCCGAACCGCTCCGCCGACAAGATACACTTGCATGGGTGAATACTAGCAGGATAGCCGCAACGATCCGCGCGGCCTTGATAGTTGCGCTGATCGCGGCCTCGAGCGGCGGTTGCTACCTATTGCAGAGCGCCCAGGGGCAGCTGTCGCTGATGTCCAAGCGCGAACCCATCGCCCGCGTGATCGACCAGCCATCGACGCCTTCGGCCTTGCGTGCCCAGCTCGAGGCGGTCGCGTCCATACGCGATTTCGCCAGCCGCGAGCTGGGACTGCCGGACAACGGCAGCTATCGCAGTTACGCGGACGTGGGCGGCCGCTACGTGGTGTGGAATGTGGTCGCCGCGCCGGAATTCTCGGTCGACGCCAAGGAGTGGTGTTACCCCATCGTCGGGTGCGTCGCCTATCGCGGCTATTTTGTCGAAGCCAGGGCGCGCCGCTTTGCCGCTCGAATGCGCGCCAAGGGTTTTGACGTCACGGTCGGGGGCGTCGCGGCCTATTCCACGCTGGGTCATTTCAATGATCCCGTCCTCAACACCATGATGGGTTGGAACGATGTCGAGCTTGCCTCGATCATCTTTCATGAGCTTACCCACCAGCTCTTGTACGTGCCGAACGACTCGTCGTTCAATGAGGCGCTCGCGACGACGGTTGAAGCAGAGGGGGTGCGGCGCTGGCTGCGCGCTCAAGGCCGCGACGCGGACTTGGCCAAACATCTCGTGCAGCAGGATCACTATGCGAAGGTTGTCGATCTCCTGACCGCCACCCGCGCCGAGCTGCGCACGGTCTATGGCTCAGGGCTGGCGCCCGAGTCGATGCGCGAGAAGAAGCGCGCGGCGTTCGCCGCCATGCGTTCGTCCTACGCTCAGCTCAAAGCGGATTGGGGCGGACATGCTCCGTTCGAATCTTGGTTCGACGATGACCTCAACAACGCTCATCTGGCGTCCATCTCCACGTATTTTACCTGCGTGCCGGGCTTCGAGCGGGAACTGAAGGCAGTGGGCGGCGACCTCACTGCCTTCTATGCTCGAGTCCGCGCGCTCGCCAAACTCGATCAAGAGAAGCGCGATGCCATCGTCTGCGGCACCTCATAGACCGGGAATCCGGCGATTATTCGACTGATGTATTCGTGGACATGGACACGACCCTCTTTAGTATAGAAGACTGAGCTGAACGAGCAGCCCGAGGGTGGACACGATGGTTACGGCAAGAAGCCCTTGCGCGAGCCTTGCGACGACAGCGATTTCGTTCATGATGTACTCCGAAGTATGAGTGGGTTCCGACGGAGCACAGCTTGCTCCACGCGCCGATGAGCAACAAACGCAATGCCTGACAGTCCGTTAAGGAAAGCTTAAGGTGCCGACCGCCTACGACCGATTGCCGTTGGGAGCCCTGCGGGTATTCGAGGCGGTGGCCACGCACTTGAATTTTTCGGCGGCCGCCGATGCGCTCAATGTCACGCCCGCCGCCGTCAGCCAGCAGATCAAGGCGCTCGAGGGGTATATCCAAGTGCCGCTGTTTCGGAGAAATGGCCGGCGCGTGGAAGTTACCGACGAAGGCCTCGAATTGTTGCCCGCCGTGAGAGCGGGGCTCGAGAAGCTCGAGTCCGCCTTGCAGCAAATCAAGCATCATCGCCGCGCGGGGCCGCTGCAAATCACCATGCTGGCGTCGTTTCTACAAATATGGCTGCTGCCGCGCATCCGCTCTTTTCGGCGAAAATTTCCCAACATCGACCTGCGCTTTCACACCTCGCGTGAGCTGGTGGATTTTTCGCGCAGCGCCCACCATGTCGCCATACGCTTCGGCCGCGGCAACTACCCCAATGTGCATTGCGAAAAATTGCTCGACGACTGGCTGGTGCCGGTGGCCAGCCCCGACCTCATCAAGCAATACGGAATGATCGAGCGCGGAGCGAACTTGAGCAAATACCCGCTGCTCGAAAGCGGCGATGAGCCGTGGAGTGTTTGGAGCCAGACCGATGAGGAGGCTGCCTGGCATTCGCGATCGCCCAGTATCGAGGACTCGGCGGGCCTCCTTGCGGCGGCGGAAGAGAGCCTCGGATTTGCGCTCGCGCGTTGGACGTTGGTCTCGCGATCGCTGCACAAGGGTACGCTGCGGCTCGCGGGTAACGGGGCGTTGCCCTACGGCTCGGCTTACTATTTCGTGTGTCCGACGAACTTTCTTGCGATCCCTAAAGTTGCACAGTTTCGCGAGTGGATTTTGGCCGCGGCGCGGGAATTCCCGGGACCACCCGGTGCGCCGGATACGCGATAGGGCATTCGCAGGAGTGCTTTGAGTGTCCACTGGATCCCGGTCCCACGACCACGAATCACGGATCGACGCGCTCATGCGCGCGTACCAGGGTGCCGTGCCCGGCGCCTGTGTCGCGGTGGTTCAAGATGGCGTACCCCTATGTCGGCGCGCTTACGGCCTTGCGAATGTCGAAAGCCTGATCGCCGCCACGACTGCCACCAACTATCGTCTGGCGTCGCTGACCAAGCAATTCACCTCGGCCGCGATACTGCTCCTGGCGGAGGAGGGGCGGCTGTCCATCGACGACCCAGTGCGCAAGTGGTTGCCGACCCTGCCGGCTGCCGCCGATGAAATCGTGATTCGTCACCTACTTACCCATACCTCCGGACTCATCGACTATGAGGATCTGATTCCGGACGGAACGACTTCGCCATTGAGCGATGCCGATGTGCTTGGCCTGCTCGAAGCGGAAAATCGCGGCTATTTTCCACCGGGCACAGGGTATCGCTACAGCAATAGCGGCTACTCCCTGCTGGCGCTCATCGCCGGGCGCGCATCGGCTAAAGATTTCGCTTCCGTTCTGCGCGAGCGCATTTTCCAACCGCTCGGCATGCACAATACCGTCGCGTTCGAGGCAGGCGAGTCGGTCGTCGCGCACCGCGCCTTCGGCTACAGCGCCTCCCGGCATTCGTGGACGCGCACCGATCAGAGCCTGACCAGCGCCACCCTCGGCGACGGCGGTATCTATTCCTCCATCGACGACCTCGCGAAATGGGATGCGGCACTTTGCGAGGACCGGCTTCTGCGGCCGGCATCGCTGCGCCTCGCGTTCCAAGCTGCGACCCCGACCGACGATCCGGCCGTTCAATATGGCTTCGGCTGGTGCATCACCGGCGAGACTCGCTGGCATTCGGGCGAAACGATCGGATTTCGCAACGTCATCGTGCGCTACCCGGAGCGGCGCTTCACGGTCATCGTCCTGACGAACCGCAACGATCCGGCGCCCTACCCGACGGCGTTGGCGATCGCCAAGATCTTTCTACCGCCTGGAGGCAGCGCTCGCCCGGTAGGGTAAGGAGCCTGCCGGCAACGAAGAACACAGTTGCCAGCAGGCTCCTTACCCCACCGGGCGAATACTGGAGTAGGTCGACACACAGTGCCGACGCTACGGGCGCCCACGATGTCGAGCGGCCCAGCGTTAAGGGCAAGGGGGATGGGAAGCCTGAAGGCAACTGCGTCTTTCGTTGCCTTCAGGCTTCCCATCCCCCTTGGCCATGCGCTGCCGTCACCGCAAGGGTGCGAGCAAAGCGGTTGCCAGCACATCCACGCCGGTACGCACGGGATCGCATACCGGCAATCCCAGCTCCGCCGTGAGCCCCCGGAAATACTCGGCACAGTCGGCATCGGAGAGAGTCGAGGAATTGATGCTGAGGCCGACGCAGCGTATCGCTGGGTTGGTCAGCCGGCCGGCGCGCAGATAGTCGTCGATCGCCGCCTGCAGATCGGGAATGGGAAAATCCGGGTACTCGTCGATGGTACGCCGCGAGGGGTCGTGGCATAGCACGATGGCGTCGGGCTGCGAGCCGTGCAGCAGCCCGAGCGTTACTCCCGCGTAAGCCGGGTGAAACAGCGATCCCTGTCCCTCGATCACGTCCCAGTGATCGGCCGCATTGTCGGGGGATAGCTGTTCCGCCGCGCCCGCGACGAAATCGGCAATGACCGCATCGATGGCGATGCCTTCGCCTGAAATCATGACGCCGGTCTGGCCGGTTGCTCGAAAGGACGCGTCGACCCCGCGCTCGCGCAGGTTCTTGGCGAGGGCCAAGGCAGTGTACTTCTTGCCGAGAGCGCAGTCGGTCCCGACCGTCAACACCCGCTTACCGCCGCGTTTGCGGCCGGTCGCTGCGCCATAAGTCCTGTCGCTGTGCCGGACGTCGATCAGCCGGACACCGCGCCGCGAAGCGGCTTGCACCAGATCGGGAAAGGAGGTCAGGCGCGTGTGCAGTCCGCTCACGACGTCGAGGCCGGCGTCGGCCGCCGCGGCCAGTTCGGCGACCCAATGAGCCGGCAGCGTGCCGCCGGTCGGCGCAATTCCGACGACGATGGAACCGGCGCCATGCGCGGCGGCCTCGCGGGGCGACAGACGTGAGAGGCCGAGCGTGACGCCGCAACCCGGCAAGCTCCACTCGCCCACGACGTCGTCAGGACACCAGTCCTTAAGACCGAAGGCGGTCTTCGCCGTCAGTTTATCCCGGACGTCGCCGAGAAAGAGTAGATACGGCTTGCGAAGTCGATGCATATTAGGTTTCTTCCATAGCCAAAGGTTTTCAATGTATCGCACGACCGCGCTCGCCTTGTTCTTGTCGCTGGCTTCGTACACGTCGAGGGGCGAGGCGCCTGCGGCACAGCGTCAGCCGGCCCAATCCCAGCCGGCACAGAAGCGGCCCGAACAACCCCAGCCTCATCAGGCTCCTCACGCGCATTCTACAACGGCAATCGACCGCTATCTTGAGTCGGAGATGCGCCGGCAGAATATTCCCGGG
>DASWEO010000186.1:0-9545 GCA_036394715.1 Steroidobacteraceae bacterium
GGGGAATGCTCGTGCCACCGACGACCACAGATTCAGACGATCCCAATCTTGATCGTCGAGCGCTTCTAGGCCTGGCGACAGGCGTGGCCGCAAGCGCAGCTGCGCCATCGCTGGTGCAGGCTGCCCCCGCCGCGGTCCAACCGTCCAGCCTAGTGATGCTGGACGCGGTGACACTTGCCGATGTCATTCGGGCTCGGAAGGTTTCTTGCGTCGAGGTGATGACCGCGTACCTCGATCACATTGAGAAGCTGAATCCGCGGGTCAACGCCATCGTGGCTATGCAAGATCGAGCGCCGTTACTTGCTCAGTCCGAAGAGCGAGACAGGCAAGTTGCACGCGGCGAGTTGATGGGGCCCCTGCATGGCTTCCCGCTGGCCGTCAAGGACTTGATGCCCGTCAAAGGCATCCGCATGACGATGGGCTCGCCGATCTACAAGGACTTCGTGCCGGATGCGGACGGCATCATGGTGGAGCGCCTCAGAAAAGCCGGCGCCATTTTTATCGGCAAGACGAATACTCCGGAATTCGGGCTGGGTTCGCATACTTACAACCCGGTCTACGGGCCCACACGCAACGCATACGATCAATCCCGCTCGGCCGGCGGCAGCAGCGGCGGTGCAGCCGTCTCTCTCGCCCTGCGCATGCTGCCGGTCGCGGATGGCAGCGACTTCGGCGGCAGCCTTCGCAATCCGGCCGGCTGGAATAATGTATTCGGCTTTCGTACCAGCATGGGACTGGTGCCAACCAGCGCGCTGGACGGCTGGTTTCCATCCATGAGCGTCGTAGGCCCGATGGCGCGGAACGTCTCGGACCTGGCGATGCTCCTTTCTGTCCAAGCAGGTTACGACGCTCGGGCGCCGTTATCCACGATGGGTGACGGAAGCGCATTTCAACGGCGCTTGGAATCCGATCTCAAAGGGAAGCGGATTGCCTGGTCGGGAGACTTTAAAGGCTATCTGCCGTTTGAACCCGGGGTGCTGGACGTTTGCAGGAGCGCCTTGAAAGTATTCGAGTCGATGGGCTGCACCATAGAAGAAGCCCAACCAGAGTATTCGATCGATGCCGTCTGGCGAGCATGGTTGAAGCTGCGTGCCTGGCAATCCGGCGGAAGCCTGCTTGCTTACTACAACGATCCGGCAAGGCGCGCCCTGCTGAAACCAGAGGCAATATTCGAGGTTGAGAGCGGCCTCAAGCTCACCGCCTTCGATATTTCCGCAGCGTCCGACGTACGGACCGCATGGTATCAAGCAGTGCGGCGGTTTTTCGAGAAGTACGATTACTTCATAGTTCCAACCGCGCAGTTGTTTCCGTTCGACGTCAATCTCCATTGGCCGCACGAAATCGCGGGCAAAAAGATGGAGACCTATCACGAGTGGATGAAGGGGGTGCTTCCGATCACCATGAGCGGCTGCCCCGCGCTTGCCGCCCCCGCGGGATTTGGTCATGGAGGGTTGCCGATCGGCATTCAAATCGTGGGGCCGATTCATGCGGAAGTAGCTTGTTTACAGCTGGCGTATGGGTATGACGCGGCAACCAGCTGGTCGGCTAGGCGTCTGCCCGGCCTGCTTGGCTGAAGTGTGGACCGATGGCGTTCATAGCGCGAATACCGATACAACTCACGGTCAACTCATGCCAACGACATCCGTACCCTTGGTTTGCCAGCGAGACCTGTTCTCGATTCCCGACAGTCACTGCTACCTGAACAGCGCGTTCATGGGCCCGCTGCCGCGGCCCGTGGAGCAGGCGGGCGTGGCAGCGCTCACCGCCCGTGCCTCACCCATTGGACTGACGGCGCAGGACTTCTTTGACCCTGCCGAACGGGCGCGACTATTGTGCGCACAACTCGTTCACGCGGACCCGGAACGTGTCGCGTTTGTCCCAACGGTGGCATACGCCACGGCCATCGTCGCCAGGAATCTCCACCCAAAGGCGGGTCAGAACGTCGTCATGCTCGGCGACATGTTTCCGAGCAATGTTTACGCGTGGCGTAACTGGCGAAGTCATGGTGTCGACATGCGCACGGTGCATGCTCCTGCGGCTCCGTGGTCTTCTCAGTCGACCGGCGAGAGTCGAGGGGCGCTATGGAACGACGCCGTTGTGCGTGCGATCGACTCGAACACCGCGCTCGTTGCCGTCGAGCCTGCACATTGGACGGACGGGACGCTCTTCGATCTCGACCGTATCGGGACGCGTTGCAGAGAAGTGGGTGCCGCATTCGTCGTCGATGGCACCCAAACGGTAGGAGCGATGCCATTCGATGTTCAGCGACTGCGGCCCGATGCCCTGGTGGTGCACAGCTACAAGTCGATGCTGTCGAACTACGGGCTTGGCTTCGCGGTCTTCAGCGACCGTTTCCTCGACGCCAGTCCACTGGAGGAGAGCTGGTTGATGCGATCGGGCAGCGAGAACTTCGCACGCCTGGTCGACTATGAAGATCGTTACGCGCAGGGGATGCGGCGCTTCGACACGAGTCTGCGCGCCAACCCAATACTGATCGCCATGCTGGAGGCGGCATGCCGCTTGCTGATCGACTGGCAGCCAGGCCGTATTCGCGAATACTTGCTGAACATTGAGCGAGGATCGGTCGATCGGCTGCGCTCCCTTGGCTTCGAAGTAGCGGACGAGGGCGAACGATGCGCAAACCTCTTTGGCGTGAGGTTGCCGGACGGCATGAACCCGGAGACGTGCCGCCGGCACCTCGCTCAACGCCAGATCCACGTGGCCGTGCGTGGCAGCGCCGTGCGCGTCTCGCCTCACGTATACAACGACGAGAGCGATTTGGTACGGCTGGCGGACGCGCTGTCGGAGCTGGTGTCTGTCCGCGCAAATACACAATAGCGATGCCTACGGGTCCACTCATGATCGGTGCCGATCTAAACGGCGCGGACCCGAGTAATATCCTGCTCTCCAGAGTTCATTCTGGATAGGGCCAGGGGGGCGTCCAATGCTATTCGAAACAGTTTCAACCGGCGGCTGCCGATCCTATCTGATCGGCTGCGAGGACACTTGTGCCGCTGCGCTGATCGACCCGGAGCTTGGCCAGATCGACCGCTATACCGCGCTGGCCGCACGGGACGGTCTGCGCATCCGATATCTCGTCGATACGCACACGCATGCGGATCATTTCTCCGCAACCCAGCAGCTCGCGCGCCAACTCGGGGTGCCGGTGGTGATGCATAGCGCGAGCCCAGCCCCATTCGTCGACCTGCGCCTGCAGGGTGGTGAGCTCCTGGTTGTCGGAAGGCTGCGCTTGCAGGCGCTGCACACTCCCGGCCACACGCGCGATTCCATGTGCCTGCGCGTGGAGGACCGCGTGTTCACCGGGGATACGCTGCTCATCGGTGGAACAGGGCGCACCGACCTGCCGAGCGGTGACGCGGGAGCCCTCTATGAGAGTCTGTTTGAGGGAGTGCTGAGGCTTGATCCGTCTCTCAAAGTCTTTCCGGCGCACGAATACAAGGGCCGTTCTCACTCGACCATCGGCCAGGAGCTCGCCGAGAATCCGCGGCTGCAGAAAAGCGATCGTGGCGCCTTCATCGAGATGATGCAGAGCTTGAATCTCACGATGCCTACGCACATCACAGAGGCATTGCGCACCAATATGACCGGCGGCAAGACTGTGGCTCAGATGCTGTCCGAAGCGGCGGCGATGGTGCCGTTCATGTCACTGGGCGAACTGAATGCGTGTCTCGCGTCCCGGATGAGCGACCTGATCGTGCTCGACGTACGCGAACGCGAAGCCTATGAGGAGGGCCACATTCAGGGGGCACGGCTGTTGCCGCGCGGGCAGTTGGAGTTGCGCGTCAATCAGGAGCTGACCGACCCCACCAAGAGGATCCTCGTCTGCTGCGAGTTTGGTCGGGTATCGACGCTGGCGACCGCCACGCTTCGCCAGATGGGATTTCGCGGGGCGGTGGCCCTGGACGGTGGCATGAAGGCGTGGCGCGAGGCTGGTTACCCGGTGACGGCGGTCAAAGAGCCTTGAGTGGCACTGCCCCTGCGCGGGCAAAACCGGCAGGCGGGGGCGAATATTTGCTGATTTATGGTGCATGCCAAAGGCCCGTTTGTAGTGTCGTACGGGCATATTCCACGAAGACCCATCGCAGCGGCGAGGCAGCCTTGCGCCGCCAGCCGCGCGCGACATGGAAACGCCACAGGCGCTCGGCGCCTGCAAGCTGCTCCGCCGAGCTGGCCGTCCAATCAACTTGGGCGCTGCCCTGAAGTTGCAGCAGGTCGCCGGTCTCGAAATCGACGAACAGCAACGAGGCGCGCGGTTCAGCGACCAGATTGCCGAGCGTGTTGAAATAGCGGTTGCCGCGAAAATCGGGAATCGTCAATGCGTCGCCGTCGACGCGGACGAAACCCGGCCGGCCGCCGCGATGCGAGATGTCGGCGCCATAGGCGGCACCTCTGCCGGCGCGAGAGCGGCTGGCGACGAAGAACGTGTCGGTCCGTTCGATGGCGGCTTGCGCCGCTTCATCCAGATGATCGAAGGATTCGACCGGAGTCGGAACGCCTTCGGCCGGTTCGACTCGAGAAGAGGCGACGACCCGCTGCTGAATGTATTGCGGACAATTGCCGAAGCTCTGGTTGACGGCGACGATGATGCCGCCTGGCTCGAGACTCTGTATGCGGCCATTGGCGCGGTTGCGCCTTCGCATCGAGAAATCGATGCCTAGAATGCCGATGTCCCGATCCGCCGCGAGGGCCTTGGCCGCGGGATCACCGGCATCCGGCAGGACTGCGATATGCAGCGTGGCCGGATCCGGGGACTGTACAAAGCCCGGATGCCCTGTCAGCAGGGTCGCCAGCGGCCAACCGGCTGCGTCGACTGTACCGAGGAATACATAGGGTAGCTGAGCGAAGAAGTGCCGGTGCTGCTCAGGCATGAAATCCCGGATACCGCTGCCACGGGGCCCGCCGCCTGCCAATACCTGTGCGGCCAACTCATCGGGATTGAAGGGCGGGCCGTCCATGGCCGCCTCACGTTGACGCAGGTGTAGGCGACGGCGGGATGGCCTTGAAATGCGGCAATGCTTCGACACGGCGGAGCCAGGCGAGCACCGACGCATGTTCGCCGAGCGGAATGCCGCCCTCGGGCGCGTGCGCGACATAGGAATAACAAGCCAGGTCGGCGATGGTTGCGTGGTCCGCGGCGAGAAAACTCCGGGTGCTCAGATGATCGTTCATGAAGCGGAGGAGCGCTGCGGCGATCTGTTTCGCGCGCGCAAGATCGCCGGGAAAGCTCCACAAGGCGACCATGCGCGCAGTCGCCGGTCCATACATCACTTGTCCCGCGGCAATGGACAACCAGCGCTGCACGTGCGCGGCGGCGACCGGCTCTTCCGGAAGCCATTGGCTGCCCGGCGCATAGCGTTTGGCGAGGTAGACCAGAATGGCGTTGCTGTCCGCGAGCGTGACATCGCCATCCTGCAACACGGGGATCTGGCGGAGCGGATTCAGCTCGAGGAATTCCGGTGAACTGCGGACCGCGGCCGGGGCCGCTACGTACCGAAAAGGCAGGCCGAGCATCCGCAACATGAGTTCGACGCGGTGGCAGTGCCCCGACAATTCTGTCCCGTGAAGAGTGATTTCGGGGGTCGGCATGGCGGTTACTCCTCGGTTGTTTGCGATTCGCCCGGCGCAGTCTACTATTGCAGCTGTCGTATTAAATCTGGCTATCTTGAAAGTCAGAATTCCATAAATAGGAATAATCGATGGACCGCCTGGATGAATTGACCATCTTCGTGGCAATCGTTGAAGCCGGCAGTCTGGTCAGTGCCGCCCGGCGTCTGCGGCGATCGCCGCCCGCCATCACACGCGCGCTCAGTTCCCTGGAGGATCGCATCGGCCTGCGCCTGGTTGATCGCACCACTCGGCGGCTGGCGCCGACCGAAGCCGGCAGCGCGCTGGCTGAACGGGCGCGCGCATGGCTTGCCGGCTACGAGGATTTGCTGGTCGGCGCCTCGCAGGCGCCGATTCGCGGCGTGCTGCGTATCACTGCGCCGGTGCAGTTCGGCCGCCGCCATGTGGCGCCCATCGTGTCGGCGTTCCTCAACGAGTACCCCGACATGTGCGTCGAACTCTCGCTGAACGATCGGAATCTGGATCTCATCGAGGAGGGACTCGATCTCGCGGTACGCATCGGTCCGCTCGCGGATTCGAGCTTGATTGCGCGGCAAGTCGGCAGCGTACGGCGCGTCGTCGTAGCGAGCCCAGCGTATCTCGCACGGCGCGGTGTGCCTCGAACACCGGCGGATCTAGCGACGCACGACACGATCTTCGGCATGGCACGCTCGCCCGCGCGGGAATGGCGCTTCGGTCCGCCACGCCGAAGCTCAGTCGTGCGGCTTTCACCGCGCCTGCTCGTCGACGATGTCGAGGCACAGCTGCAGGCTGCGGAGGCCGGCCGCGGCATTGCGCGCGTACTGTCGTATCAGGTGTCGGATGAATTGGCTGCCGGGTCTCTGGTGCGGCTGCTGCAGGATTTCGAGCCGGAGGCTCTACCGGTGCAACTCGTTACCTTGAGCCGCAGCCATCTGGCGCCCAAGGTTCGTGCCTTTCTGGACTCAGCGGCGAAGATCTTTCACGGTGTCGACGTCATCCAATGACACCCTCGCTCAAGGCTGCAAACGCGTGACCGACCAGGGCGAGGGCACGGCAGGGCCGGCGCCCGGCCGATCCGGCAAAGTTCGCGTCCACAATGCGCGGTCGTGGATGCGGAACTCTCCTTCCACCCAGAGTTCCACAGCGTCCGCACACAGACGATATCCGCCCCAATGAGGCGGCCGCGGCACGTCCACGGTGACACCCTCGGGTTCAGCCGCGCCGGGTCCTTCATAGGGAATCCCGAACCGGCGAGCCATGGCAGTTACGCCGCGCTCGAGCGCCTGGCGGGATTCCACGGGTTGGCTTTGATCGCTCGCCCAGGCGCCGAGCCGGCTCTGCCAGGGCCGGGTCCGGAAATAGGCGTCGTTCTCGGCATCCGAGAGGGGTTCCACCACGCCTTCGGCGCGTACCTGGCGGTGGCGGTGATCCCAGTGAAACACCACCGCGGCCCTGCGGTTGGCCTCGAGTTCCCGACCCTTGCGCGACCGATAGTTGGTGTAGAAAACGATGTAGCCCAGCGGCGCGTTGATCTCTTTGCAGAGTACGACTCGGGCCGATGGGTGGCCGCGATCGTCCACGGTGGCCAACACCATGGCATTGGGATTGGGCTGGGCGGCATCTGCCCGCGCCTCCGCCAGCCATTGTGTCACGACGATGAGGGGATTCCCCGGCAGGGGGTCGGGCAGAGTCTCGGTCCAGTGTGTCTTTATGCTGCTGCTCATATGAGAATGGTAGCCGCGCCCGTGCGCTTGCGGTAGCCGTGGGCGCCCAGTAAAACGGGAACGGTTAGAATAGGGGACTCCTTTCAATGAATCTCGATGAATTGCGCACCGCCCTGACTGATCTCGACGGCCAGCTGGTGGAGTTGGTCGCGCGCCGTCAGGCCTTGAGCGAACAAGTGGCGGCCGTCAAGCGCGCCACCGGACGCGCGACCCGCGACTTCGGACGCGAGCGTGAGGTGATATTGCGGGGTCGCAATACCGCTTCGCAGCGGGGCGTATCGCCGGACCTGGTCGAATCGCTATTGCGGCAATTGATACAATCCTCGTTGGCCACGCAGGAACAGGCGCGGGTTGCCGCCCAGGCGCACGGCAGCGGCAAACGTGCGTTGGTGATCGGTGGTCACGGCAAGATGGGCGGGTGGTTCGCGGAATTTCTGGCCTCGCAGGGCTTCCGTGTCGCCATCGCCGATCCCCTGGGAGGTCTGCCGGGATTCGATACCGTCGCTGAGTGGGAGAACGATCCCCTGGACTTCGACTTGATCGTGCTGGCCACGCCTCTGAGCGTCACGACGCGCCTGCTCCAGATCTTGGCGCGGCGAGTGCCGCGCGGCCTGATCTTCGACTTAGGTTCGCTCAAGACGCCGCTGCGCGCCGGACTCGATGCGCTGGTCAAGGCCGGGTGCCGCGTGACCTCGCTGCACCCCATGTTCGGACCGGACACGGAATTGCTGTCGGGTCGACACGTGATCTTCATCGACTTAGGGGACCAAGACGCGCTGCAGGAAGCACAGGAATTGTTTGCCCCGACGATGGCGGAACGCGTCGTCATGGGCCTCGACGAGCACGACCGATTGATTGCCTATGTGTTGGGGTTGTCGCATGCGCTCAATATCGCCTTTTTCACCGCGCTGGCCGACAGCGGCGAGGCGGCGCCCAGGTTGGCGAAGCTGTCGAGCACTACTTTCGATGCGCAGCTGGAGGTGGCGAGCCGCGTCGCCGCCGAAAGTCCCGATCTGTATTTCGAAATTCAGAGCTTGAACGACTATGGCGGTGAGTCATTGCTGGCCTTGCAGCAGGCGGTCGCTCGCCTGGTCGCGACGGTGAAGACTGGTAATGCGGCGGAGTTCACAGCCATCATGAATCGCGGTCGAGCATACTTGGATGTGCGAGCGGCGGCGCGTGCGGGCTGACAGCGACCTTGGGGATATCGGACATGGATGATCTGATTCAGGAGAACGAAGATCTCAAGAATCGCCTCAAGGAATTGACCGCGGAGGCCGCCAACAACGAAACCATATTGAAGCGCACACAAGCGCGCGAATTGACTTTGCTGCGGGCCGACAGCTTGGCGCAGCTGCTGCGCGCCATGGTCGATGGTTTGCGCGAGTCCTATTCGCTCGATGCCGTCAGCGTCGTGCTGCTCGATCCACAGCACGAGGTTCGGCACCTATTGATTGCCGGCGGCGATCGGCCCGAGGAATTCAAGCAGATTTTCTTCGTCGATTCATTGATCGGCCTCGCCCCGCAATTGGCCGTACTGAACAAGCCGTGGCTCGGTCCTTTCGTAGGAGCCGATCACCATCTCCTGTTTCCGGACACGTCGAACCTCAAGAGCGCCGCCCTGGTGCCGCTCCCGCGCAAGGACCGCGCAACCGGCGCGTTGTGCTTCGGCAGCCGCGATCCCACGCGATTCACGCGTCATCACGGAACGGATTTTCTCGCGCACTTGGGCGCGGTCGCCGCCGTGTGCATCGAAAACGCGGTCAATCGCGCGCGCCTGCTGCGCGCAGGGATCACCGATTTCCTGACGGGTTGGCACAATCGACGCTATTTGCAGGAACGACTCAAGGAAGATCTGGCGCGCGCGCAACGGCGCGGCGGCACCATCGCCTGCCTGATGATCGACATCGACCGGTTCAAGAGCATCAACGACGGTTACGGACATCTGGCGGGGGACAATGCACTCAAAGAGATTGCGCAACGCGTCGAAACCCAGATTCGCAGCATGGACACTGCGGCGCGTTTCGGCGGCGACGAACTGGCGATTCTATTGCCCGACGCCAGCGCGGCCGAGGCAGCGAAACTGGCCGAACGCATTCGCGAAGTCATCGCAGCGGCGCCATTTGCCCTCACCACGCAGATCGAGCGCAGCTTGACCGTATCGGTCGGGGTAGCGGCGATCGCCCCTGGACGGCACGAAACGGACTTGAAGGC
>DASWEO010000187.1:0-10588 GCA_036394715.1 Steroidobacteraceae bacterium
CCCGGCGCCGTTCCACGAGACGAGGTCCGGCGTGAACTTGTCCAGGCCGTCGAAGAATCGCTCGATCAATACCTTCTCGGACGATGTCTCGTCCCCGACGCTCCACACCTTCAGAGAATCCCTCGATCGCATCACCACGGAAATCGCGACGACGCGGTGCTGCTCGTGCGATAGAAATTCGCTGCCGGTTTCCTGGCGGCGCTTGGTGAACATGATCTGCGCCACCTGCTCGTCGGACAGGTCGTGCAGGCCGTAAAGACGCCTGCCCAGATCGGTGTCGGGCACCGTTTCAATATCGAACACCAAGGTGTTCATGCGGGCGCGCGTCTCACGATGTCGAACACCAAGGTGTTCATGCGGGCGCGCGTCTCACGATGTCGAACACCAGGGTGTTCATGCGGGCGCGCGCCGCATGAGAACGGCGACGGCGACCACCAAGCCCGCCTCGTCGGTCAATGTCACATGGCCTTCGCCGATGCCGAGGCCGTCGCGCACCTTGGCGCCGCGCGCGGAATAGACCACCTCCGGCCTGCCCCAGGAATTCTGCACGACTCCCACATCCCGTATCCAGACTCCGTGCGCAAAACCGGTGCCCATGCCCTTGACGATGGCCTCCTTGGCCGCGAAGCGCATGGCGATGAACCGTACCGGGCGCGCCGTACGCTCGAACTGCGCCCGCTCTTCGGGCATCAGGAGATGCGACAGAAAGCGTTCGCCGTGTTTCTTGTAGACGCTCTCGATGCGATCCACCTTGAGCACATCGATTCCTATCCCGTAGATCATCGCGCCCCGTAGATCATCGCGCCGCGCGCATCAACTCTTTCATGTCGCGCACGGCCTTGGCCAGGCCGTCGACGATGGCGCGCGACACGATCGCGTGCCCGATGTTGAGCTCCACGATTTCCGGAATGGCGGCGATCGGCTCGACGTTGTGGTAGTTGAGGCCATGGCCCGCATTCACGATCAGCCCGAGGCGCGCGGCAAATTTCGCGGCGGCGCATAGCCGTTCGAATTCGCGCGCGCGGGCGGCGCCCGTGGATTCGGCATAGGCGCCCGTATGGAGTTCGATCACCGGAGCGCCGCCGCGCTGCGCCGCTTCGATTTGCTCCAGATCCGGATCGATGAACAAGGAGACTCGCACCCCCGACGCCCCCAGCGCTTTCACGGCGTCGCCGATCCGTGCGCTGTGTTCCACGACATTCAAGCCTCCTTCCGTGGTGATTTCCTGGCGGGACTCGGGCACCAAGCAGCAATCCTGGGGCAGGACCCTCTGTGCGATGCGGATCATCTCGTCCGTCACCGCCATCTCCAGGTTCATTCGCGTCTGCAGCGCCTCGCGCAACGACGTGACGTCCCGCTCCTGGATGTGTCTGCGGTCTTCGCGCAGATGCAGGGTGATGCTGTCGGCGCCCGCCTCCTCGGCGATGAGCGCCGCATGCAAGGGGTCGGGATAGCGGCCGCGGCGCGCCTGCCGCAGGGTCGCCACGTGATCGATGTTCACGCCGAGAGCAATCACGAGGGCTCACCAAGACCTGTAGCCTCTCGCCGGCGCAGAGCCAGCGCCACCTCGCGCGACTTCAAGGGGCGCCCGTCGAGACAGGCGTCGATGGCCGCGCGCAACACCCGTTTGGCGTCGCGGAGCGAACGGGCGTCGCCGAAGCTCTCCGCTTGCAGATCCGCCAGGGATTGACCGTAAACCGCGCCGGGCGCCTCGGCCACGCAGAGTTGCGGCCCGCTTTCGGCCGCGAATCGGTAGTACCGGCCGGGCTCCACCGGCGCTCCCTCACCGGTCCTGGCGAGCTCCAAGCCATACCCCAAATCGTTCAGCAAGCGCTTCTCGAACCGGCGCAGCGCGGGTTCCTCGATCTCCCCGCCGCACAGCGCCTGCACGCACGAGGCGTAGGAGAAGAAAATCTCGGGATGCGGATCGCAGCGCTCCGTCAGCTTCAACAGCAGCTCGTTCAAATAGAATCCGCTCATGAGCCGATTCGGCGGGAGATTGGTGACCAGACCGTCGATCTCCGCCGTCACCATCTGACAGGCTTCCCCCTTGCCGGACCAGGACACGAGCATGCGTTGGAAGGGCCGCAGCACGCCCCGGAGGCTGGACTTGGGTCCGTTGGCGCCGCGCGCGAACAAGGTCAAGCGTCCATGCTCGCCTGTGAACACCTCCACGATGCGGCTGGTGTCGCGGTAGGCATATTGGTGCAAAACGTAGGCCGGTGCCAGCCACACGTGCCGCGCACTCCTCATAACGTGTCGTATCCGAACTGGCGCAGCGCCATTTCGCTGTCGGCCCAGTTCTCCTTGACCTTGACCCACAACTCGAGGTGCACGGAGCGCTGCCACAGATCGTTGAGCTCGATGCGGGCGAGCCGGCCGATTTCCTTCAGCCGCTCGCCGCCCTGGCCGATCACGATGGCCTTCTGCCCGGCGCGCTCGACCCAGATGACGGCGTTGATCATGAGGCGATTGTTTTCGTCGGCAAAGCGTTCGATTTGCACATTGATGCCATAGGGCAATTCCTCGCGCAGCTTCAGCGTCAGCTTCTCACGCACGATCTCGGCCGCATGGAACGGCTCGTCCCGATCGGTGACGACATCGGAGGCAAACAACGGCGGCGAAACCGGCAGCCGCGAACCGACGAGATCGACCAGGCGGTCAAGATTATCAGACTCGAGCGCCGATATCGGCACGATTCCCGATGCCGGAACGCGCTGCGTCAAGTCCTCGAGGAAGGGCAGCAGCTGCTCCTTGGGGAACACGCGATCGACCTTGTTGACCACCACGAACAGCGGCTGCTTCAAGCCCCGCACCCGTTCCCAGACCCAGGTATCCTCATCGGTGAAGCGCATGGCTTCGATCACGAACACGATGACGTCCGCGTCCTGCGAGGATGAAATGGCCACGCGGTTCATGTACTGATTCATCACGCGGCGCGTCGATTCATGCAGGCCGGGCGTGTCGACCAGCACCAATTGAGCCTCGGGGCGATTGACCACGCCCAAGATCCGATGCCGCGTGGTTTGGGGCTTGGCGGTGACGATGGACACCTTGCGCCCCACCAGGGCATTGACCAGGGTCGATTTGCCGACATTCGGCCGGCCCACGATGGCCACATGCCCGGCGCGAAATGCGGCTGCGCTCATGTGGACTTCCGAATTTGGGGCGGCAGCAGTTCCAGCAATTTCGCGGCCGCCAGCTGCTCGGCGCGCCGGCGGCTGCCGCCCTCGCCCATGGCCGACATGCGGAGTACCGGGACTTCGCAATTGACGGTGAAGGATTGCATGTGAGGATCGCCCGCCGCCGCGATCAAGGTATAGACCGGCAAAGCGAGCCCGTGCGCCTGCAGGGCTTCCTGCAAGCGTGTCTTCGGGTCCTTCAGCGTGTCCGCAGCCGGCAACTCCGACAGCCGCGGGCCGATGACGAGCGCCACCGCCGCCGCCGCCGCATCGAACCCGGAATCCAGAAAAATCGCGCCCAATATGGCCTCCAACGCATCCGCCAGTATCGATGCCCGGCGAAACCCGCCGGTCTTCAACTCACCCGGCCCAAGACGCAAGTGTTCGCCCAGCCCGAGTCCGGCCGCGATTTGCGCCAAGGTCTCGCCGCTCACCAGCGTCGCCCTCAAGCGAGAGAGAGCGCCCTCGTCCGCCTCAGGATGCGCCTCGTACAGCAAGTGCGCCACCACGCAATTGAGCATCGAATCGCCCAGGAATTCCAGCCGTTCATTGTGATCCGCACCGGCGCTGCGGTGAGTCACCGCGGCATGGCACAGCTCTGCTTGCGCGAAAACGTAGCCGAACGAACGTTCGACCCAGGCCAGGAGTTCATCCGATTTGCGCTGCGGAATCACTGCACCTTCACGGTCTTTTCGAAGTGCACCGACAGGGAGACATTGGCGATGTACGGCACCGAGTCGTCGTAGGCCACGTGCAGCTGCAATCCATGGTCGTCTTTCGTGATCTCGATGTCCTTTTGCTCGACTGTGGTGATGTCTTCGATGGCCCAGTGCCGATCCAAGGATTTACGGACCCCCGACAGATCGGCATTTTCACCTTTGAATTCCGTCGCCGCCGATTCCATGGTGCGCGCCAGCTTCATGTAGTTGAGGTACAGCGGAACCAGGCGAATGCCGGCGTAGCCGATGGCGCCGACCAGCACGAGAATGCACAGCAATCCGATGAATGTCATGCCCCGCTGGCGCCGCTGCATAGATGGTTTCATCTCCTCGCCTCCCTAAAATGACCCCTTATTGAATCGCATTCCCCACCCGCCGCCAGAGAGGTCCGTCACGAGTATCAAGATTAAGCCAAATTCGCACCGCCTTACCGACCAGATTCTGCTCCGGGACGAACCCCGGCGCGTCGATGTCGTCCAGCCACCGGCTGTCCTTGCTGTTGTTGCGGTTGTCGCCCATGAAGAAATAATGGCCCGCGGGCACCACCCACTCGCCCGTTTTGACACTGCCGTTGGCGAACATGATGCGATGGCGCTTGTCCCCCAGTTGCTCGAAGGCCGTGGGAGCGCCCACATAATTCCACAAGTCCTGCTTGGGACCCGTGTAGGTCGGCCCGCGCTCCTGGGGCATGGGCTTGCCGTTGACGTACAGCTGATTGTTCTCATCCACCCGGATGCGATCTCCCGGGAGACCGACCAGCCTTTTGATGTAGTTGATTTTCGGATTGGGCGGCAGGCGGAATACGATCACGTCGCCCCGCTGCGGAGTGCCCGTGGGAATCAGCAGAGTATTGGTGACTGGCAGGCGCAATCCATAGGAATACTTGCTGACGAAGATGAAATCGCCGTCGAACAAGGTCGGCATCATGGAATCCGAGGGGATGCGAAACGGCTCGAACAAGAACGACCGGATCACCAATACCAACACGATGACCGGAAAGAATGAGCGGGCATATTCGACGGCAATGGGTTCGCGCACGCGCTCGGGCGGAGTGCCTGCCGAGGCGGCGCGCAGCTCGCGGCGCCGCGCGAAGAATGCCTGATCCAGCACCCAGATCAGCCCGGAGATGGCGCCGACCACCACCAGCATGAGACTGAAATCGACGGCCTCGTAGCGAAACAGGCGCCACAGCATCGCCACCGCCAGACCCACCAGCGCATATCCGGCCATCTTCGGCAGCCATGGCTCCTCCACGCTGGTCGCGCCGGGGTCGCGCTTGGGCCGGAAGATCCAGCCGTCGATCAAAATGATCAGTACGCAGACGACGCCTGCGCACAGGAGACCAATGAAAAGGCTATCGCCGTCGTTCATCAAATACCCCTAACGGTTACTCACGGGCCAAGGTCAATGGGTCTTCTTGCCGACCTGCAAGACGGCGAGAAACGCCTCCTGCGGGATCTCGACCTGGCCCACCTGCTTCATGCGCTTCTTGCCGGCCTTCTGCTTTTCGAGGAGCTTCCGCTTGCGCGTGATGTCGCCGCCGTAGCACTTGGCCAGCACGTTCTTGCGCATGGCTTTGACGCTGGCGCGCGCGATGATATGGCTGCCGATGGCCGCCTGGACTGCGATGTCGAACATCTGCCGGGGAATCAGCTCCTGCATCTTGTCGACCAGTTCCCGGCCGCGGTTGTAGGAATTGTCGCGATGGACGATGAGCGACAGTGCGTCCACCGGATCGCCGTTGATCAAAACGTCGAGCTTGACCAGCGGCGCCGCCTGAAAATGACTGAATTCGTAATCGAACGATGCATAGCCGCGGCTTGCGGACTTGAGCCGATCGAAGAAATCGAGCACGACTTCGGCCAGCGGCAATTCATATTGCAGCGACACCTGGCTCCCGAGGAACAGCATTTTCTTCTGCACGCCGCGTTTCTCGCTGCATAGAGTCAGCACCGCGCCCACATGATCCGGAGGCACCAAGATATTGGCGGTGATGATGGGCTCGCGCAGCTCGGAAATGCGGTCTTGGGGCGGCAATTTGGTCGGGTTGTCGACATAGGAGACCCGCCCGTCGGTGAGCAGAAGCTCGTAGATGACGGTCGGCGCGCTGGTGATCAGCTCCAGGTTGTACTCGCGCTCGAGCCGCTCCTGAACGATGTCCATGTGGAGCAACCCCAAGAAACCGCATCGAAATCCAAACCCCAGGGCCGTCGATACCTCAGGCTCGAAATGCAGCGCCGAATCGTTGAGCTTCAACTTCTTCAGCGCCTCACGGAATTGCTCGTAGTCGTCGGAGCTCACCGGGAACATTCCCGCGAACACCCGCGGCTGCACCTGCTTGAAGCCCTCGAGCGGCGCCTTGGCGGGGTTCCCTTCCAGAGTAATGGTGTCCCCGACCGGCGCCCCGTCGATTTCCCTGATGCCGGCGATGACGAATCCGACTTCGCCGGTGTTGAGAGAATCGCGCGGCATGGGCTTCGGGGTGAATCGGCCGAGCTTGTCCACTTGGTGACTGCGGCCCGTGGACATGACGCGGATCTTCGCCCCGGTGTGCAATGCACCATTCATCACGCGCACCAGCGAGACCACACCCACATAGTTGTCGAACCAGGAATCGATGATCAGCGCCTGCAGAGGCCCATCCGGATCACCCTTGGGAGCCGGAATGCGCTTCACCAAATGTTCCAGCAACTCCGGAACGCCGAGGCCCGTCTTGGCGCTGACCAGAGCGGCGTCGTCGGCCGGAATACCGATGATTTCTTCGATTTCGTGAATGACCTTCGCCGGATCGGCCGAGGGCAAGTCGATCTTGTTGATGACCGGGAGCACCTCGAGGCCCTGCTCCAGAGCCGTATAGCAATTGGCCACGCTCTGCGCCTCGACTCCCTGGGCGGCGTCGACGACCAAGAGCGCGCCTTCGCAGGCTGCCAGCGACCGCGATACCTCGTAGGAGAAATCCACGTGACCCGGCGTATCGATGAAATTCAGCTGGTACAGCTCGCCGGTGACGGACTTGAACGCGAGCGTGACGCTCTGCGCCTTGATGGTGATGCCGCGCTCCCGCTCCAGATCCATCGAGTCGAGCACTTGGGCCTGCATTTCCCGCGCATCGAGACCACCGCATTCCTGAATGAATCGGTCAGCCAAAGTCGATTTGCCGTGATCAACATGAGCAATGATGGAAAAGTTGCGGATATTCTTCATCTACGCCTGGGCTTGGACAAACCCCCGATTATACCGGTCGGCGATGGTAAGCGAGGGCCTTATGCACTTCCTCGGTGTCCAGATGCCCGTGACACACCAATTCCCCGGCGAACAGCAGCACGGGAATCTTGTGGCCATAGCGCACTCTCGCCGCGGGGTCGGCATCCACATCGAGCACATCGACCTCGAACGGACCGGCTTCCGGCAGTGCCGCCAGCTGGCTCAGCATCTCCTCGCACAAGCCGCACCCCGGGCGCGAATACAGCACAAAGCGCAGTGAGACGTGTGGCACCGATCAATGGCGCGGAAGTTCGGCGGACCCCGAGGATTTGACCGCGTGGGCGATGAACTCCACGGTCTGGGCAGGCACTTCCCCGACCGCAGTAACCTGGTGGCCCTGCACGACCGTGGAAAAGGCAAACCCCGACCCCACCCGCGCAAGCCCCTGCATCGGCGGTTCGGCGGGCGTACTAGGGCCTGGGTCCGCACCGGCGGCCGTGCTGTGCGCACCCGGCGCATCGGCCGGTTGGGCTTCGACGAATACCGACACGGTTGCCAAGCCGTCTGAGTACACCAGATGACTCGCGGGGACGGTCGCCCCCCCGATCGTCTGGGTGCCGGCCACGGTCAAATGAAATCCCGGCGGCAATTCGCTGGCGCGGTACGCCGACAATGCCGGCGACGCATTGTCGCGCGACGGTCCCTGGCGCACCCATCGCATGCCCTCGGTGCGCACCGCCGGCGCGAGATCGCTGTCCGGAATGCTCTCAGGCATGTCCAGCCGCGCGAAGAATATCTGCTCGATCACCTGGCCCCGTGAATCGCAGAGCTGGGTCTTGAGCGGCATCGCCGTCTTTTCATCGAGCCAGAGGCGGTACCCAAACCGGAACTGATCCTTGGGATTCACGGCAATGACTCGCGCCGCCCGTCCGAGGATGTGCGTCGCCGGCAGCGACTCGATTCGATAAAACTCGTTCACGTCCGCGCCGAACTGCGGCAGCGATCCTAAGAACGGGCCGTTATCCGGGCGCGGTTCGACCAGCACCGTATGCTGGTCGGGCAGGTAGCAGGTCAACTCATCGTTATTGCGCACGAACTCCCGCCCCGACCCATCCAGGGACTGCAGCCGCTCGGAGACGCGCCCCGCCCGCACCCGGTGCACGATGCGCATGGTCTCGACGCGGCCCTCGCTCAAATGAAAGAAGGTGCCGTCGTAATTGCGCGTGGCCAGAGCGTGATTCATTTTCTGCAGCCAATCGCGCGGGTCGTCGGCGCTTCGGGAGGCCTGCGGCAGCGCCGCCAGCAGGGCGCCGACAGCGGCGCAGGGAATGAGCCAGTTGGCCCGATTGCGCATCGACTGCGTCATGGAGCAACGTGCGCCGCCGCTTCATTGACCGCAGGCGACTGCTGTTCATCGGATTCGATGAGCAAGTCCGCCATTACCCCGCGCTGAGCGAGGCCGGACGAATACTTGCTGTGCGCGAACACATAGTTGGTCAAGCGAGCAGGGAACGTGGCCGCCGGCGCCGCAGGCGACGTCGCCGGCACCGTGTAGGAGATGGCCTCCCGGGGCGCCGGAACTGCGCCGCTCGCCGCGCGAAGGGCGCCCTGGGCAGGGACCGCCGTCTGCGCCGTGAGCGGAACGCCGGGCCGAAGGGTAGGCGCAACCGCCCGCTGCTGCAAGGCGACGACCGCGACGGCCGCCACGCCCGCCGCTACCGCGGCTCCCGCGAACGGACGCCACCACCGGGGTCCGCGGGCGTGCGGGACATGCTCGTTGGCCGGAATCGATTCGCCGTCGATGGCGAGATTGACGCGTCCGGTGAACCCCCGGGTTATGAGGCCGCCGCGGGTCGTGCCGCGAACCGCCTCGCCGATCAAGGCGTAACGGCCGAAGCTCTCGCGCAGCTCCCCGTCACGAGTCAGCCGCTTCAACAGTAGTTCGGTTTCCGAGTTGGGCAGTTCTCCGTCGAGAAATGCCGAGACCTGCTCACGAATTTGTTCGCTCATGTGTCCTCAGGCCGACCAAGGCCGCCATCGAATATGGGTCTTAACTTCTTGTCAATCGCCTCTCGCGCGCGAAAGATTCGCGAACGCACGGTACCCACCGGGCAATCCATGGTTTCCGCGATGTCTTCGTAACTCAATCCCTCCAGCTCCCGAAGGACGATTGCGGTTCGCAGGTCCTCCGGCAAATTTTCGATTGCACGGTTCACGGTGTCGCGAATCTCGTCGGTGAGCAGCAAGCCTTCCGGAGTCTCGGACTCGGCCAGCCGGGCGTGCAGATCGTATTGCTCGGGATCCTGAAGGTCGAGATCGTAATCCATGGGCCGGCGTTTCGTGGCAACCAGGGCGTTCTTGGCGGTGTTGATGGCGATCCGATACAGCCAAGTATAGAACGCACTGTCGCCGCGAAACGACTGCAACGCACGGAAGGCCTTGACGAAAGCCTCCTGTGCGATGTCCTCAGCCTCGGTTGCATCGTGCACGTATCGCATGATCAGCTTCAGCACCTTGTGCTGGTATCGCAGGACCAACAAATCGAACGCCGCGCGCTCGCCGCGCTGGACCCTCTCGACCAGTTTGAGGTCACTGTCTTCAACACTCATGCGTGATCCCAAACCGGCGAGCTCGCAAGCCAGCCTGTCGCGATAGACCGGCCTGCGGCGGAAAAGTTCGACAATTCCCGTGCCGGACCGGCATTAAACGTGACTTTGCGCACAAGATGGGATTCTACGACTTATCATCGGCCGGCGAATGCGCCTCGGCCGGCGAGTGCGCCGTAATTCGCTCGATCAGCGCCGCGAACTCGGGCGGCGGCCGTTCGGACCCCAGGCAATAGGCATAGAGAACGGTGTCCTGGGTCTCCAGCAGCCGCCTGAACGCATCCTGTTCCTGGCTCGACGCGCTGCAGAAGCACTCATCGACGTAGCGCGCGAGCAAAACATCCAGCTCCTTCATGCCCCGGCGGCATCGCCAGCGCAGTTTCCCGAGTTCCTGAGTCATCAATGGCGGCGGTGCGCCATCAATTGCTTGATTTCGCCGATGGCCTTCGCGGGATTGAGATCCTTCGGGCAGGCTTCGGTGCAATTCATGATGGTATGGCAGCGGTACAGGCGGAACGGATCTTCGAGATAATCGAGGCGCTCGCCGGCCGCCTCATCGCGGCTGTCGACGATCCAGCGATAGGCCGCCAGCAGCGCCGCGGGTCCGAGATATCGTTCGCTGTTCCACCAATAGCTGGGGCAGCTGGTGGAACAGCAGGCGCACAGAATGCACGCCGAAGGCCGATCGACCTTTTCCTGATCTTCCTTGGTCTGCAGGCGCTCGCCGTCGGGCGGCGGCGGCGTGCGGGTCTGCAGCCAGGGCTTGACCGATGCGTACTGGGCATAGAAGTTCGTGAGGTCGGGGATCAAATCCTTGATGACCGGCATGTGCGGCAAGGGATAGATCTTGATGTCATGCTTCACGTCGGCGCACGCA
>DASWEO010000188.1:0-2959 GCA_036394715.1 Steroidobacteraceae bacterium
ACGCGCGTCGGCAAGTCCCAATAGAACGGCCAATACGTTGCCGAACACATCCCCCTCCTCGCCGAAGAACGAGAAGTTGACGAAGCTCAGGTACAGGTCGCGGTTGCGCCCCCGCTGCAGCACGTAGTCATTGAGCAGCCGCGCCCGGCGATACTCTGCGATATCCGCCGAAAACGGATGGAAGAGTCCGTTGAAATTTTCGTGCGTCTCCTGCGCATGCTCGATGCCGTAGAGCCGCTTCACGCAATACCATAATGTGTTCGTATACAGAACGAACCCCGAGCGCGGCATGATGTCGGCCCAGTCGCTGGCCTCGTTTTGCTGCAGCAGGAAGAAACGCTGATGCTCCTGCGCCAGCAGCCATTGAATCGCGAGCTTGATGCGCTTCGCATGTTGCCGCCGCAACCCACCGGGACAGCGGCGCCGATCGAGAAAAGCCAGCGCAATCAGCCACCACAATGTCGAATCGATACACCCCAGATACCAGAAATCAGCCTCCTGCCTTTGCAAATCCACGAACTTCGCAATCTGTCCGTTCGGTGCCTGGTGTTCCGCCAATGTGTGCAGACCCGCTGCGGCGGCACGTTGCAGCGATTGATCGCCGGACACCGCCATCCCGATCGCACATACGGCAGCGTCTCGCCCGAATATTGCGGTATAGCCGCGTTTGCTGGCCCGCGAACCGGGGGAAGCGGCCAGAATGCCGGCAGGCGCCAGATTTCGCTTCAGTAGCTCGATGGACTTGCCATGGCAGATGTCGAGCAGCGATTGATCGTCAGGGTGCTTCGCAGCGGAGCTCATAGGGCGGGCATCTTAACGGTCTTGCACGACTGTCATCGCGGCATCGCTCATTGCTCCGCCATCGATACTTCCGGATGCTTGGCGAATTCTCGCGCCAGCCAGTCGATGAATACGCGTACTCGCAGTGAGAGTTGCCGGCGGTGCGGATAGAGGAGCGAAACGGGAGTTGGGGACGGCCGATGGGCCGGGAGGACTTCCAGCAGCGAGCCGGCTGCAAGGTCGGCGGCGACATGATAATGCGGCACTTGAATCAGACCGAGACCCAACCGCGCGGCCGCCACATAGGACTCTGCCGCGGCGACCGTGACGGTTGCCGGCAGCGCAATGTTTTGCAGCTCACCGTCAACAGTGAACTCCAGCGGCAGAGCCGCGCCGGTGGCGGTGGACATGAAGGCGATGGCGACGTGGCCGTCGAGATCGCTGAGACCCGCGGGCATACCGTGCCGGGCCACGTAGGCCGGACTCGCGCAAGTCACCTCGGTCAGCGTGGCGACACGTCGCGCAATCATTGCGCCGCCCTGCAGATCCCCTACGCGCAGGACACAGTCGATCCCCTCCCTCACCAAGTCGACCAAGCGGTCGCCCTCGCTCATCTGCAGTTGTAGATCTGGGTACTCGGCGAGGAATGCCGGCAATGCGGGGAGCACGAAGTGCCGGGCCAGTGTGCCGTGCACGTCGACGCGAAGGAGGCCGTGCGGCTTCGCGTGCCGAAAGGAAGACTCGGCTTCTTCGATCTCGCCAAGAATGGCGACGCATCGCTGGTAGTAGGCTTCCCCATCCAGGGTTGAGCGAACGCTTCGCGTGGTTCGCTGCAATAGCCGGACCCCGAGCCGCGCTTCGAGCTCCTTGATCACCTGGGTGGCAGTCGAGCGGGGAATCTCCAAGTCTTGGGCGGCCAAAGTGAAGCTGTGCCGGTCTACCACCCGCGTGAACAACCGCATAGCGTCCAATCGATCCACGCGCACGCCCATTGTTCGTTATATCGGAACAGTATTGCCAATATAGCAGAGATTATCTGCTCCATCGCAAATTGCATGCTGTCTCCACCCGGCAATTCCGCCGGAAAGGAGACAACAGATGGAACAGAACACTCAGAAAGTCGCCCTGGTCACCGGGGCATCCCGTGGCATCGGTTTAGCCGTTGCCGAACGGCTGGCGCAGGATGGCTTCACCGTCATCGTCAACTATTCCGAGAGTGCCGCGCCGGCTGAGGCGCTGGTTCGCAAGATCGAGCAGGCCGGCGGCCGAGCCCTGGCGGCAAAGGCCGACATCAGCGATGCGGACTCGGTACGGCGGATGTTCGATGCTGCCGAGGCGGCGTTCGGCGGAGTCGATGTGCTGGTCAACAATGCCGGCGTCATGACGCTCGCCCCGATTGCCGATTCGGACGATGCAAGCTTTGATCGTCATATCGCGGTGAACCTCAAGGGTACGTTCAACACATTGCGCGAGGCCGCGAAACGCCTGCGTAGCGGCGGACGCATCATCAACTTCTCGTCGAGCGTGGTCGGGATGCTGATGCCGACCTACGGTGTCTACGCCGCCACCAAGGCCGCGGTCGAGGCCATGACCCGCGTGCTCGCCAAGGAAGTACGTGGTCGCAACATCACGGTGAATGCCGTCGCCCCGGGACCCACCGCCACTGACCTCTTTCTCAAGGGCAAACCGCAGGACCTGGTGGATCGCATGGCCAAGATGGCGCCGCTCGAGCGTCTCGGACAGCCCAGCGACATCGCCGACGTCGTCGCTTTTCTCGCCGGTCCCGATGCCGCCTGGGTCAATGGCCAGGTGCTGCGCGTCAACGGCGGAATCATCTAATCTCGCCGCCGTACCTCTCGTCGCGGATCGCGTGCGGGCTGAGATGTTCCGGCGCATCGGGCTCGAGGATCTGCTGCACCCGGTGGTGAGGGAACGCAAAGGCCGTTTGGATTAGCGTTCTCGAGTTCGAGCCGGAGATAGGCGGCACGGTTCTGTGGCGTGCCGCCTATTTATTTCTATTTCCTTTCCAATTCGTGAGATCGTCAGCGCTCCCAGTGGCCGGCTGTGTAATGCCACTGCGTTCCCACCTGCTCCCAGCGTGCGACAACCCAGTGAGCGGCTCGGCGCTCCGGTATCCAAGTCCCGGATATCCAGACGTATGAGCGGCCATTCCACTCCC
>DASWEO010000189.1:0-6802 GCA_036394715.1 Steroidobacteraceae bacterium
AATTCTGATCTGCGCCTTCGGGTCGGACAACTACACTACAACTACACTAATTGCCCCCAGAAGGAATTGGCGCGACCCATGACATACGTGGAACCTGCCAAGTACTGGGCCTTTCTCAGCTACAGCCACCGCGATGCGAAGTGGGGGGCCTGGCTGCACAAGGCACTCGAGTCCTACCGGCCTCCAAAGCAGCTCATCGGCACGGTCACCGCGCGGGGACCGGTGCCGAAGCGGCTCGCGCCGATCTTCAGGGACCGCGAGGAGCTGGCGAGCGCGACCGATCTCGGCACCATCCTCAATGAAGCCCTGAGACAGTCGGCCTGCCAGATCGTCATCTGCTCGCCCAGCGCGGCTCGCTCGAAGTGGGTCAATGAGGAGATCCTGGCTTTCAAGCGCCTCGGTCGCGAGGACCGGATTTTCTGTCTCATCGTCGGTGGCGAGCCCAACGCATCGGACGATCCCGCGCACGCCGATGAGGAATGCTTCCCGTCGGCGCTGCGCTACCGGCTGGGTGCCGACGGCGAGCTCAGCTCGGTGCGCACCGAGCCGATTGCCGCCGATGCACGTCCCGGCAAGGACGGGCGCAACAACGCGAAACTGAAGCTGATCGCGGGCCTACTGGGTGTGGGATTCGACGGCCTGCGCCAGCGCGAGCAGCGCCGCAGGCAACGGCAACTCTTCGCGATCGCTTCCGGGGCGGTCGCCGGCATGGTGCTGACGACCGGACTCGCCGCCGCCGCTCTCATTGCCCGCGCCACGGCACAGCGGCAAACCGTCATTGCGAAGCGTGAGGCGGAAACCGCGCGCCAGACGACCGTATTTCTCGTCGACCTGTTCCGGATTTCCGACCCGAGCGAGGCGCGCGGTAACAGCCTCACTGCGCGTGAGGTGCTCGACAAGGGCGCTGCGCGGATCGACACGCAGCTGGCGAAGCAGCCGCAGATCCAGGCGACGCTCATGGACACACTCGGAACGGTGTACATGGGTCTCGGGCTCTACGGGCAGGCGAAGCCGCTGCTCGAGTCGGCGGTCACCAAGCGGCAGGTGCTCGTGCCCGCGGAACCGGCGGAGCTCGCGCGCTCCCTGAGTCACACCGGGGACCTTCTCACGTTGCGAGCGGAGTATCCCGCCGCCGAATCTGCATACCGCCGGGCTATTGCGCTTCAGAACTCGCTGCCGCCTGACCAGCGAGACGACGCCCCGCTTGCCAGCAGCCTCTACGGCCTGGGCAATGAGCAGGAGGAAGCCGGCCAGTTTGCGGACGCCGAGCGGAGTCTGCGCGATGCGCTCGCGCTGCAGCAGCGGTTGTTCGAGGGTCCTAATGCGGACACGGCGCGCACGTTGCAGGTGCTCGCCTGGGCGGTCAGGGAGCGCGACCTCAGCGAGGCGATTCCCCTGATGCAAAGCGCGGTGGCGATGCAGCGCACGCTGTGGGGTGCTGAGGCTTATCCGGACTACGCATACGCACTCAATGATCTGGGACTGCTCCTGCGCTTTAAGGGCGATTACAATGGCTCAGAGCAGCTGCTGCGCAAAGCCATGGCGATGTACCGCCGCCTGTACGGCGACAAGCATAAAGAGATCGCCATATCCTTGGAGAATCTCGCGCTGGTGCTGCAACTCAAGGGCGATCTGGAGGCGGCGAATTCGACCACCCGGCAGGCGCTCGCGATGCAGCGTGAGCTGCTCGGCAACGTCCACCCGGATGTCGCGATCACCCTCAACAATCTCGCCTGGGTGATGTACGGCCAAGGGGACGTCCGCGGCGCAATGGGCACCGAACGCGAATCGCTGCATATCTACCGCACGCTGTTCCCCGGCGACAATCCCGACGTTGCCCGCACGATGACGTTGCTCGGCTACCTGCTCACGGACTCCGGGGACTACTCGAGTGCCGACACCTATCTGCAGGAAGGGCTGGGGATGCGCCGGCGGCTCTTCGGAAACTCACACCCCGAGATCGCCAGCAGCCTCCTGTATGTCGCTATTCTTCAAGCTGCGACGCACAAGTATCCCGATGCGCTCGTCTCAGCGCGGGCATCCGTGGACATGTTTACCGCCGGGTTGTCGGCGTCCAACTGGAAGACGGCAATTGCGCAGGCGGTGAGCGGCGCCGCACTTGCGGGCCTGGGCAGATACTCCGAAGCGGAAGAGCAGCTCGTGCACGGCTACACGATTCTGAGCAACGATGACGGCGCACTGCCGATGTACCGCACGCTGGCGCGGCGTTATCTCGAGGATCTGTATCGGAAATGGGGCAGGCCACAGGATGCTCGCCGTTACGAGGCCGCGAAGAGCTCCTCTGCGGCAGCGCAAAGCCATCCGGTGGTGGCAAGGACCTCAGCGCCTTGACGAGCCCTGCCTGCACGTGAACCGCTGGATACAATCTCAATCAACGAGAATCGCACGGGTGTGTGAGCTTTGTGGCAGAATACCGAGCAAATCTCCGCGCAAACAATAAGTAATGTTTCGCAAGGCCGCTGATATGCGCGGGCTCTACGACTAGCGCGGTCCGGCGAATAAAACACTCCAGGGGAAAATTACATGTTCACCAGATCACTCGCGCTGCGCTCGCTCTGCGCTGTCATGGCGCTTCTCGCAGCCGTGGTAGTTCATGCCCAAAACATCAATGTGACGGCAGCCAACGCGTCCAACGATGCGATCTACACCGTGAACTTCGCCAATCAGACGATCAAGGTCCAGAACACCGATGGGGGTTCGCTGCACAGTGTGCGCTCGCTGGTCTTCGTACCGAATGTGACCAATGATCAGCTCGACCTGCTGGCGGCGGATAACGCCGGAGGCCTGATCGTTCGTTACTTCGGCGATTTCACCCCCGGGGCGAGCCCCGCGGCCAACACCGCCGGCATAATTGTCTGGAACGGAACGCAGGGGGGGCCGGCCAACCCCGACGCGCTGTCGGTGGATTCGGCCGGAAACCTCTTCGTCGTCAACTCCGGTTCGGGTACTTCGGCAGCTCCCCAGCTGTGGGTGCTGCTTCCGGGTCCGGGAGGGAAGTTTATGCTTCCCTCGGGAGGCCCGTCGCCGGGGTTGATCGATTCGAACTACGGCGCGAAGGAGACCCTCGCAGAGACGGTCATCGCCGTGACAACCATTCCGCTGCCCTGCTCCGCGCAGCCGTCGCTGCCTTGTAACATCAATCCGGGTGACCTGCTGGTGCTCACCAGCAATCCGTCGGCGGTGCTCCTCTATCCGGGCAACGGCAACGGCACTGGGCCGCTCGGCGCGACCACGCCGATTCCCTTGATTAACCTTTCCGCGGGCACGCTCCCCGGTGGCATGGCGTTCTGGCCTGTGGACAACAGCCTGCTGGTCACCACCGGCACCGGGAACATTCTGCAGTATTCTTTCGGCGCCAACTTCTCACCCAATGAGACACCAGGGACATTTGTCAGCGGCCTCGGAAACGGGCAATTCAAGGTCAAGGCCGGCCGCCAGGGCAGCAACGTGTTCGCTTTCGTTGCGAATAACAACGGCGGGCAAATCTTCGAGTTCAACGCTTCAGGTCAGCTCATCTCCACCGTGACCAGCGGCGTGCAGCACCCGCAGGGCCTTGCCGTCAGCAATGTCGGTTTTCAACCGTTTGCCAACTGTCAGAAATCCGGCGGCTGCGACCTCCTGGGCGGCAACCTGATCAGCCATGAAGTGGCGGCCGGCGTCAACCAGTCCGGCAACATCATCGAAGACGTGTGCGTGGTGCCGACCGACCCGCGGATCGCGCAGTGTGGCAGCTGCACAAACGCTGCCAATGGCATTTGCCCGAACGCTGCCAACTCAACGCAGTATCAGAACGGATTGCCGGTCGCCCAGGTTTGCGGGGGTTTCGGCAACGCCGTCATTCCGAACTCCCTGTGCGGCGCCGCGGGAAGCAACTCGAGCGGCTTTGCGCTGGTCAAGACACTGTCGGGACTCTACTCGAGCCCGGGAGTGTTTCCGCTCAATGGGACGGTGATCGAGAGCGACGCGGATCTGACCTTCGTTCTGGCCGGCACCAATGATCCGGTGTGCGAGCCGCCTTTCGGGCTGCTGCCGTTTATGGCGGTCGCGTGGGCACCCCTCGCCGGAGAAGGCAAGAATGATGGCAACATGCTGCGGGACGTCACCAACGGCTGCGGAGGCGGGCACACTTCAAGTCCAACCGCGTCGGTGTGGGGTACGGGATTCGCCCTGAACCCGGGCGCGATAAGCGGCGGGCTGACGGGCTTCGCGGGGACGGACTACGCGAATCTGCTCAACACTCTCGCGGACGAGGACAGCATCGTCGAGGGAGCTTTGACACCGCCGAGTGCCCCTGCGATCACCCCGCCGAATGGGAACTTCACGTTCCGGCTGCAGCAGTGCATCCAGACCAGTCAGGGGGCTTTCGCGAAGAGCTCGGCCGATTACGCAGGGGCGGCGCTGGAGCTGCTGACGGCCGATCAGAACATCGTGAACGTTGCGGCGAACTCACCGCCCTTCACGCCCAACGCCCACTACCCCAACCCGTCCGGAACGCTGCGGCAGAAGCTGGAGAACCTCTATTACACCATCAACACGCGCATCCTCGGCACCCACGCCATGGGGATGCCACAGCTACCGCCACTGCCACCGCCGTTGCCGACCATTTCCGGCGCACCGGTCACGAAAATCAACGCAGGCCTCTACTCCTTCCAGCCCACCGCCGCCGATTTTGCGGGCAATAGCGCGACGCTGACGTACTCGATTCAAAACAAGCCCTCGTGGGCAACCTTCAGCACCACGACCGGCCTGTTGACCGGTACGACGGTCAAGGGAACCTACTCCGGTATCGCCATTACTGTCAGCGACGGCTGCGCGACTGCCTCGCTGCCAGCATTTTCGATCAGGGTGACCGGGTGAACTGACGGAGAGGGTGGCGGGCCGAAATAACTAGATCGCATGTCGGGTCCTGTTGTCAGGATGGTCATTCGTGATCGTCTGGACCCATCAATGAAATCCTTTGATCCTCGATCGAACCAACTTAGGAGAGTTTTCATGTTGAATGCTACCAAAACTACGGGCGCCGCGATTGCAACCGCCGCTGCGTTGCTGTTCAGCACGCTCACGATCAGCACGGCGAGCGCGGAGGAAGCCAAGATTGAATGTAAGGGCGTCAATTCCTGCAAAGGCCAGTCGGCTTGCAAATCCGCGACAAACGAATGCAAAGGCATGAACTCTTGCAAGGGCCAGGGCTTCTTGGAACTCACCAAGAAAGAGTGCGATGCTGCAAAGGCCAAGGCCAAGTAAGCTTTGACTTAGCCGGATCGACACCAGTGAGAGGGCGAGCGGTTTTAGCCCGATCGCCCTCTCTACCTACGAGCAATAAACCCTCAATAGACCGCAGAGAGGTACGCGGGTAATAAACATACGTGGCTCCCGGTCCTTTCTGCCAAGGAGCCGCTCACATGTCAACCCCATCCGGTATTGCTCGAGCCATCGTAGGCCTTTTGTCGGCGTCACTTTTGAGCGGCTGCGCGACGCAAGTTGCCGCATCGAAACACGCGGCCGCCATCGAGCGGGGCGCACCGGAGCGCTGCTTTGGAGTCGCTCGCGGCGGTCGAAACGATTGTAAAACAGACGCCCACGTCTGCGCAGGCTGGGCTTATCACGACGCCGATCCACAGGCGTTCGTGTATGTGCCCGCCGGGACCTGTGAGCGAATTGTCGGCGGATTGCCCGACCCAACGATTCGTCGTGAACACTGACCCCATCGTCGTGCGCACGCCGCTCGGCGTGTGGGGGACCGGCGCGGCCTTGCCGGGTGCGCCGCTGACGACGGTGGATTTGATCAGGCGCACGTCCGAGTATCTCCCGACGGGAACCCCCGGGCTCGCGCTGCGTATCGCTCGGCGCTTAGGAATCACCCGTCGGCACATGGTTCGATCATTCGATGCACCGCAGGAAGCGCCACGCGCTCTCGATACGGCGCCAAAGCTCGCGGCACGGGCGGTGTGTGCCGCGCTGGCGGATGTCCGGGGCGGCGTTGACGCGTTGCGGCTGTTGGTCGGTCACACCGCCACCCCGCACACCTTGTTGCCCGGCAACGCAGCCTGGGTCGCGGATGAGTTGGCCTATATCGGTCCACACGTAGAATTGCGTCAAGCGTGCACTGGATTTGCCGCAGCGACAATGTTGTGCGCAGGACTAGTGTCGAGTGGCACTCAGCCCATCGCCATCGTGGGCAGCGAAACGGGTTCGGTATTCCTCGATCCGCGGCGTGTCGCAGTTGATCGAACTCAGCTGGTGAACCTCTTGCAGATGGGTGACGGTGCCGGGGCTATCGTGTTGGGGCCGCTCGAAAGCCGCAGCAGTGCGCGCCTCGAGATGGCGTTTTACGGAAATTGCGCGGATCACCGTGCGCCCGGCATTTCGCTCATTGAGGGTGGCTCGGGCGCGCCGCTCGTCAATGCCACCGGTGTTCCTCATTTTACTCATGACGTGGAGTCGGTCCGCACTCACGGGCTCGAATTGCTGCGCGCCGGGCTGCGTGCTGCCATTCAGGCAGGCGTGGCCCCGGACAGCGTCGACTGGTGGATACCGCACCCGGCCAATGGCCACATGGCCCAATACACGGCCACATCCTTAGGCCTTCCCGCCGATAAAGTCGTTTGCGAGGCCGGCGTGCTCGGCAATCTCGGCAGCGCCGCCATCTGGGTGACCCTCGATCGTCTGCGGCGCTCCGGCCGCCTCGCGCCGGGCGATCGGGTCATGGTGCTGGGTGCCGAGGCGAGCAAATATATGTATGGCGGGTTTCTCTATGTGCACGGCACTACCGTCGCATGAG
>DASWEO010000190.1:0-4644 GCA_036394715.1 Steroidobacteraceae bacterium
CGTCTCGCGCGCTGCCGCGTCCACCGCATCCCGCCCCGCGTTCGTGACGATCGCGAGCCGCCCCTCTATTGAGACGGGACCAAATCGCTATAGTGCTGATTTTACCCCGCCGTCAAGCGAAATTTCTGAAAATCAGAAATCCATGAAATCACTAGGCTTTTACCGGCGCACGCCTGTCGGACGCATAAGAAACGCAGCAGCGGTCATGAAAAATTTCGCCGGCAGTCAAGGAAGACTTTTTCAACACCCTATCTGCCAACAACGGAAGTCGCCCACTTCACCAGGAATATCGCACCACGCCCTTGCCGGCGTAGGAGCGCGTCACATTCGAGAACTCGCCCTCGAAGGTGACAGCGGCGGACCAGCCGTTCAGCCATCTCTTCTCGGCGGAGGCAGTAACGAGGGCTGCGTCATGCGCCTGCGCGGCGCCATTGACGACGAAGGATGCGCCCGGCAGCGTCTGGAAGGTCGCGCCGATGACCCGGTCGGCGTTAAAATCGTGCGCCCAGGCGAAGCGCCCGCGCAGGGTGAAGATGCCATCCTGCATCGCCCAGGAATTATCGGTGCGAAGCCCCAGCTCGCTGCGCGAGGCGGTGACGCTCTTTGAGCCGTAGGCAAGCGCAAAGGTGTTGGCGCCGACCAGCGCCTGCTCGGCATAGGCCGGCAGATCGAAGGTCGTGAACTGTCCGGCCGCATAGGGCGTAAGCCCCATCCAGGGCGTGACGAAACGATAGCCGCCTTCGACACGGCCCGACCAGGCATTGGCGTTGAATTGTGCGCGCAACTGATCGACGCCGGCGATGGTGACGGTGCGATCGGTAGTGATGTCCTGCCAGCCATAGGCGAGGGCCGCGGAGAGATAGGCCGGGCCGACGGTGTGGCGCACGAAGGCGCCGGCCTGGAACAGGTCGGAGCGGCCGGAACCTAATCCATTGGCAATCGAGAAGTTGGTGCCGCCGCCCGCGAGCGCAAAGCCTGCCAGCGTGAACGGCGAGAACCGATAATCGGCGCCGACCACGCCGCCCGCGATGCGGCTGGTGGTGTTGTTTGTTCCCAGCGCCGCATTGCCGTCGGTGGTCTGCGAGCCGCCATAACCCGCCGCCCACACGCTCCAGCTTGGCGCAAACGGAGCGGCCATCACCGGCGCCTTGCGATAGATCGCGGCATAGGCGTCGCGCTCGCTCTTGGAACGGGCGTTGCCGTTGGCCGCGTACGCGCTCGCGCCATCATTCTCTTCGGCGAATTGCGGCGCGGCGCTCCCGGCAGAAACAGGATCGCTGCGGCAGCCGATGAACGGGTCCGTCATCACCCCCATGAACAGGTTCATCGCGTTGAACGTGGTCTGCTGCGTGCCTGTGGCGGTCTCGCCGGAAGCCTGTGACAGCGCGGCGGCGAGATTGCTGCCGGTGAGACCAAACAGCGTGCCAAAGCCGGGCGGCAGCGTGCCGCCGCCGTTGAAGAAGCCGTTGATCGCATTGGCGACGTTCTGCTGGTTCTGGTTCAGTCCGGCGCCGGCGCCGAGCGTCGCGCCGGTCAGGTTCAAGAACACGTCGGTCGGCGTGTAGCTCAGGCTCACGGCAAAATTCGGATTGCTGCTGCTCACGCCGCTGAACGTGGTGCCGTTGAGGCTGGCGGAATGGAGAATGTCGTGGCTCCGTGTCGCATAGCTCCCCGGCGCCAACACCGCCTGCACGATGCCGGCCAGCGACGCTGTGCCGCTGACGTTGGCGATCGAGGCGGTCGAAGGGCTGACCTGCACGAGGTAGAGCGCACCGGACTGGAAGGAGAGGCTGCCGGCGACCGTCATCGTGCTGCCGGGGGCACCAGACCCCGGCGCAAAAATGCCGCCGCCAGCGATCGTGGTGTTACCGACGATGCCGGTGCCGCCGAGCGTGCCACCGGCATTGACCGTAAGGCTGCTTGCCGAGGTCATATCGCCGTTGACCGCGAGCGTGCCACCATTGATGTTGACCGGCCCCGCAAAGGTGCTGGTGCCAGTCAGCGTCCACACCGAGCTGTCGACCTTGTCGAAGGCGCCAAAACCCTGGTACTGCGCGGCAGGCCCGATCTGCGACACTTCGAAACTTGCCGTCCCTGTGCCGCCGAGCTGGAACGTGTCGGCGCCGGTACCGAGCACGAGGCCCGAGATGGCCGAGCCGGGCGCCAGCGTGAGCGTGTTGCCGGTGCCCGCAAACTGGATCGCAGCCGTGCCGCCGCTTATGGTGCCGGCGTTGAAGATCGACGAGCCGCCACTCCCGGCACGAATTCCGACGGCGGAAGCGCCAGCACCCGCGGTTGCTGAGATGGTGCCGAAGTTCGTCACATTGGCTTCGTTGCCGGCGTTGATGCCCAAGCTATGGGCGCCGGCGCCTGCGCCCACGATTCCAGAGATGCTGCCGGAGTTCGTCACATTGGCATTGTTGCCGGCAGTTATACCGATACCAACGAAGGCGCCCACACCTGCGATCCCGGAGATGGTGCCGGAGTTCGTCACATTCGCGTTGTGTAGCGCGGAGACGCCTCGGCCATCGCTGCCAGCGGTTATTCCGTAGATAGTGCCCGAGTTCGCGATATTGGCATCGTTGTTGTTGGCAAAAACGCCGTAGCCCGAGACGCCGCCGGTTCCATAAATCGTGCCGGAGTTCGTGGCATTGGCATTGAGGTTACCGAAGATGCCGGTGCCTGATACTCCGCCGAATCCATATATGGTGCCGGAGTTCGTGACATTGGCATCGCTGTTGTTGGCAAAGATGCCAGAGCTGGGGCCGCCAGCGTCGGCAGTCCCATAGATAATGCCGGAGTTCATCACAGTGACAGCGGAGCCGTAGATGCCCTTGGCGAAACCGCCGGTACCTGCGATCGCATAGATCGTGCCGGAGTTGGTGACGTTGGCATTGTCGAAGACGAAGATGCCGTTGGCTGAGCTGGCAGAGCTGATGGTTCCATCGATCGTGCCGGCGTTTGTTACATTCGCATCGCCGGTGGAGTAAATCCCAAAACTGGCAAAACCAATGCCGGTGTTTCCATTGATGCTGCCGGTAGCCGTGTTTGTGACTGTCAACGTTCCTGCGTCCTGCAAGCCGGCATTGCCGCCGGCCGCCGTACTTGTATTCGTCAAGGTGGTGCTGTTGATGCAGGTCTGATTGGTCTGGACTGGAAAACCAATGCAAGCCTGGGCTCGCGACGGCGTGGCCTGCGATAGCATCGCCGCCATCAGGATGCCGGCTGCTGCGAGGAAGCGCGCGTTCTCGTTCTCTTCGAACCATCGCACCGGATCAAACACTGAAAAACGATGCCGCACGGGTCCCCCGAAAAAGTTGCTTGCAAATTCGAAGCCCGAACAAAGGGCCCGTGAGTCCAAACTGCGACAATTTGGCACCCTAGTTTCAATCAAACCGGTAGTCGAGACGCCAACACAATTTGCTGCACAATTCCGGCCAATGTGGTCAACCCGCCACATGTGGACCCAAGGCTTGGTGCGAGGCGCTGAAAATGAGCATTCCAACAAATGTCGTTTCTGGTCGTCGAAACTTCGCGGGCTTGTTCGGCTGCAATGATTTCGGAAAATTATTCTCGTCATCTTTCGATTTTTTGAGTTTTCACGCAGCCCGGGTCAAACTAAGAAGACTTCAGTCTAAAGTAGATGTCTTCTGCTTTTCCATTCAGAGCGGACATCGCCACCTGCGTTCGGACCTCAGGGAGCTGCTCGATACTGAAGCGGCGTGTTCGACCGTTAGCTGTGAAATTTCAAGCCATCGACGATCTTGTCGATAACCTTGCGCTCGGCGCGCATGGCAAGGCCTACCAGGTTGAGATCGACGCGAGTCACTGCCCTCACCGCCTCGCGGTTGGCGGCGTCGTGCGTGGTTTTGAACATGTCCTCGGTATAGATTGCGGGCTTGACGTCTCGTGCCAGCGCCCGCTCCAGCGCGCGGGTCAGCGCTGCGCGGTCGGCGCCGTAGATCAGGATCGGCTGACCGATCAGCGACAGATATTTGGTGCCCGAACCATCTTCGTAAGGCTGGCCGATACATTGCGGAAAAGCGGCCGCGATGCCCGATGTCAGGAACGAAGCCACGTTCAGCTTCTGCCACGGTTCGAGGTCGGTCCGGATCGCGACCGCGATCTTGGTATCGAATGGCATGGATGCTCCAGTGTCATTCCGGGATGCGCCGTTAGGCGCAGACCTCAGATGTGCAATTGCACATCGGGGAATCTCTTTTTATCAAACCGGGATTCCACAATGCGCAATTGCGCATTGGGGTTCGCCGCTACGCGCCGCCCCGGAATGACAGATAGCCTAGAGCATGATGGGGTTGAGTTGAATCAGCGCATGACTTCCACTTACCTCTCCCCGCTTGCGGTCCGCTTGCGGGGAGAGGTCGGATTGCCTCGGCGATGCCAACGGGTCGCGCGAACGCGCGCCCGATGACAGGCTCCGCATCGTCCGGTGCAATCCGGGTGAGGGGGAGTCGCCGTACGCATCTATGTTCGGAATTTGCAGAGACAGGCCCCTCACCCCAACCCTCTCCCCGCGAAGAGCGGGGAGAGGGAGAAGTGGTCCGCCGCCTCGACCTAAACTCATCACGCTCTAGCCGTTGGCTCACCCTACGATCTGCGCGCGGCTTCGAGCGCCTGCGGGGT
>DASWEO010000191.1:0-8021 GCA_036394715.1 Steroidobacteraceae bacterium
CTGGATCATTCACTACGAGGCGCGGGCGGCCCACGAGCGCGGCGAAGACGTCATCTTGCTGAGCGTCGGCGACCCCGATCTCGAAACCCCGGCGCCGGTGCTGGAGCGGGCCATCGAGAGATTGCGCGCCGGCGACACTCATTACACGCCGGCGACGGGACGGCAGCACTTGCGCGAGGCGATCGCGGCTTCGCACTGTGCGCGGACCGGCCAGCCGGTCGACGCCGCCAATGTCATCTTTCTTGCCGGGGCGCAGAATGCGCTGTTCGTGGCCTCGTTGTGTATTGCGGCACCCGGCGACGAGGTGATCGCGCTCGAGCCCCTGTACCCGAGCTACCCTGCCACGCTCGAGATATCCGGCGCGCGGATGGTGCGGGTCGCCGCGCCGGCGGCGCGAGGTTTCCGCGTGGACCTGGAGAAGCTCGAGGCGGCGATCACGCCGCGTACGCGGGCGCTGTTTTTCGCGACGCCGAACAATCCGAGCGGCGTCATCTTGAGCGCAGCCGAATTGGCGGTGATCGGCGATCTGGCGCGCCGGCATTCGCTGTGGGTGGTGGCGGACGAAGTGTACGCGGGACTGGCGCCGGGCGGCCGAGTTCCGAGCCTGGCCGCGGAATTGCCCGACCAAGTGGTGACCATCAGCAGTCTTTCCAAGACGCATTCCATGCCGGGCTGGCGTGCGGGCTGGCTGGTGGGTCCGCCGCAGATGGTGATTCACGCGGAGGCGATGGCGCAGTGCATGCTGTTCGGCCTGCCGGGTTTCGTGCAGGAGGCTGCCGTCACGGCGTTGAGCGTTTCGAATGCCGCGGAATCCAGGGTCCGGGAATATTGCGCTGCTCGGCACGGTCTACTCCTTGCAGGACTCGACGGCGTCCGCGGACTCAAGTGCTACAGCCCGGACGCCGGCATGTTCATGCTGGTCGATGTGCGGGGCACGGGACTTGCGGGCTACGATTTCATGTGCGGGCTGTATCGGGCCGAGCGCGTGTCGGTGCTGGACGGCGGAGCGTTCGGTCAGGAGACGAGCGGTTTCGTGCGGGTGTGCTTCGCCGCCGACGAGGGGCGATTGCGCGAAGCCATCGTCCGCATACGGCGCTTCGTCGACACTTTAGTGAGGCAGGTATGACGGAACAAACGGGCGACATGGGGGTGGTGGTGCGCACCGCCGGTGGACCCGAGGCGCTGGAGTGGACGCGGCTGAACACCCTTGAGCCGGGGCGCGGCGAGGTGCGCATCGTACAGCACGCGATCGGCGTCAACTTCATCGACACCTACTTCCGCAGCGGCCTGTACCCCTGGCCGTCGACGCCGCTGATTCCCGGCGCCGAGGCCGCGGGAGTCGTCGCGGAGACCGGCGACGGAGTGGCGGACTTCAAGGTGGGAGATCGGGTCGCATACACCATGCCGCTCGGCGCCTACCGCACTCAGCGTGTCGTTGCCGCCGAGCGGCTGGTCAAGCTGCCCGACGCCATTGCATTCGACGTGGCCGCGTCGGTGATGCTCAAGGGATTGACGGCGCAATTCCTGCTCACCTCGTGTTACCCGGTCAAAGCGGGCGATACCGTCCTGGTGCACGCGGCTGCCGGCGGGGTTGGGCTGCTGCTCGGGCAGTGGTTGAAGGCACTCGGCGCGACCTCGATCGGCACGGCGGGTTCGCCGGAGAAGGTGGCGATGGCCGAAGCCAATGGCTATTCGCACGTGATCAACTATCGGAGCGAGGATTTCGTCGCCCGCGTCCAGGAGATCACCGGCGGGCGGCGCTGCGACGTGGTTTACGATTCGGTGGGCAAGGACACCTGGCGCGGGTCGCTCGAGTGCCTGAGGCTGCGCGGCATGTTCGTCCATTTCGGTCAGTCGTCGGGAATGATCCCGGATTTCAAGTTTTCCGACCTCGCTTCCGGCGGCTCGCTGTTCGCGACGCGGCCCATGTTGTTCGACTACATCAAGAGCCGCGAAGACCTGTCGTCGCGCGCCGCGGATCTCTTCGCCAGACTGTCCTCGGGTGAAGTCAAGGCGCACGTCGGCCAGCGCGTGGCGCTGCGCGATGCCGCCGCTGCGCACCGCGACCTCGCGAGCAGGCGCACGATCGGCGCGACCGTACTGCTCCCCTAGGAGCCTGTCTGACTAATGATGCGCCTACTGCGGCCGCCCCCCATCGGCATATTTCTGCGATCGTTTCACTCACATAGTACCCACTATGCTCGCGAAACGATCGCAGAAATCTGCTCGATGTGGGGCGCCCTCGTGACGGCGATCATTAGTCAGACAGGCTCCTGCGCCACGGAAGTGCCGTGACACAGGGACGCATGCTTGCAGGAATTCGCGGGGTGAACGCCTACGCCGCGGCGCTGCTGCGCTTCAGCCGGCTCTCCACCGACTTCTCCGTGCGGGTATTGCGCGCCCTCGCCTGGCCCAGGGTGGAACTCGTCATCAGACTGTGGCTGGCGCAGATCTACTTCGTTTCCGGCGTGCTCAAGCTCACTCATTGGGATACGGCACTGTATTTGGCGACTCACGAATATCCCGTGAGTTGGTTGTCCGCCGGCAGCGCCGCCACGATCGGCGTCTCCATCGAGGTGATCGGCGGAGCGCTTCTGGCGGCGGGATTCATGACCCGCTACGCCGCGGCGCCCATGCTGGCTCTCGCGCTGGTGGCGCAGTTCGCCTACCTGCCCTTCGACAACCAGCTGTTCTGGGCGGCCTTGTTCGGCTGGTACGTGGTGTGCGGCGCGGGTCCGATTTCCGTCGACAGCATGCTGCGCCGAGGACTCGCCGACAGTGCCTTGCCCGTAATCCCCCACATCGTGCATTTCACCGAGGGTGTGCGCAATCGCTGCGGGCCCATTTATCTGTCGGTGGTGCGAGTCTTACTGGGCACCTCACTGTTGTTGGCGGTGCTCCGGCCTGATGCCGCGCACCGCGATTCCGCTGCCGGCTTGGCTGTCTGGCTCCCGGTCATGACGGTATCGCATCTACCCGCCACCCTCGCCCTCGTCGTCGGCGGTCTCTTGGTGCTTGGGTTAGGGACGCGTTATACGGCGGCGGCGCTGATCGTTGCGGTGTCGGTCTGCGGCGTGATGGATCCGCGGATGAGCGATACGGTCTACTTACTCATGCTCGGCGCCATTTTCGTGATCTTCGGCGCCGGACAATTATCGCTCGATACCGTCATTGCGCGGGTGTTTGCCGGCAATCCGCTTCTCGAGGCACGCCGCCGCTACGCAGAGGAGGGGGCGCCGCGGGTGGTGATCGTCGGCGCGGGCTTTGGAGGCATGAGCTGCGCGGCGGCACTGCGCACCGCGCGCGCGTCCGTCACCCTGGTCGATCGTACCAACTATCACCTGTTCCAGCCGCTGCTGTACCAAGTGGCCACGGCCGCGCTATCGCCGGGCGACATAGCGGCGCCCGTGCGGCCCTTGTTTCGCGATTCACTCGACACGCGAATATTGCTGGGCAGGGTGACGGCCGTGAACACGACCACGCAGGTCGTGATGTTGGACGATGCCGAGCTTCCCTATGACTTCCTGGTGCTGGCCACGGGCGCGACCCACAGCTACTTCGGCAAGGATCACTGGGCGCCGTACGCGCCGGGACTGAAGCGCGTCGAAGACGCCATTGAAATCCGCCGCAGAATTCTCACAGCGTTCGAACATGCTGAAGCGAGCGCCGATCGCGCGGAACGGGAGGCACTGCTGACCTTCCTGATCGTGGGCGGAGGCCCCACCGGCGTCGAACTCGCCGGTGCCATCGCCGAACTTGCACGTTTCGGCATGGAGAAGGAATTCCGCAATTTCGATCCGGCCGACGCGCGCGTGATATTAGTGCAATCGGCGCCGCGTTTGCTGCCCGCCTTTCCGGAGTCGCTGGCGGCCGTTGCGCGGCGCGCGCTGGAGAAACTGGGGGTCGAAGTAGAGACCGGCAGCCGCGTCGAGGCCATCGATGCGGACGGCGTCACGGTGAGCGGCAGGCGCATCATCGCCAGGACCGTGTTGTGGGCCGCGGGAGTGACGGCGTCGCCCGCGGCGCAATGGCTGGGCGCGGCGGCCGACAATGCGGGCCGCATCAAAGTCGCCGCCGATCTCAGTGTACCGGGCCATCCGAATGTGTACGCCATCGGCGATACGGCCGCGAGCGATGCCTGGAAGGGCCAGTCCGTGCCCGGCCTTGCGCCGGCCGCCAAGCAGGGGGGCGCTTACGTGGCGCGGCAGATTCGCGCCAGGCTCGAAGGCCGGGCGCCGCCGCCGGCCTTCGCGTACCGGCATCTCGGGAGCCTCGCGACCATCGGCCGCAAAGCCGCGGTGGCGGATTTCGGCTTCGTCAAGCTATGGGGCGCGCCGGCGTGGTGGTTGTGGGGGATGGTTCACATCGGCTTTCTGCTGGGCATTCGTAACCGCGTGGCCACCATGGTCAACTGGTTCTGGGCGTACCTGACCTTTCGCGGTGGAATACGGCTCATCACGGGGGGCGACGCTACAAATTCGCGTCAATGAATGCCGCCAGCTGCGACTTCGATACGGCGCCGATTTTGGTCGCGACCACTTCGCCGTTCTTGAACAGCATCAGGGTGGGGATACCGCGCACGTGATACCGCGAGGGCACCGACTGATTCTCGTCGACGTTGATCTTGGCTATATCCAACCGGCCCGCATAACTCTCGGCCGAGTCATCCAGCGCCGGTGCAATCATCTTGCACGGGCCGCACCACTCGGCCCAATAGTCGACCAGAACGGGGATCGGCGATTCGAGAACCTCGCTGACAAAAGTGGTGTCGGTGACGTGCTTGATCTTGTCGCTCATGAACTTTCCTGGATTGATTAACCAGACTCCACGATATTGTTCAAAAGAGCAGGGTTAAAGTGCGATAATCTGAAATGAGTATTCAGTATTCTGAACAATGCCCATGAACAAACTCCAGGCCATGCAAGTGTTCGTCCGGGTGGTGGAAACCGGTGGGATTACGCGCGCCGCCGACAGCCTGCGGATGCCGAAGGCAACTGCTACCACTCTGATCCAACAACTGGAAGCCGAGCTCGGTGTGAAGCTGCTCAACCGCACCACCCGCAGCGTCAGCGTGACCACCGACGGCGCCGCCTATTACCAGCGCTGTGTCGCCATTCTGGCGGAGGTTCGAGAGACCGAGGAATCCCTCGCGCAGCGGCATGCCGCTCCCCAAGGCCGGCTACGCGTCGAGGTACCGACGCTGATGGCGCGACTGGTCATCGTGCCGGCCTTGCCGGCTTTTTTCGCGCGCTATCCGGACATCGAACTGCAGCTCGGCTGCAGCGAGCGCCGCGCGGATCTGATCGAGGAGGGCATCGACTGCGCGGTGTGGAGCGGCGATCTCGAGGACTCCACACTGATTGCGCGCCGCGTGGGCCAGCTCTATTTCGGCACCTGCGCCTCGCCATCCTATCTTGCCGCCCAGGGGGAGCCGCACCATCCGGACGAACTGACCGCGCACCGCTGCATCAATCACTTCTCGCCGCACACGGGCAAGATCTTCGACTGGGTGTTCGCCAAAAATGGCATTCGCCTTCAGACGTCGCTGCGCGGCTACATCGCTCTCGATGACGAGAACAGCTACGTGGCGGCAGCCGAAGCCGGCTTAGGCGTGGCGCAGATTCCCGCTTTCGTGCTCAAGGAGGCGATGGAGCGCGGCAGCCTGGAATTGCTGCTCGGGGATTGGTTCCCCGAGCCTGCGCCGCTCAACGTCGTGTATCCGGAGAATCGGCACTTGTCGAGCAAGATCCGCGTGTTCGTCGACTGGGTCGCCGAACTCTTCGGCGAACATGACGGGATTCTGCTGCGCTCCACTCTGTCCAAGCACACGTGAACCGCGCGGCTCTAGATTCCCAGCGGGAGCGCCGTGGATTCCTTGATGACCGTGACCGCCACCGATGAATTCACCGACCGCACGCAAGGGATGCGCGACAGATAATCGAGGTAGAACGCTTCGTAGGCCTTGATGTTCTTGGTGACGATTTTCAGCAGGAAATCCCATTCGCCGGTGAGCGTGTAGCACTCCAGCACCTCGGCGCGGTCGCGAATCGCCGCTTCGAATTCGGCGATCGCGTCGCGGCCGGTGGTCGCGAGCTTGACGTGCGCGAAGATGGTCACATCCAACCCCAAGGCATTGCGATCCAACAGCGCAACGCGCGCCTTGATGACCCCGCTCTGCTCGAGCTGTTGAATGCGCCGCCAGCACGTCGTGGTGGAGAGCCGGGTTTGCGCGGCGACCTCGGCAACCGACAGAGCACCCCGCCGCTGTAGAATGTCGAGCAGGCGTAGATCCAGTCGATCGATGGCGGGGCGGGATGAATCTTCCATTAATCGCGAATTTTCGGAATGAACATACCGGATTATCCAGCGCCTCCCGAATGATTGCAACAATTTCGCCCGGGGGACGTAAATTATGAGAATGAACAGACATTCACGCCTGCATCTGCCTCATCCACCGGCCCGGCCCGGTGAGGCCCCTGACTTCAGCTATGTGCAGCTCTCGCCCGCCGGCGCGGTGCCGCGGCCCGACATCAACGCGCGCGCACGCGACATCGAGTCTCTGTCGGTCGATTTGGTGCGCGTGCTCGATGACGACGGCAATCCGGTGGGACCGTGGCATCCGCATCTCGATCCCGCGGAATTGCAAATCGGCCTGCGCCACATGCTGCTCACGCGCTTGTTCGACGATCGCATGCAGCGCAATCAGCGCGCCGGCAAAATCTCGTTCTACATCCGCTCGCTGGGCGAAGAGGCGGTATCGGTGGCGCAATGCATGGCGCTGCGTCCCGGCGACATGCTGTTCCCGTCGTATCGCAATCAGGGCCTGCAGATCGCGCGCGGCATCGCGCTGGTCGATCTCATGTGTCAGCTCCTGTCGAACACACGGGACATGTGCAAAGGCCGCCAACTGCCGGTGATGTACCACTCCAAGGCCGGCAATATCTTCTCCATATCCGGGAATCTGGCCACCCAGTTCCCGCAGGCCGTGGGTTGGGCGATGGCGGCGGCGATCAAGGGTGAAGATCATCTGGCGGCGAGCTGGATCGGGGAGGGCAGCAGCGCCGAGGCTGATTTTCATCACGCCCTGCTGTTTGCGTCGGTGTATCAGGCGCCCGTCATTCTGAATGTGGTCAACAATCAATGGGCGATCTCGACATTTCAGGGTTACGCCGGCGGCGAGCAGCGCTCATTTGCAGCGCGCGGCCCGGGGTACGGGATCCCCGGCATCCGCGTCGACGGCAACGACTTTCTCGCGGTCTATGCCGTGACGCAGTGGGCGGCCGAACGGGCGCGCACCGGCGCCGGTCCTGCGTTGATCGAATTGGTGACGTATCGCGGGGCCGCGCATTCCACCAGCGACGACCCGGCACGTTATCGCGCCAAGAATGATTTCGAACACTGGCCCCTGGGCGATCCCATCCTGCGGCTCAAACAGCATCTGATCCGATTGGGTGAATGGTCCGAGGCGCGTCATCAGGCGTTGACGGCCGAGCTCGAGGCGCTGGTCGCGTCGAGCTGGAAGGAAGCGATCACCTTCGGCACGATGAGTGAGGGCCCGCGGCTCAACGCCGATTTGATGTTCGAGGATGTTTTCAAAGAGGTGCCGGAGCATCTGCAAAAACAGCGGGCCTTGATGCGCGCGGAAAGGAGCCGGTCGCCGGAGGCTCGCTCCGAAGGGACTTAGGCGCCATGGCCAACATGAACATGATTCAAGCCTTGAATTCCGCCATGGACATCATGCTGAAACGGGATCCGTCCGTGGTGCTCATGGGCGAGGACATCGGATATTTCGGCGGTGTGTTTCGCGCCACGGAGGGGTTGCAGCGCAAGTACGGCGAGCATCGGGTCATCGACACGCCCATCGCCGAGGGCGGCATCGTCGCCACCGCCATCGGCATGAGCGTGAACGGCCTGCGCCCGGTCGCCGAGATTCAATTCGCGGACTACATCTATCCGGGCTTCGATCAAATCGTCAGCGAATTGGCGCGCATCCGCTATCGCAGCGCCGGAGAGTTCTTCGC
>DASWEO010000192.1:0-1591 GCA_036394715.1 Steroidobacteraceae bacterium
CGCAACGCCTTGAAGAACGCATGCGGTGCGGCGCGCACGCCGCCTTCGCCCTGCAGCGGTTCGATCAGGATGCCCGCGGTGTGCGGGCCGATTGCCTTCTTGACGGCTTCGAGATCGCCGAGCAGCACCTGGTCGAAGCCATCCACCGGCGGCCCAAAACCTTCCAGATATTTGGCCGAGCCGGTCGCGGCCAGTGTCGCCAGCGTTCGCCCGTGAAACGCGCCGTCGAAGGTGATGAGGCGGTAGCGCTCCGCGTGGCCCTTGGCGGCGTGATACTTGCGGGCGATCTTGATCGCGCATTCCATCGCCTCGGCGCCGGAATTTGCGAAAAACACCAAGTCGGCAAAGCTTTGTTCGCACAGCCGTGCCGCGAGCCGCTCGCCGTCCGGGCTCCGAAACAGGTTCGACATGTGCCACAGCCTCGTCGCCTGCTCTTGAAGCGCTGCGACCAGATGCGGATGGGCATGGCCCAGCGCATTCACCGCGACGCCGGAGGTGAAATCGAGATAGCGCTCGCCGTCGGTCGCGATCAACCAGGCGCCCTCGCCGCGCTCGAACCCGAGATCCACCCGGGCGAATACGGGAAGCAGATGCGAGGTTGCGCTGTCGGTCATGGCGATCACTGAGGGTTAGGCCCGGCCAGAATGCGCGCATTGGCGCAATCGCATCAACAGCCACGCCGCGAAAAAAACAAAACGTGCCGCCTTTTCGGGGCGGCACGTGGCAACATTGTATGCGCACGGCGATCAGTGTCAACCGGTCACGGGGAGGGCAGCCCGTCCCGTTAACCGGTCGATGCCGTGGAAAAATCCAATTGCAATGATTAAGTGACGGAACATGTGGACGCACCCACGCGGACTCTTGCGCCGGAGTCACGCCATATTGTAGCCTCTGTGCCGTTGGGTACGACATCTCGTGCGGCAGTTCTGATCTTCTAAGTCCCGCTGTTCGGCGTACACGTCCGGGCGCGCTAGCTGCGCCCGGCGAGGGCTAAGGGATTCTGCCCGCAGGGATTTTTGACAGATTTGGCATCACAGCGCTGTCCCACGTCCGGCCAGTGCGACGCGAAGGAAAGAGTGCCATGACAGTATTGACCTGGACTGACGATCGCGTCGAGCAATTGAAAAAACTCTGGGAAGGCGGGCTTTCGGCCAGCCAGATCGCCGCCGAACTTGGAAATGTGACGCGAAATGCCGTGATCGGCAAAGTCCACCGGCTGGGCCTTTCCGGCCGCGCCAAGAGCCCCGCCTCGGCGGCGCCGCGCCAGCGCAAGGCTCGGCCGGAAAGGCACTTGATGCGGGTCGCGCGTCCGGTGTCGCGCGGCAACACCGCGCTGGCCCACGCGTTCGAAGTCGAGTTCGACCCGGACCCCATCGCCTTCGACAACGTGGTGCCGATCAGCCAGCGGCTGTCGCTCTTGGAATTGAACGAGGCCACCTGCCACTGGCCCGTGGGCGACCCGTCAAGCCCTGAATTCTTCTTCTGCGGCGGCAAGGCGCTGACCAGCCTGCCCTATTGCGCGTATCACTCGCGGATCGCCTATCAGCCGGCCGGCGACCGCCGCCGCCACCCACCGAAGCAGACAAGATAG
>DASWEO010000193.1:0-15517 GCA_036394715.1 Steroidobacteraceae bacterium
ACCGCGACGCGTGCGCTCAAGGATGGTGCGGATGACGAACTCATCGTCGCCGCGCTCATTCATGACGTAGGCGACGATCTGGCGCCGTACAACCACTCGGAAATTGCCGCCGGGATCATCCGGCCTTATGTGCGTCCCGAGGTCACGTGGATCGTCGAGCAGCATGGCCTGTTCCAGACTTACTACTACGCGCATCACTATGACCGCGATCGAAATGCCCGCGAAGAATTTCGCGACCATCCCTGGTATCAGGCGTGCAAGGACTTCTGCGCCGATTGGGATCAGTGCTCATTCGATCCCGGCTATCCGTCGGAACCGTTGAGCGCATTTGAGTCCCGCGTTCGGGAAATCTTCAGCCGGCCGGCGCACGATCCGCGCTATGTGGGCAAGGCCTAGGAGCCTGTCTGACTAATGATGCGCCTGCTGCGGCCGACCCACAGCGGCAGCTTTTGGCGATCCTTTCGCTTACATAGTACTCACTATGCGCGCGAAACGATCGCCAAAATCTGCTCGCTGTGGGTCATTGCGCTGCGCAGTCCCTGCTGCGCGCAAGCCCGGGGCGACCATCCATGGTCGCCCGTGCGACGCATGCGTCGCACCCTCGCGACGGCGATCATTAGTCAGACAGGCTCCTAGCGAAGGCGGCGGCGTCAGCGTTCGGCCATTTGCGCGTCGAGGACGCGCTGGCGCTCGGTGCGGCGCATGAGATGGCCTGCAAACAGCACACACACGCCGACCAGACAGATCACCAGACTCGCGAGCGCATTGACGTCCGGACTCACGCCCAGCTTGACCTTCGAGAAAATCACCATGGGCAGAGTGCTGGCGCCCGGGCCCGACACGAAACTCGATATCACCAGATCGTCCAGCGACAGCGTAAAACTGAGCAGCCAGCTCGAAGCCAGCGCCGGCGCGATACCGGGCAGCGTGGTATCGATGAATGCACGCACCGGACCTGAACCCAAATCCATGGCGGCTTCTTCCAGAGAGCGGTCCGCGCCCGCCAGCCGCGATTGAACGGTGACGGTCACATAGGCGCTGCAGAACGCGATATGCGCGATCACGATGGTGGTGAAGCCGCGATGCGGCCACCCGAACAGATGCAGCATCGAAATGAACAGCAGCAGCTGGGTGATGCCGGTGATGATTTCCGGCATCACCAGCGGCGCATTGACCATTCCCGTGAGCAGCAGCCGGCCGCGAAAAATTTTGAACCGTACCAGGGAGATGGCGGCGAGCGTGCCCAGGATGACCGAACCGGTCGATACGACGACGCCGATTTTCAAGCTGAGCCACGCGGCGTCTAGGATCTGGGTGTTGTGCACGAGCTGCGTGTACCAGCTGGTGGAGAAGCCGCCCCAGACGCTCACCAGCGAGGAGGCGTTGAAGGAGTAGCCGATCAGCACGAGGATGGGAATGTACAGAACGGCGATGCCGATGCAGAGGATCGTGATCAGGAAAGGGGAGATTCGGTTCTCCATCCTAGGACTCGAGCTGCTTGGTGTTGTAGTGCTGGTACAGAGCGATGGGACCGACCAGCAGCACCAAAAATGCGATGGCCACCGCCGAAGCCACCGGCCAGTCGCGGTTGCCGAAGAATTCGTCCCAGAGCACCCGGCCGATCATGAGATTGTCGGGGCCGCCGAGCAGGGTCGGAATCACGAATTCTCCAATGGCCGGAATGAATACCAGCATGGAACCCGCGATGACTCCGGGCATGGACAACGGCAGGGTCACGTCGACGAAAGTCCGCCAGGGCGGACTGCCGAGATCCGCGGCCGCTTCGAGCAGTGAATGATCGAGCTTCTCCAGCGTTGCGAACAGGGGCAGCACCATGAACGGCAGGTACGAATAGATGATCCCGAGATACACCGCCAAGGTGGTGCGCATGATCTGCAATGGATGGTGGATCACGCCCAGCCACAGGAGCGCCGTATTGAGCAAGCCGGTTTCCCGAATGATTCCCTCGAGCGCGTAAACCCGCAACAGGAACGAGGTCCAGAACGGCAAGATGATGATGAGCAGCAGGACGCTTTGCGTACTCTTCGAAGTCCGGGCGATGGCATAGGCCATCGGATACCCCAGGGCCAGGCAGATCAGAGTCGAGAAAAATGCGGTCTTCAGCGAATAAAGGTATGAAAGACCGTAGACTTCGTCGGTGAACAAATACTTGAAATTGCCGAGATTCAGCGTGAGGTTGATGTGCCAGTCGGGACTGACGGATAGAATATCCGTGAAGGGCGGCACGCGCACCGCCGTGTCCGCCAAGCTGATTACCAACGCAAACCCAAAGGGAATGAGAAAGAATACCAACAGAAAGAGCAGGGGCGGCAAGATGATGAGCCACTTCCCCCGGCGCTTCAGCCATTCCCCGAGTGCCGCGCGCGGCAGGGCGCGCGCCGGAGCGGCGTCGCGTATCGCCGATGTCATGAGTACTTAAGCCGAAGCATGCGTGGTCTCAAGAGAAAATCCCCAAAGCCGGCGCGTATCCCCCGCGCCCGAAATGCCCATGGCCGGCAGCGCCAGCGTTTGATCGATGCGTGCATCTCCGCCCTGCATATCTACGGGCCATCGCGAACCACGGTGGAAAAGGTAGTCGCCATCGCGAAAATGTCGCCCGGCATCGTTCGATTCTACTTCGCCTCCAAGGCGGCCATGCTGGTCGCGTCTCTGCAATTCCTCGCAGCCGAGTTCGAGGAGCAATTATTGGTGCCCGTGGCGCGTCTCAAATCCAGGCCTGTTGCAGCGTTGGAGTTGATGGTTGATCTTTATCTCGACCCGGATATCGCCAGTCCTCGCAAGGTCTCTGTTTGGTATGCATTTTGGGGCGAGGCGAGTTCACGGCAGGAATACTACGATATTTGCGGACAGAAGGACGAGAGCTTTGCGGCCTTGGTGCGCGAGCTCATCGAGCGGCTGATCCTCGAAACCTCCCAGCCGCAGCTGGACGCGGACGGGATCGCACTGGGCCTCATCGGCGTGCTGGAGATGCTGTGGCAGGACTTCGCCTTCCGCACCGAGGCCGATATCGATCGCGCCGCCGCGAAACGCCGTGCCATGGCCTATCTGCGCTCGATTTTCCCCGGTCGATTCACCGCTCCGGGCGAGGCCGGCGTCGCCGGAAGCGACCGGCGCCCGGCGGGGTGGGTGTACGCCAATGCGCGTTTGTCGGCCATCGAGCGGCAGGCGGTATTCCAAGATTCGTGGCAATTCGTCGCGCATCAGGCAAGAATTGCGCGTCCCGGGGATTTTCTCGGCGTCGACCTTGGTTTCGAACGGGCGTTGATCGTGCGCGATGGCGCAGGGGAAATACGCGCGTTTCGCAATAGCTGCAGCGAGGCACCGCACATACTGATCGCGGCGCGGACCGGCCGCGTCGACACGATTCAGTGCGCGGTTCATGGGCTGCAGTTCGAGCTCGACGGCAGACGCCGCGGCGCGCGGGGCGCGGCCGACCTTGCGGCCCTGGATCTGCGCCTGATCGGCGATCTGATCCTGGTGCGCTCCGCGGAGCGCCGCCCAGGGCACGCGCCGGTCACGGACGCCTGGGCTGATTTCTCGCCGCCGCCGGGGTCGCGGCCCTTGGGATGGCCGGTCGAGACGGCGATTGCCGCCGATTGGAAGCTCGTGATCGAACAGTGGCTGGAATTGACGGCGAGCGGCGGGTCTCGGGAGGGGGACGAGCACGGCTGGAGCGCCCGCTCGTACCAGCGCCTCTTGGGATCTTCCGCGAATTCCGGCTGGCAGCGACGATTCCTGATGCCGAACCACCGGATTGAGCTGCGGCCCGACGGATTCACCCTGCTGCAAGTGCTGCCCAGTGGGCCTGGCCGCTGCCTGTTGCGGAGACATGAACACACCGTGTGCGACGCGGACCGGCCCGCGCGCGCGATGGAGTACCTGGCGTCGCGGCTAAGCCCGTACGCACGGCGATCGGCGATCACCGTCGCGGAATCGACCCAAAGAGGCATCGTGACGTTCGGTCACGAGGCGGCGGGCGCTTCGCGGGCCGCGCCCGCGGTCGCGGCGTTCCGGCGAGAACTGGTCACGCTCATGCCGGTGATGGCGCTCGCTCGGCCGCCGAACGACCTATGAGAGAATTCAATATACTCGGCATCACCTGCGGCATTTTTCGGGAGTAGGCACATGAATTTGACGTCCTTGACCACGAAAGATTGGCATGCGCGCGCCGCCGGCGTGCGCTACGAAACCCGGCATTTCATCGACGGTCAATACGTGGACTCGGCCGCGCGCGGCCGGTTCACCGTGGTGAATCCCGCGACCGGCGCGCCTCTCTGCGAGGTGAGCGCCGGCACCGCCGCCGACATCGATTCGGCCGTGGCGGCAGCCAAACGCAGCTTCGCCTCGCGAGTCTGGAGCCGCAAAGCGCCCCGCGACCGCATGGCGATCATGGCGGCGTACAGCCGGCTCCTGGAGGAGAACAATGAAAAGTTTTCCCTGCTCGACACCCTGTGCATGGGCAAGCCGATCACCGACATGGTGACCATCGATGTGCCCGCGGCGGCGCGGAATTTCGCGTACTTCGGCGAATTGATCGACAAGATAGACGGCGCGGTCACCTCCACCGCCGCGGACGCGTTTCACTACATTCTGCGCGAGCCCTTAGGGGTGGTCGGCTGCATCGTGCCGTGGAATTATCCCCTGTTGATGGCTGCCTGGAAGGTCGCGCCGGCTCTCGCCGCCGGCAATTCGGTGGTGTTGAAGCCGGCCGAACAATCGCCGCTGTCAGGATTGCTGATGGCACAGCTGTTCATCGAAGCCGGCGGCCCGCCGGGCGTATTCAATGTCGTGAACGGATTGGGCGAGGTTGCAGGCGCCGCGCTGGCGCTGCACAAGGATGTGGCCAAGATCGCATTCACCGGCTCGACGGAGATCGGCAAGCAGATGCTGATTTACGCCGGCCAGTCCAATATGAAACGCGTCAGCCTGGAATGCGGCGGCAAGACTCCGCAAATATTCCTCGCCGATCTGCCGGATCTCGATACCGCGGTGACGTACGCGATCAACGGAATTTTCGGCAACATGGGCGAGGTATGCAACGCGGGTTCCCGGCTGTTGCTCGACCGCCCCATTGCCAAGGAATTTCTGGCGCGATTCATCGAGCGCGGCAAGGACGCATACCGCGCCGGCGACCCGCTGGATCCCACCACCAACTTGGGGCCGCTGGTGACCGCTTCGCACCGCTCGCGGGTCATGAGCTACATCAACCGCGGCAAGTCGGAGGGTGCACGGCTGGAATTCGGCGGCAGCTCGCCGGATCTGCCGGGAGCGTTCGTCAATCCCACGCTGTTCTCCGGCGTCAACAACCGCATGACCATCGCGCAAGAAGAGATCTTCGGACCCGTCGCCGCCGCCATCGAAGTGGACGGCCTCGCCGAAGCGCTGACCGTGGCCAACGACTCGATCTACGGGCTGGCGGCGTCGGTGTGGACACGCGACTTGAGCGTCGCTCATAAAACCGTCCGCGATCTCGAAGCCGGCGTCATTTGGGTGAATTGCTTCGACCACGGCGACATGACGCAGCCGTTCGGCGGCTACAAGCAGTCGGGCCAGGGCCGGGACAAATGCGTGGAGAGCTTCCTCTCCTACACACAGACGAAGTCCGCCTGGATCAATCTAGGTTAGATAGTCGGGTACTCCCGACCGGCGGCGGGCGGCTCGCGCTACACGAGCCGCCCGCACTCCGCGTGGCCCGTCAAGCAAACTGTTTGGGCGCACTCGGCAGAGTAAATTCCGGAATACGCGCACGCAGCAGGTTGTGGAATTCGAGCATCCAGCGTTCGAGCTGCGATAGGGGCCCCGGCTTGTAACTGCCGGACGCGAGTCCGCGCTGCACCCGGCCGCAGAGCCACTTGTCCTCGTTGTTCACCTGCGTGTTGATGCGCGAACTCAGGAAGCGAATCGCGCGCATTTCGCGGCGATCATCGGGTAAGCCAAACACGGCGCCACGAACGATGCATCTGCCCGGGCCGTCGGGTAACACCTGGAAGAAATCCATTCGCTCGGGATACACGTCGAGCCCCAAATTCGGCAGCGCGCTGTAGAAACGCCAGCAGCGGCGCTGAACTTCGGGCAAATGCGCGGTGACGCGGCCGATCAGCCGCTGATACAGGCCCTCTGACCACCGCGGCGACTCCTTGTCGCGCAGCCAGCTGATGCCGCGCGCGACGCCGGGCACCGAGGCCTGGTCCTCGTAGTCAGGCGTAAACATGCGATACAGCCCCGGATGGCCGATGGGCACGTGATACGACTCGAGGTAATTATCCATCGCGATTTTCCAATCGACGTTCCAAGTCTCTTCGGAAACGGGCTCCAAGGGCACCATGTCTTCGAGCCGATAGGACAGGAGCTCCTCGGCCAATTTGCCCCAGACCCTCGACACGGGCGGTGGGTCGCCGGCCAGGCAGACGAAGACGCAGCCGAAGGCAATATCCGTGCGCACAGGACGCAGGCCATGTTCGGCGCGATCGAGTTCCGGGAAACTCTCGCGAACGGGCATGCCGATCAGGCCGCCGTCGTGCCGGTACGTCCAGCCGTGGTAGGGGCAGGTAATGGTCGCGGGACAGTTTCCCGAGCCGTCCAACAGGCGCGCGCCGCGATGCCGGCAGACATTGTGAAAGCCGCGTATCGAACCATCGCGATCGCGCAACACCATGATGCTTTCCGGGCCCAAATCGAAGGTTTCGTAGTCGCCCGCCTTGGGAATGGAATTGATATGGCACACGATCTGCCAGCTCGGCATCAGAATGCGTTCGAGTTCGAGCCGGGTCAGCTCGGCGTTGTTGTAAACCCAGGCGGGCAGTGCATGCGGCAAGGTGTTCGCCTCGTCGGCGCGCTTCGCGACGGATAGGTTGGACATTGCTTTTCCCGCGGCGACTTATATGGTCATTTAATGTACGCCGAAGGTTGCCAGCTTGGCAAGTCGGAGCAACGCAGCAAGGCAATTGACGTTGAAATTGTCGATTCAGGCGCGCGGAAACTGGATTCAACGGCTGCGCGAGATAGGGTGGTGCGCCGTTCCCGGCGCTCGGCTTATATGGTTATATAATTTTTCTGGACGAGGCGCGCGGCGAATGTTACGGTCTGGGAAATCTTATCGATAGCGAACCAGTACAAGGGGGACGTCATGGCCAGAAAACTGACCAAGAACAACGCGCATTTTCAACGCGCCGTCAAACGCCTGCCGCTCGGCGTCGCTTCCAATTTCCGCTACTGGGGAGAGGATCGCACCATCTATGTGAAACGCGGCCTGGGCGCACGCATCACTGATCTCGACGACAATGAGTACGTCGACTACCGCTTAGGGTATGGTCCCGCGATCTTGGGCTACGCTCATCCCGAAGTCGATCAAGCCGCTCGCGAGGGCATGGGCGTGGGCGGCGTATTCGCCTTGTCCACGGAGCGCGAGCTCACCGTGGCCGAGCGCATTTCCAAAATGGTGCCGGCCGCCGAACTCGTGCGCTTCTCCAACTCGGGTACCGAAGCGGTCATGGCCGGATTGCGCCTGGCGCGCGCTTACACCGGAAAGGACGATTACGTGATTCTCGAGGGCGGCTATCACGGGCTGTTCGATGCGGCGATGTGGTTTACGCCCATGGACAAGTGGTCGCAGGTCGGCGACCCCGAAGTAAAGCCGTACAGCGAAGGCGTGCCCATCAGCACACGCAGCTTTGCGCACTTCGTCCAGGCCAACGATGCGAATCAGCTGGAAGATGTGTTCAAGCGTCTCTCGCATCGAATCGCCTGCCTGTTGATCGAGCCCATCATGGGTAATTGCCTCGGCATCGCCGCCGAACCGGGGTATCTGCGGGCGGCGCGGTCGCTCTGCGACAAGCACGGCGTGGTGCTGCTCATCGACGAGGTCAAGACCGGATTCCGCGTCGCGCGCGGCGGAGTGCAGGAACTGTACGGCGTCAAGGCCGATCTCTGCACCTTCGCCAAGGCCGTGGCCAACGGCTATCCCATTTCCGTGCTGGCGGGCCGCGAGGACATCATGCGCAAGATCGGCCGCGGCGTCGCGCACGGCGGCACCTACACGGCGCATTCGATATCGCTGGCAGCGGCGGAGAAGACTCTGCAGATTCTCGATGAGACCGATGCCCTGGAGCGGATCGCCGACTACGGTACGCGCCTCCGCTCGGGGATGCGCGCCGTGCTCAGCACACGCGGCATCGCTCATAGCTTCGTCGGTCATCCGTCCATGAGCGGCTTGTATTTCGCGCATGAGCCGCCGCGCAACTATCGTGCCTGGAAGAGCAGCGACTACTCCTTCTATGACGCCATGGCGCAGGTGTTGCACGACGAGGGCGTGCTGTGCGAACCCGACTCGCGTGAACCTTGGTTCGTTTCGGCGGCGCACGATGCGTCCTGCCTCGCGGATACGTTGAAGGCGTTCGAGATTGCGGTCGATGCCACCTTGAAGTCGAGCGGTGCCACGCACAAAGTGCCTGCTTGAGCAGCGGCGCCTCAAGAACGCCGTCGGACCTCGACGCCATCATCGTCGGGGCCGGACACAACGGACTGGTCGCCGCATGCTATCTGGCGCGCGCGGGCCTCGAGGTGCTGGTGCTCGAGCGTCAGCCTTATATCGGCGGCGCGGCGGTCAGCCGCCGCTTGTACGAGGACTTCACGTACTCGAACTGCTCGTACGTTTGCAGCCTGCTGCGGCCGGAGATCATCCGCACTCTCGAGCTGCCTAAATATGGACTGCAAGTCATCCCCTATGAAGGGGGATGCACCATGATGCAGGGCGGGGGGCATCTGGCGCTGTACGACAACCACGACGCACTGCGCCGTGAAATCGCCCGGCATTCGAAGCGCGACGCGGAGGCGTACGATCGCTATTCGCGCGATGTCATGCGTCAGTGCAAATTCATCAAGCCGCTGCTGATGCGCGAGCCGCCGGATCCCACTTCGTTCAAGCCGCGCGATCTCAAGGAATTGCTGTACCTGGGCAAGCGCTTCCACGGCTTGGGCGAAGAGCGCATGTACGATACGCTGCGCTTCTGGACCATGAGCGCGGCGGATTTTCTCGACGAATATTTCGAGAGCGAAATCGTCAAGGCGCATTTTGCCGGCAGCTCCATCATCGGCACGGCCCTGGGGCCCCGCTCGCCCGGCAGCGCTTACGTGCTGCTGCATCACTACATGGGCGATATCGACGACACGGTCGGCGCCTGGGGCTTCGCACGCGGCGGTATGGGCGCGATTACCAAGGCGCTGGGTGCGTCGTTCGAGGCCAGCGGCGGCACCATCCGCAGCGCCGCGCCCGTGGCGCGGATTCTGGTGCGCAATGGGCGCGCGTCCGGGGTCGCATTGGCGGACGGCGAGGAAATCCGCGCGCCGCTGGTCATTTCGAACCTGGACGTGCGCCGGACTTTTCTCGACACCATGGATGCGAAGGATCTGCCCGACGAATTCCTGCGTCAGGTGAAGAACTTCAAGATTCGCGGGTCCTCCGGAAAGTTGAATATCGCCTTGGACGGACTGCCGCGATTTCCGGCGATACCGGAAGGCTCACCCTGCACTCGCGGCGACATGCATGTCACCGACACGATCGAAATGATGGAACGCGCCTACGATGATTGGAAGGACGGACGCTGGTCGCGGGCGCCGTATATCGACATGCTCATTCCCTCGCAGATCGATCCGACCATGGTGCCCGACGGCAAGCACTATATGTCGGTCTTCGTCCAGTACTGCCCCTACGAGCTGGCCGACGGTCCATGGGATGCCGCCAAACGCACGGCCTTCGGCGATACCGTGATCAATACCATCGCGCGGCACAGTCCGAATTTCAAGGAGCTGATTCTGCACGCCGAAATTCGAACTCCCTGGGACATTGAAAACGAGGTGGGTCTCACCGAAGGCAATATCTTTCAAGGCGAACTGACCATGGATCAGTTGCTGTTCAACCGGCCGGTGCCGGGCTACGCACAGTATCGAGCGCCGGTGCGCGGCGTGTACATGTGCGGCTCCACCACGCATCCCGGCGGCGGCGTCATGGGCGCGCCGGGCGCGAACGCCGCCCGTGCCGTGCTGCGCGATCTTGGGCGGGCGCATTGACCGTGGCGGTGGCTGCCGCACAATCGCGCTACGACTGCATCGTCATCGGCGGCGGTCACAACGGACTGGTGTGCGCGGCGACGCTGGCGCGCGGCGACCGTTCGGTGCTGGTGCTCGAAGCCGGAACCCAAGTCGGCGGCGCGGCGCTGACGCGGGAGTTCGCGCCGGGCTTCCGAGTCTCCGCCGGTGCGCATCTGCTGCATCTCATGCCCGCGGATCTGCTGCGCGAACTACAGCTGGAATCGCACGGACTCGAATGGGCCGCGCGGAGAATGACGACCACGGCGCTGGTGCCCGGCGGCGCTCGCCTGTGCCTGACCGCGGAGGGGGCGGAACATGGGTTGTCCGCCGCGGACGCGAGAGGCTATGCGGCCTATTCGGCGCGCATGCGGCGCTTCGCCGCCGCGCTGGTGCCGATGTTCTCCCGCGTGCCGCCGCGCTTGGGGAAGGAGGGCTGGGCGGACCGGCTTGCGCTGCTGCGGATCGGCTGGCAAATACGCAGGTTAGGAAGGCGCGACATGCGCGAGCTGCTGCGAATCGGCGGCATGAACGTCTATGATTTGCTGGAAGAGAACTTCGAATCGGCGGCGCTCAAAGGAGCGCTGGGATTCGATGCCGTGCTTGGCGCCAACTTCGGTCCGCGCTCGCCCGGCACGGTGTTGACGCTGCTGTACCGTTTGGCGGCGGAGTCCGCGGCGGGCGCCTCCGGCATGTCCCAGCCCAAGGGAGGCATGGGCGCGCTGTGCAATGCGCTCGCCAAGGCGGCGAGTGCGGCCGGGGCGACGATTCGCGCCGGCGCGCCGGTGGCGAGAATTTTGGTCGAGGGCGATCGCGCCTCCGGCGTCGTGCTGGAATCCGGGGAGAGCATCGGTGCGCAGACTGTGATTTCCAGCGCCGACCCCAAGACCACCTTCCTGCGCCTGCTGGGACCGCGGTATCTCGATACGGGCTTCGTACGCCGAGTCAAGCATATTCGCGCGCGCGGGCTCGCCGCCAAACTCCATCTGGCGTTGAATCGTGCGCCGTCGTTCAGCGGTGTAAGTGAGGCGGGCTTGCACGGACGATTGCTCATCGCGCCGTCACTGCAGCACATCGAGCACGCGTACAATCATGCCAAGTACGGTGAGTTTTCGGCGGCACCCGTCATGGAAATCACCGTTCCGACCGCCAATGACCCGACGCTGGCGCCGGCGGGAGAGCATGTGCTGTCGGCCATCGTGCAATACGCGCCGTATGCACTCAAGGAGGGTTGGGAGAGCGGCCGGCAACGGTTCATGGACACGGCATTGGACGTGCTGGAACGATTCGCGCCGGGTCTGCGCAGCAGCATCACCGGGGCGGAGCTGTTGACGCCGGCCGATATGGAGCGGGAGTTTCGCATCAGCGGCGGCCACTGGCACCATGGGGACTTGGCCTTCGATCAATTCTTGATGGTGCGTCCGGTGCCGGGAGCCGCCCAGTACCGCACGCCGCTCGAGGGCCTGTTCCTCTGTGGGGCAGGATGCCATCCGGGAGGCGGGGTCATGGGTATAGCCGGACGCAATGCCGCGCGGCAGGTATTGGCCGCGGGGAACTCGTGAGGCCGAGGACGGCGCACGTTTCCGCGGAAACGCGACAGCGTCCGCCTCGCGGATGACGTTTCCGCGGAAACGCGCATGAATGAGCTGGAAAGTGAACGAGCTGAAAGTGAATGAGCCAGAAGTGAAATCACCATGACTGAGATCGCCGTACACCACTTCAAGCAGCCGCTGCTCAAAACTCCGTTTCACGGACGCGCCCGCGCGCTCTCCCAGGTCGATAGCTTCATACCGTGGGCGGGATACACCACGGTCGATGTCTTCACCACGATGGAGCAGGAATATTTCGCGATTCGCAACGCCACGACGCTCTATGACTTGACGCCGATGGTGAAATACCGCGTGGCGGGTCCGGATGCGCTGCCATATCTCAATCGCTTGGTGACCCGTGATCTCGCCAAGCTCGAGCCGGATCGCGTCGCCTACTGCGTGTGGTGCAACGATGCGGGTCATCTCATCGATGACGGCACCGTATTTCGTTTGGGCGACGGCGAATATCGAATCTGCACGGCGGAACGGCAGATCGACTGGTTTTTGGATTCGGCCATCGGTTTCGACGTCGAAATCGGCGAGGTTACCGAGCACATAGCGGCGCTCGCGGTCCAGGGGCCAACCTCCTGCGCAGTTCTCAAGGCAGTGGGCTTGCAGGGAGTCGAGAAGCTCAAGCCCTTCGAAATCGGCTACTTCGCTCTCGGCGCCCATCGGTTGACGGTGTCGCGCACCGGATTTACCGGCGACTTGGGTTACGAGCTATGGATGGAACCGGAAGCGGCCGAGGCCGTGTGGGATGCCTTGATGGAGGCGGGGCGCTCGCGCGGCATCCGCGCCATCGGCTCGCAGGCCTTGAACACTGCCCGCATCGAGGCAGGGTTCCTTCTGCCCAATGTCGATTTCGTATCGGCCGAACACACGATTCGCACCGGGCGCGACCGCTCGCCGCTCGAGCTCGGCCTCGGGTGGTTGGTGGATTTCAACAAAGGGCATTTCACGGGGCGGCGTGCGCTGCTGACCGAGCGCGCTCAAGGTTCGCGCCGCCGGCTCGTCGGCCTGGATATCGCCGGCAACAAGCCGGCCCATAACTCGCTTCTTTACACCGACGACAGCGGCAAACGCGAGATCGGCAGCGTCACCTCCGCGACTTGGTCGCCGACTTGCAAGCGCAATATCGCCCTTGCTATCGTCGATGCACCGCATTTTCAGGTCGGCGCGACCGTCTGGGCGGAAATCTACTTGAACCGTGAACTCGTATGGGAGCGTCGAATGTCGCGAGCACAGATCGTCGAGCGCCCCTTTTTCGCGCCCGAGCGCCGCCGCGCGACGCCTCCCGCGGAGTTCTAGGACTCGTGGCCGCCACTCCGAAATCGATCGCTGACCGGCCCTGGCTCGATCCGGACGCGAAACCGCAAATCGTCATCGAGAGCATCAACAAGACATTCGGCGCGTTCACCGCCGTGGACAGCGTGAATCTGCGGATCTACAAGGGCGAGATGTTCGCGCTGGTCGGTGCCTCCGGTTGCGGCAAGACGACGCTGCTGCGGATGTTGGCCGGATTCGCAAGCCCGAGCACCGGCCGCATCCTGATTGAAGACGTGGACATGACCAAGGTGCCCCCGCATGAGCGCCCGGTCAACATGATGTTTCAGTCCTACGCCTTGTTCCCCCACATGACGGTCGAAGAGAATGTGGGCTACGGCCTGCGGCGCATGATGTTGGATAAGCCGGTCAAGGCCAAGCGGATTCAAGAAGCGCTGGAAATGGTGCAGCTGGCGCCCCTGGCGAAACGCAAACCCCACCAGCTCTCGGGCGGCCAGAGGCAGCGCGTCGCGCTGGCGCGCGCGCTCATCCGGCGGCCGAAGGTCTTGCTCCTCGACGAGCCCTTGAGCGCATTGGACAAAAAATTGCGCGAACAGACGCAGTTCGAGCTGATGAACATCCAGTCGCAGGTGGGCATCACCTTCGTGTTCGTCACTCACGATCAGGACGAAGCGATGGCCCTGTCGACGCGGATCGCGGTCATGAATCGCGGCCAGGTCGTGCAGGTCGGCACTCCGTCCGAGATCTATGAGTTTCCGCAGACTCGATTCGTGGCCGACTTCATCGGCACCACCAATCTGTTCGAAGGTACGGTGAGCGGCGGTGAGCCCGGCCATATCATCGTGCGCAGTGCCGAGGCCGGGTGCGACCTGATCGTCGATGAGCTGGGACGTTTCGGCAGCGGGCAACGTGTCTGGGTGGCCCTGCGCCCGGAGAAGATCCGCCTGAGCAAGGAGCCCATCGGCGGCAACCGGGTGAATCAGATCAAGGGGATGGTTTGGGAATTGGGCTACCTCGGCAATCGTTCGACATATCGCATCAAGACGGAAACCGGTAAGGTCGTCACGGTTTTCGCACAGAACGATCAGCGCACGTCGGAGTGGTCCATCGATTGGAGCGACGAGGTGTACTTGAGCTGGACCGCCAATTGCGCGGTGGTTTTGCAGCAATGACCGGTTGTTCGGCATCGGCGGTGAGTAACAAATCCATTTGCGGGTGACGCATGCAAGTACGATTCGGGACCATCATCCATGCCTTGGCCGTCAGCGCGTTATTGCTGTTCGGTGCGACACCGGCCGTGGCCGGCAAAACGCAAAACATCGTGCTGATCGTGAGCGACGGATTACGGTGGCAGGAAATCTTCACCGGAGCGGATCGCACTCTGCTGAACGAGAAGGAGGGTGGCAGCTGGCTTGCGGAAGCCGATCTGCGTAAACGCTACTGGCGCGATGACGTCGATGCACGGCGCGCGGTGCTGTTTCCGTTCCTGTGGGGAACGGTGGCAAAGCAGGGGCAGATTTACGGAAATCAACTCAAGGGCAGTGTGGCGCACGTCACCAACGGCAAGGCATATTCCTATCCTGGCTACAATGAAATGTGCACGGGATATCCCAACGACGCCATCGATAGCAACGCGTTCGGACCGAATCCGAATCCAACGGTATTTGAATGGCTCAACAAGTTCGACGAATTCCATGGCAAGGTCGCCATCTACGGAACGTGGAACGTCTACGACAACATTTTCAACCGGAGCCGCAGCGGGTTGGTGATGCAGACGGGATGGGTTCTGCCGCAGAAGGCGCACGAGACGCCCCGCGATGCCTTGTTGCGCGAGCTATACGAGACCACGACGCGCTTCGACGAAGAAGACGTCGATAATTCCCTTCTGCAGATACCGCTTCTCGACTACGTGAAAACGGGGCTTCCGCGCGTGTTGTTCGTGGGGTATGGTGAGACCGACAATTGGGCGCATCAAGGCCGCTACGATCTCGTCCTCGACAGTGCGCATCGCATGGATCACTTGGTACACCAGTTGTGGGACACCATGCAGGCGATGCCCCAGTACCACGGCACGACGACTTTCGTCATCACCACGGACCACGGTCGGGGCAGCGGCTTGACCGAGTGGAAAGAGCATGGTGTCGAAGAGAAGGGTTCGGAAAATATCTGGATCGCAGTGTTGGGCCCGGACACGGCGCCGCTGGGCGAGCGCGCCCACGTCGCCCCGGTGACCCAGGCGCAAATTGCCGCAACGGTGGCGGCGTTCGTCGGCAAGAATTACCACCATGACGTGCCGCAGGCCGCGTTGCCGATCGCGGGGATGTTGAGTGCTGTGAGCAAGTAACGACGCGAACGGTGTCGCGCCGGCCCGCCGGCTGATTCTCGCGCGGCGTCAGCGCCGCTTCGCCGCGATGACTTCGATTTCCAGCAACGCGCCGGGTGCGACCAGCGCAGCGACTTGGACCGCGCTGCGTGCAGGCTTGTTCGGCTGTTCCTTGGTTCCGAAGAACTGGCTGTAGCCGGCCATCAGTCCGGGAAAA
>DASWEO010000194.1:0-11261 GCA_036394715.1 Steroidobacteraceae bacterium
GAACGGTGCTTTGAGCAGCTCCCGCGCACGCTGAATGTCGCCGCTCAAGGGGCGATCGTCCCTGAATTGAGGGATCAGGGCGCGCACCCTACGATAAACGGCGTCGGTTTGCGCCGCGCGGGAGAGAGAATCTCGCCGCAGCTCGTAAGCCTGCGTCGCCGCCAGCAATTCGATGGCAAGGATGATCTCGGCGTTGTCGATGATCTTGAGCAGCTTGAGCGCCGCCGGCGTCGCATGGCTGAGATGATCCTCCTGCAGCCCGGACGTGACTCCGCCGTCCAAGCTCGCCGGCGCCGCAAGTCGGCGATTGTCGGCGGCCAGTGAAACGGCGGTGTATTGCGCGATCATGAAGCCCGAACCCGAGCCCTCGTCCGTGGCCAGAAAGGCGGGCAAATTGCTCACCAGTGGATTCACCAAACGGTCCATGCGCCGCTCCGACATGGCCGCGATTTCCGCAACAGCGATTCCAAGCGAATCCATGTTGAGGCCGAGCGCGGCGCCCACCGCGTTGGCACCGGACAGTGCGCGAGGCTCCTCGGGTGTGCCGACGACCACGGGGTTGTCCGTCACCGAGGCCAACTCATCGTCCACGACTTGGGCCGCGTGGGCGAACAGATCGCGCGCGGCACCATGCACCTGCGGTACCGCCCGTAGGCTCAAGGGGTCCTGGGTTCGCAGGCCGGCGCTCTGCCGAAGAATGGCGCTGCCGCGGAGCAGCGTGCGCAATCGCTCGCCGACTTCGCGCACTCCCGCGGACACGCGCAGCTCCAAGGCCTCCGCATCGAATGCGGCGGCTTGACCTTGCAGATTCTCGAATGTCATGGCGGTGGTCACGTCGGCCCAGTCGAGCAAGCGCCGCGTTCTCATCAGGGCGACCGCCGACAGACCCGTCGCGCAGGGAGTTCCGTTGACGAGACTCAAGCCCTCCTTGGCCCCCAAGACCAAAGGCTCGAGGTGCGTCGACTGCAGCGCCTCGGCGCCGCTGATCGACCGGCCGCGCGACAGCGCCCTGCCGTCGCCGATCAGCACCAGCGCAATGTGCGCCATATGCGTGAGATACCCCACCGATCCCAGGGCCGGCACCTCCGGTACGCAATCATGGGCGAGGAGCGCCAACAGCTGGTTCACCACCTCCAGTCGAAGGCCGGAAAAGCCGTGCGCAAAATTGTTGATGGCCGCGGCCATGATGGCGCGCACCTCTGAAGCCGCGAGTGGGGGCCCGACGCCCACGGCATGGCTCATCACGATATTTCGCGACAGCTGCGCCTGTTTGGATTCGTCCACCACCACGTCGCACAGCGCGCCCACGCCGGTATTCACTCCGTAAGCACGAAGCCCCAAGCGGACGACGGCTTCCACCCGGGTGCGCGCGGCGCGGATTCGCTGCTGCGCATCGTCCGACAGCGCGAGCTGCGCGCCTTCGGCGACATCGCCTACTTGCCGCCACGAAAGGGATCGATCGAGAAGAATGGGTTGCGGCATGTGACGGTGCGCTTGGGTTCAGTTGCGTTTCGATTGGGGAGCTCAGGGCTTGACGCCGGCTGCATGCGCCCGCCACGTCTCCAGATCGCTGCGGTCTCGCTCGAGCAGCACCCCCACATCGCGCGAGCTGCGGATGGCACCCGGTTTGCTCAACGATAGGCGCACCCAGGCAATGCCGAAGTCTTCCAGGAGGAGCATGGCGATGTGCTCGGCCAGGGTTTCCACCAAATGAAACTGGGATCCTTCGACAAAGGCCAGCACGCGCTTCGCGACCTTCTTGTAGTTGAGCGTGTCGCCGATGGAATCGGACAGGGCGGCCTTGCGGATGTCGGCGCTGATTTCGATATCGACGATGACGGTCTGTTTGACCTGCCGTTCCCAATCGAAAATGCCGATGATCGCCTCGGTCTTGAGCGCGTGTATGAAAATTTTGTCCATCAAAGCGTCTCAACCCCCGTTGCCGGCGACTGCCTCCCCACTATCCCCCAGCTCCCAATTCGCTCGCGCGCCGATCATGCGGCCCCTGCCGGCCGTGCCGGGCTCACCGGCAAGGGCCGTCAATCGCATACACCCCGCCAGCGCGATCATTGCCCCGTTGTCGGTGCAGAACTCGGCGCGCGGAAAATACAGTTCCGCGGAGGCCGCCAGCACGACCTCCGCCAGCCGCTCGCGCAGCCGGCGATTCGCGCCGACCCCGCCCGCGATCACCAAACGCCGATGGCCCGTGAACTCGAGCGCGCGGCGGCATTTCTCGGCCAGGGTCTCGACCACTGCTTCTTGGAAACCGCGCGCGACGTCTGCTCGGATCGCGTCGTCCAAAACGCGGCCCCGCAAGGCTACTAGGGCAGCGGTCTTCAAGCCACTGAAACTGAAATCGAGGCCCGGCCGGTCGAGCATGGGCCGCGGGAACACGAAGCGATCGCTGCGCCCGGTCTCGGCCAGCTTCGCCAATGCCGCGCCGCCGGGATAAGGCAGGCCGAGAAGCTTCGCGGTCTTGTCGAACGCCTCGCCGGCGGCGTCGTCCAATGTTTCGCCCAAAATCCGGTACTGACCGAGCCCCTGCACATCCACGAGCTGGGTATGGCCGCCAGAGACCAGCAACGCCAGAAACGGGAAGGCGGGCGGATTGGGCTCCAGCAGGGGGGCGAGGAGGTGTCCTTCCAAGTGGTGTATACCCACGCCGGGCTTGCCCCAGGCCAGACTCAGGCTGGCGGCAAAGCCCGCTCCGACCAATAAGGCGCCGATGAGACCGGGGCCCGCGGTATAGGCAATTCCGTCGATCGACTCCCGATCGGACTTGGCGTCGGCCAGCGCCTCCCGGAACAGGGGCAAAAGCCGGCGAACATGGTCCCGGGAGGCGAGCTCAGGCACGACGCCGCCGTAGGCTTGGTGCATCGCGACCTGGCTGTACAGCCGGTGGGACAGCAAGCCCAAATCGGCGTCGTAGACGGCAACCGCCGTTTCGTCGCACGAGGTCTCAATCCCGACTACACGCATACAACCCGGCCGATTCGGGCAAAACCCCGACTAATTCGCATAAATCTCCGCCAAATCAAATGAAACCCACCCAAACCGCCTGTCGACGGGTCCTAAGGGCCTGAAGCCCGAGCGCAGCCTTTGCCTTTTACCGGAGCGCACCTTAGAATGCGCCCCCCTGTCGCCGAATGCCGGCGGCCGCGCCATACATTTGAGGTTTGAATGCCCAGCGTTCGTGTTCGCGAGAATGAGTATTTTGACGCCGCCTTGCGCCGCTTCAAGCGTGCCTGTGAGAAGGCGGGCGTCCTCACCGAGCTTCGGCGACGTGAATTCTACGAGAAGCCTACCCAAGAGCGTAAGCGAAAAAAGGCCGCTGCGGTAAAACGGCATTTGAAGCGCCTCTCGCGGGAGAATATGCGCGGGACGGGCGGCGCCCCCTCGAGCGCTCCGCCGGCTGCTCCGCCTCGGCCCTCCTACTAAGGGTTGATGCCGCGTAAGGATGTCTCTCAAAGAACGAATTACGGATGACATGAAGGCGGCGATGCGCTCCGGCGAGAAGGAGCGGCTGGGGCTGATCCGCATGATCACGGCTGCCATCAAGCAGCGCGAAGTCGACGAACGAATCACCCTCGACGACGCCCAGGTCTTGAGCGTTCTCGATAAAATGATCAAACAGCGCAAAGAGTCGCTGGTGCAGTTCCAAGCCGGCAATCGGCAGGATCTGGTCGATAAGGAGGCGGCGGAAATCACGCTGCTGCAGGGCTACCTGCCCTCCCAATTGAGCGATGCCGAGGTCGACGCCCTGATCAGCGAGGCCATCCGGGCGACCGGCGCAGCCAGCGTCAAAGACATGGGCAGGGTCATGGGCCTCATCAAGGGCAAGGCGCAGGGCCGTGCCGACATGGCGGCCGTCGGCGCGAAAATCAAAGCCCGCTTGAGCGGTTGATCGCAGGCGGTCCATGGCCGGCCGCATTCCACAGGCGTTCATCGACGAGATTGTCGCGCGGTCCGACATCGTCGAGATCATCGGCGCACGCGTACCCCTCAAGAAGTCCGGGCGGGAATTCAAGGCCTGCTGTCCGTTTCACAACGAAAAATCACCCTCGTTCTGGGTGAGTCCCGACAAGCAGTTCTATCACTGCTTCGGCTGTGGGGCACACGGCACGGTTGTCGGGTTCCTCATGCAGTACGAAAAGCTGGGATTTCTCGATACGGTAGCGGACTTGGCGCAGCGCGCAGGACTCGAGTTGCCGCGCGAAGCAATGGGGCCCCGCGATCCCGACAGCGCCGACCTGCACGACGTGATGGCGCGCATCGCGCGCTTTTTCGAGCAGAACTTGGCGGACAATGCGCGCGCGCAAAGGTATGCCGGCGCGCGCGGAATCGACGCAGCCACCGGTGCACGTTTCGCCTTAGGTTACGCCCCCAATTCCTGGGACGCCCTGCTCAACCGTTTCGGGGCCCAGGAAGAGGACCGGCGTCAACTTCTCCAGCTTGGCATGATCATCGAGCGCGACACCCAGGGCGGCGAACGCGCGCCCGGCTTTTACGACCGTTTCCGCGACCGGTTGATGTTTCCGATCCGCGATTCGCGCGGACGGGTCATCGGTTTCGGCGGCAGAATCATCGATCAGGGCGAGCCCAAATATTTGAACTCCCCGGAAACGCCGCTATTCCACAAGGGACGTGAACTCTACGGATTGTACGAAGCGCGGCAGGCGCGCACGGATTTCAAGCGCTTGATGGTCGTCGAAGGCTACATGGACGTGGTGCGTCTGCATCAAGCCGGGATTACCTATTCCGTGGCCACTCTCGGCACCGCAACCACTCAGGAGCATCTCAACAAGATCTTCAAATTGACCAGCGAGGTCGTATTTTGCTTCGACGGCGATCGCGCCGGTCGACAGGCCGCCTGGCGGGCCCTGGAGAATTCCCTGTCCCTGGCGCGCGATGGGCGAGAGCTCAAATTCATGTTCTTGCCCGAGGGCCACGACCCCGACACGCTGGTCGCGGAAGAAGGCTCGGAAGCTTTCGAGAACCGGTTGAACACCGCCCTTCCCTTGTCCGAATATCTGATCCAACACCTGATGGCCGAAGTGGACCTCAACCACATCGACGGCCGCGCCAAGCTCAAAGCGCTGGCGGCGCCCCTGTTCGCGCGCATGCCCGAGGGTATTTATCGCGAAATGCTGGCGGACCGCCTCGCGGTGCAAGTCAGCATGCCGGCGGCGGCCCTCAAGAAGTCGTTCATGGCGGGCGACGGTGCGCGCCGGTCCGCAGATCCACCGGAACCCTCCCGTAAGGGCCGCGGTCGGATGAGTGTCGGGCGCGGCAATTTGCTGACTCAGGCCATCACCCTGGTCCTGCACCACCCGACGGCGGCGGCCGCGGTCAGGGACCCTGAGGCGCTCAGGGGCGTCGATAAACCCGGTGTTGGAGTGCTCAAGGATCTGCTGGCACAAGCAGCAGCGGCGTCCAACCCTAGCACGGCCATGCTGCTCGAGCGCTGGCGGGATCTTCCGGAATATGACCGCCTGGCAGAGCTTGCCATGGCCGAACCCCTGGTGGCGGCGCCGGAAGCGGCCGCTAAAGAGCTGCAAATGGCGGTCGAAAAGCTGCTCGAGGAATACGGTCCGGGTCGCAGAATGGACGAATTATTGCGAAAAGCGGAGGAAATGGGCTTGAATTACGACGAAAAGGCCGAATTAAGCTTACTTCTCAAGTCGAAGGGCCGCTCCTGAGCGCGCCCCTCCGCCGCAAGTACCGGCTGCTACGGAGTCGCCAGAATCGGTGGCTACGGAATGCCCAGAATCGTATACTTGTCGGCTTGCATTTTTAAATGTCCAGATCTCTCAACGAGGCGTCCACTTGATCAAAAAAGCGCCAGCAGGCACAGCGACTCAAATCGCGGACGAGCGTCAGTCGCAACTGAAATTATTGATTGCGCGCGGCAAGGAGCAGGGCTACCTCACCTACGCTGAAGTCAACGATCATCTACCGAGCGAAATCGTCGATCCGGAACAGATCGAAGACATCGTCAACATGATCAACGACATGGGTATTCCGGTGTACGAAAAGGCACCGGACGCCGAGTCTTTGCTGTTGACCGACGCCACTGCGGCCCCCGACGAAGAAGCGGTCGAAGAAGCCACCGCGGCGCTCGCCAATCTCGATGCGGAATTCGGACGCACCACCGATCCCGTGCGCATGTACATGCGCGAAATGGGGACGGTTGAATTGCTGACGCGCGAAGGCGAGATTCGCATCGCGAAGCGCATCGAAGAAGGCTTGGAAGCGGTCAAGATCGCGCTCGGCAGCTACCCGGGCACCTACGATTTGCTGTTGCGGCATTACGAAACCGTCAAGGCCGGCCAGATGCGTCTCGTGGACGTCATCGTCGGCTTCGTGGACCCCAACGCCCCGGATGAAATCGCGCAGCCGCAAAATCCGAAGATGATGGCGCTGGAGCGCGAAGAGGCCGCCAACGACGATGACGAGACCGAGGGCGATGAAGACGAAGAAGTCATCGACACCGGCCCGGATCCTGAAGAAGCCGCGAAGCGCTTCAGCTCCATTGCCAAGATCCATCATCAGTTCCTGAACGCGCTCGACAAGCTGGGCTCCAAAGATCCCAAGACCTTGAAGATCCGCAAGAAGATCTGCGGCGAGCTGATGGAATTGAAGCTCTCGCCGAAGATGTTCGATCAATTGATCGACAATCTGCGCCAGCACGTGACCGAAGTGCGCCTGCTCGAAAAGGAGATCATGTTCCTTTGCATCAAGCAGGCCGGCATGCCGCGCAAGGATTTCATTTCCACGTTTCCGAAGAACGAGACCAGCACGCGTTGGCTCGACAAGCACATCAAGGCCAAGAAGCGCTATTCGGCGCCGCTCGCCAAATTCAAGGATGAGGTGGAGCGCCGCCAGAACAAGCTGAAGGACCTCGAAGGCCTGTTCCATGTGCTGATCAGCGAGATCAAGGAAATCAACCGCGAGGTCTCGATCGGCGAGGCCAAGGCGCGGCGCGCCAAGAAGGAAATGGTCGAAGCCAACCTGCGCCTGGTGATTTCGATCGCCAAGAAATATACCAATCGCGGACTGCAGTTCCTGGATCTGATCCAGGAAGGCAACATCGGTTTGATGAAAGCCGTCGACAAGTTCGAATATCGGCGCGGTTACAAGTTCTCGACGTATGCGACCTGGTGGATTCGCCAGGCCATCACGCGCTCGATTGCCGACCAAGCCCGCACCATCCGTATTCCGGTGCACATGATCGAAACGATCAACAAGCTGAATCGCATCTCCCGGCAGATGCTCCAGGAAATGGGCCGCGAACCCACGCCGGAAGAACTGGCGGTGCGCATGGAAATGCCCGAGGACAAGGTACGCAAGGTCCTCAAGATCGCCAAAGAGCCGATCTCCATGGAGACGCCGATCGGCGACGACGAGGATTCGCACTTGGGCGACTTCATCGAGGATACGTCGGTCTCTTCACCGATCGATTCGGCGACCACGGAGTCCCTGCGTGAAACCACGCACTCGGTACTGGCGCAGCTCACGCCGCGCGAGGCAAAAGTTCTGCGCATGCGGTTCGGCATCGACATGAATACGGATCACACCCTCGAAGAAGTGGGCAAGCAGTTCGACGTGACCCGCGAACGGATCCGGCAAATCGAAGCCAAGGCGCTGCGCAAGTTGCGGCACCCCAGCCGCAGCGAGCAGCTGCGCAGCTTCTTGATGGACGACTGAAGCGCACCGGTATTCAGCACAGGGCTGGGTAGCTGTAGTTCTCGCCCGGGAGGGTAAGAAGCCTCAAGGCAACGAAGAAGCAGTTGCCTTGAGGCTTCTTACCCTCCCGGACGAGCGCTCGAACCGATAGGCAGCACGACGCCGACGGCACTGGGGTGTTGACCGGCCCGGCGTGAAGGGCTTGGGGGGATGGGCAGCGTCAAGGCAACTGCCTCTTCGTTGCCTTGACGCTGCCCATCCCCCCAAGCCCATGCGACCCGCTCAACATCATGGTACCTAGCCTGGAACGACCTCGACGGTCAGATGGCGCTCACTGTTCAGTGAGTTGGCGACCAGGCACGTGAGTTCGGCCTTTTCCAGCAGCTTCTTCGCGCGTTCGATATCCGCGCCCTCGGGCACATGGAGTTTGGCGTGCGTGTCAAACCGGGTGAAGCGCATCTTGCCGTCGATACGATCCAGCGCGCCTTCGGTGCGCGCCTCGAGGCTGAGCCACGCGTATTTCGACGCCGCCGCTATTGCCCGGAAGCTCAACACGAAGCAGTCGGCCACGGCCGCGGTCAATAGGCCCTCCGGCGACCATTGATTGCCGGGACCGTCGAATTCCTTGGGGGGCGCCGATTCGATGATTCTGACGCCGTCCGTGGACAGCGGCACGTCTCCAACGGGGCGCACGGCCGCATTGACGACATAGCGATGAGGAAAGGGATGCATTGGCAACTCCGCGAAACGATTCAATAAACGGCCGGAATCAAGCGCTTGGTGCGGCGCATGTAATCCCGGTACTGATTTCCAAAGGCCTGCAGAAGCGCCCCTTCCTCGACATGCATACGCCGCAAGAATACCAAAAAGACCGGAACGAGCAGGATCACCAGCGACGCCCAGTTGGCGAGGCACAACGCCAAACCCAAGAACGCCATTAAAGCACCAGTGTATGAAGGGTGCCGGACAAACCGATAGGGCCCCGTGTCGATGAGCCGATGGCTCGCCGCGATCGCGACATTGACGGTGAAGAAGCGCCCGAGGTGGACGATGGCATACCAACGGATCGCCAGGCCGGCCGCGAATATCACGATTCCCAGAAAGCGCAATGTAGGAACCTCACCCATGCCGGCCGCCGGAAGCGCATGAGCGGCATTGAAGGCCAAGGTGACGCTCGCGAGGATCACGATCCAAAGCAGCGAGAGGGAACCCCGATCCTCGTCGCGGGCTTCTGCAGCCTTGGCCCGCTTCTTGAGCGTAAGGCCGATCTCCGACACGACATAAATGAGTCCGAGCCCCCAAGCTATCGAATTGTTCATGGCCGATTCCCGGATTGAGCGGGTCCAAACAATTTGAGCTCTGGGCCGTGCTGCGCGAGTCTGATCATCCGCTCGAACCTGAGTCCAATTTTTTCGAGTACGGCAATCGACCCTGAATTCTCGGGCGACGTGATGGCGACGATGCGCTGCAATCGCAACGCCTGCCTGGCATGGGCCAAAACCGCCGCTGCGGATTCGGTCGCATACCCCTTCGAACAGTGCCGCGACAGGAACGCGAACCCCACGTCCACATCCGCGAGACTGTCGCGCTTGACCAATCCGCAAATCCCGGCCGGCGTGCCGTCGAGCAGACAGGTCGCGTACAAGCCGAAACCATGCCGCCCATAACTGTCGATGGGGCCCTTCAGCATGTATTCGCGGGCGTCGCCTAAGGTTCTTACCCCTTTGTCGCCGATGAATCGCAGGAACGCGGGTTCGTTCAGCAACTCCAGTATGAAGGCGTCATCGTAAGGATCGAGATAACGCAGCACCAAACGTTTGGTCTGAATGACGTTCATGCAGGGAACGGCGGCATCCTACGCGCCGGGGTTAATCGTGCGGCTCATCCTGTCGCTCATCTTCCAATGATGACAGCATCTCCGCCACTTCCAGTGACTCCGCACCGCCGGCGTCGCGCAAACCCTTCACCACCCCCAGCCGGTTGGCGGCAGGGTGATTCTGGTTGAGCTTCCATTTGCCCGTCAAACTCACGATCGAGAACTCGAATCCCACGATCAGAGACAGCATTTTCTCAATGTAGGGGGGCGGCGCGTCATCGATTTTCCAGGGCATCTGCCGCGACGCCTCATGCGTGTCGGTCAGTCGCGACACCAAGGCCCGCAACCAAACGCTGTCTTGCACGAATCGCAAGGTGCCGCGCGCGTGGACCACCGCGTAGTCCCACGTCGGAACCACTTCGCCCGTCTCCTGCTTGGTTGGATAGAATGAGGGCGAGATGTAAGCCTGCGGTCCCTGAAAAATCGCCAGCGCGTCGGAGTCGGCTCGATATGTCCGCCATAGAGGATTGGCGCGCGCTATGTGACCCCGCAGCATCCCATGCGGAAGGGGTTCGGGCAGCGTCTCGACCGGGATGTGGTTTGCAATGAGCCCCGTATCGGACATCGTCACCAGAGCCGCCAGCGGGCGGGCACGCATCAGCGTGTGCATCACTTCGGTGCGGGATTCCTTGAAATATGTGGGTAAGTACAAATTCTGTCCTTGGCATGCTGACTGACGGGTCATCCAAGCATAACAGCGGCCACCGCTTGTAAGAATTATCGCAGCCGAATTCGGTGTTTGTCCGACGGGGGCACTCATCCGCCTATGAAACTATTACGTGATGGAACATCGATGGGGCGAGCGCGTGCGGGTTGATTTTCCGGTCCGGGTGATCGCGCATCGGTTCTCGGTGCGGGATGGCCGGCTTGCTGACCTCAGTGTCAGCGGTGCACTGGTCAAGGCGGAGTTCGAGGCGCGGCTGCTGTCCCGAATCCAGGTCGCCCTCGATTCACCGCTGTGGCCGAAGCACGAGTCCCCGATCGTGGAGGCCTACGTGGCGCGCCGGTACAGACACGGATTCGGCATCGAGTGGTGTGAATTTGCACCGCATGCCGTCAGCGAGCTTCTGCGTGCCGTCGTCACTCGGCCGCACACCCACCTTCGCCGCCACGGGGGATCCACGTCACTGACTATATCCCGCCTGTCGGGGCCGCTGCTGAAGCACCGCGGCTGAGCATAGCGCCCGGCGACTGCTGCTGGTAAGACCAACGCTGCCCAAGCTCACCTCTCAACGGGGTAATATCGACTGCGGCGGCTTGCAGTACGTGTTGGTCCGATACGGAAACTTTTTCCCATGTTCCGCCCACGATCACGGGGCTCGTGCCGGAACCACATCTGCGGGAGAGCAAAGGTGACAGAGACTGAAACGACGCATACCGGGGGATGCCTGTGCGGGGGCGTCCGCTATCGGATTCGCGGCGCGTTGCGCGGGATCATTGCATGCCATTGCTCGCAGTGCCGCCGGACGAGCGGACACTATGCGGCCATGACGAGCGCGCCATCGGCAAATATCGAATTGACGAGTTCCGATCCCCTGCGCTGGTATAAATCGTCGGACACCGCAGAGCGCGGATTCTGCGGCATCTGCGGCGGCAATCTGTTTTGGAAGCAAGTCGGACGCGATGACATCAGCATTACGGCCGGAACTCTCGATACTCCGACCCACCTCACGGTGGAGGAGCACATATTTGTCGCCGA
>DASWEO010000195.1:0-9680 GCA_036394715.1 Steroidobacteraceae bacterium
CAGATGACGTGCAGGTAGAAGTCCCTGACACCGACTTCATGCAGATCGGCCGACACCTGGTCGGTCGTCGCAATGTTAGGAGTGAGAAAATAAATACATTTCATGGCTTCCCCCGCGACGTTTTTTGACGGCGGCCAATGAACGAATTCACTTCACCAAACACTCTTCAGGCTCTGTCAATAATTTGTTGCAGAGCCACAGCCAACACCAGTGTCGCACAAGCATTGTCGCGTTGGAAGATGCGCGCCAGTACCTGCTCAGGGCGAAACGCAGCGCAGCAAAGCTGGGCTTTTACTCGAGTCAGCGAAGAATCATTGCGCCGCGGCAATCGTTGTGTGCACTGCGGGTTCACTGATTGTGTGCACCGCAACATATGGTTGCTGCGATGCGGGCTCTCTAATGGTGTGCGCCGCAACGTGATTCGTTGCTGCATTGCGGACTCGCTATTTTTTGTGTGCACCGCGGCACAATCCGTGTGCGCGTTGCCGCGCACTGCCTTCGCAGGGTGCAGCGGACGCAGCATGCGGCGTTCGAAACGACGCGTGCTAATATCAATGCGGCGCTGGCAAAAGCTGTTCGGGGAGTCGAACGATGGACCTATTTGTGGTTGTCATCATTGCAGCGATTCTTTTTACCGTGGCGACGGTGTTTTTGGGCGTGTTGACCATGTCCGCGGGCGGTTCGACGGATAAGACGCTGAGCACACCGCTCATGTGGGCGCGCATCGGGTTTCAGGCGCTCACACTATTGCTGCTGTTCGCTGCCATAAAATTGCGCTGACGCGTTTCATCAAACCGTGGGCGCTCCCACTGCGACGAGTCGTGTGCTCGCGCACGCCAATCATTGCGCGGTGCGATTTGTTGATGGTACCCAGTATTCTGATCGCCTTTGCGATCGTACAATCGCGCGCCCAAATCGGCGATCAGTCCGGGCTCACCACAGCGGCTTACTCAGATTCTCCGTGAACGAAGAAAACATGACGTTGAAGCTGATGCTGATTCTCTCTTCTTCGCTGGCGCTTGCGTCGACGGAGTGCTGCAGGTAGGCCGGAAATACCAGCATCGTTCCGTCCTTCACTCTCACGACGACCTGATCGGTATTCTCGGCCGTGAGATCGACCACCGGCGGCCGGATGATCCCACTCTGATTGCGTGGATCATGGAAGTTGATGGTGTCAGCACCCGGATGCGTTCGGACGTAGTACACGCCGCTCAGGAAATTGTTGGGATGATGGTGCAGCTTGCGCGCCGCGCCTCGCGCCAAGACTGTCGCCCAGCAGGCGGTAACTTCATATGCGTCGTAGCCTACCTTAAGGAATCGGAGGATTCCTGGCACGACACGGTGCACGCAGGAAACGAGATCCCGGAAGTCATCCAGCTCATGCAGTGACTGGAGCGACTGCCACCCTTGACCCGGCGCCAGCCCCGGCAAGTCCCGCCTCAGGCGTGCGAGCGCTGCGAGCGCCCGGACGCCGATGGCTTCGCGCAACTCTGCCTCGAGCTCGATCTTCCACACGAGCGTGGGGAACATCGGAATTACATCCGATGCCTCGCTCCACCGGGCGTTCTGATTGCCCATTTGCGGCTCGTGCTAAAGCGTCCGCGGATCGTTGTACGGTCTTTGCGCGATGCCGGCCAATCCCCTGGAAGACGCAAAGACGCGCTAGGCGAGCCTGACCTATGCGGTACATGAGGAAATGCAGGTGCTGCGTCGCTATGTGTCGGACGATGATTTTCGGGAAGCGCTCGATCACGCGCCACCCGGAATCATCGACCCACGTTCCTGGGCTTACTGGAATTCCAAGATGGGCCGATACCCGCCGCCGCCGCTTCCCGTGCGACGGTTCGGAGACATGCTGGGACCAGATAAATTGGATTTTGCGCAAGCCCGTGAAAACGAAAGTCCTGATCCTGAGTGACGTTTCCGCGGAAACGTCCGTCCGCAGCGAGATCACGCTTTCTGTAGCTTCTGCGTACCGATCGGCAACGCCCGCAGGCGCTTGCCCGTGGCGGTGAATATCGCGTTGCAAAGGGCAGGGGCCACTAACGGTACCGCAGCCTCGCCGATGCCGCCGGGCGCCTCGTCGCTGTCCACGAGATGCACGTATAGTTCGGGCAATTCGTTGTTGCGCAGCAGCCGATAATTATTGAAGTTGGTCTGCTGCACTCGGCCGCCGACGATCGTCACGTCGCCCCACAGGGCGGCGGTGAGACCGAAGACGATGCCGCTTTCGATTTGCGATTCGACGATGCGCGGATTGACCATCTGGCCGCAGTCGACCACACAAACGATTTTGTGCACTTTGAGCTCGCCGCCGACGATGGAAATCTCCGCCACCTGGGCCAGGTGAGTCGTATATCCCTCCATCAGCGCCATGCCTTGGTATCGGCCCGAGGGGGCCTTGCCCCAACCGGCCCGTTCTGCGGCGAGCTGCAGTACTCGCCGTTGGCGCGGCTTCTTGGCCAGGTGCTGCATGCGAAAATCGAAAGGGTTCTTCCCCGCGGCAGCGGCAAGTTCGTCCATGAAGCTTTCGATGACGAAGCAGTTGGGCGCGTGACTCACCGAGCGCAGGTAGCCCACGTCGATCCCGATTTCCTGGCGCGAGTAGCTCACCGCCAGATTGGGGACATCGTAAAGATTATTGACCGCCGCCTCGATCACCGAGTCGTCGACGCCTTTGACGGGCGGAAACATGCGCTCGGTGATCGAGGGGCTGGTGATGTGCAATTTCCAGGCAATGAGCTTTCCCGCGGCGTCGAGGCCGCCGCTGACCTCTTCGTAGGCGGGTGGACGGTAGGTGTCGTGGGTCATGTCGTCTTCGCGCGTCCAGATCACTTTGACCGGCCTCCCGACGGCCTTTGATGCCTCGACCGCCGCGGGGATGAAATCGATATCCAAGCGCCGCCCGAAGCCGCCGCCGATCAGGGTGGTGTAGACCCGCACTTGGGCGGGCGCTAAACCCGCGGCCGTCGCCGCCGTGGTTTGAGCGACCTGCTGCACTTGCGTGCCCACGTACAAGTCGCAGCCGTCGGCTTTGACGTCGGCCGTGCAATTCATCGGCTCCATGGTCGCGTGGGCGAGAAGCGGTAAGTAGTACGCGGCGCTCAGGCGCTGCTTCGCGGACTTGAGTGCCGCCGCCGCATCGCCGTCGGCGCGCGCCGACAGGCCGTCGCCGGCCGCGGCGGTTTTCTTCAGCATGGCGTGAATGGCGGCGTTATCGAGCCGCACGTTGGGGCCGGGGTCCCAGGTTACGTCCAATGCGTTGCGAGCCTTCAAGGCCTGCCAGAAATGATCCGCGACGACCACGACCCCGCTCTGGGTGGTCATTACTTTGTGCACGCCCGGCATCTTCTCGGCGGCGCCTGAGTCGAGCGCCTGCACCTTTCCGCCGAGCACCGGACTCTGGGCGAGAGCGGCATAGAGCATTCCGGGCAATTTGACGTCGAGGCCAAATTCTGCACTGCCGTCGACCTTGCCGGGCGTATCGGTGCGCAGCTGCGACTTGCCGATGAGTTGGAAATCAATTTTGGGCTTTAATTTCACGTCCTTGGGGATGGGCTGCTTCGCGGCCGAATCGGCGAGCTCGCCGTAGGTCAGCGTCTTCCCGTGCGCGTTGACGACCGTACCGCGTTCGGCATGACAGCTCGCGGGATCGACCTGCCAACGCTTGGCGGCAGCCGAGATCAGCATCGTGCGCGCAGTCGCACCCGCCATGCGCAGCTTGTCCCAGGCGTCCTGCACGCTGTTGCTGGTGCCGGTCACCTGGCCGCCATTCCCGGGATTGATGTACGCATCGCCCACCGGCGCCGCGACGATCTGGATCGCGTCGAGACTGATGTCGAGTTCCTCGGCGAGCAACATCGGCAGCGCCGTGTAGACACCCTGGCCCATCTCTGAGCGATCGACGATCACCGTGATGGAATTGTCGCGGGCTATTTTCAACCACGCATTCAACTGACTGACCGACCGATGGGCGGTTCCCGCGGCGCCCGATGCCGCACCGGCCTCGGCAGCGTTCAGCTTGCCCCCGCGCCCCGGCAACGTCATCGCCAAGATCAAGCCGCCGCTCAACGTGGCAGTCGCGTTGAGAAAATCGCGGCGGCTGAAATCGGAAACCGCCCTCACTTGGCTGCACCCGTCTCTAGCAGCTCCGCGGCGCGGTGAATGGCCTTGCGGATTCTTGGGTAGGTACCGCAGCGGCAGATATTGCCGGACATGGCCGCATCGATATCGGCATCGCTGGGTTTTGGATTCGTCTTGAGAAGCGCCGCCGCGGACATGATTTGTCCGGACTGGCAGTAGCCGCATTGAGGCACGTCGATCTCCAGCCAGGCCTTTTGCACCGCATGGCTGCGATCCGAAGAAAGCCCCTCGATGGTCGTAATGGACTTGGCCTTGACTGCACCGAGAGGCAGTACACAGGAACGCGTCGCGGCACCGTCGACGTGTACCGTGCACGCCCCGCACAGCGCCATGCCGCAACCAAATTTGGTGCCCGTCATGCCAAGGTGATCGCGCAGCACCCATAGCAGCGGCGTATCCGATTCGGCGTCGACGTTAACCACTTGATTGTTGACGGTAATTGTTATCATCGCGTTCCCGTTGAGGAATCTCCCGGACCCTCCATGGTACGCGTATCCGGGAATTTTTAGGAGACGGCCGAACCGCCAAAGGCCCGCGGGGAGCCCGGATGCTAGGATGCGGCCGATGCCAACTCCATCGAGCTTTTATCCGCGTGTTTTCACGCTCGTCGTCGCGGCCGCTTTAGGCTATGCGCTGATCCTGATTTTCGCGCCGTTTATCGGACCCATGACCTGGGCGGCTTTTCTCGCATTCCTGTTGTATCCCCTGAACCAGCGTTTGCGTCGCCGATTCTCGGGCGGGGGGATCGCCGCCGGTGTGCTGACGCTGCTGGCACCGATCGTGATACTTCTGCCCCTGAGCGCGCTATCGATCGATTTCGTCGCGCAAATTTCGGCGCTGATGCAGAAGCTGCAGAAATCGGCGGCGGAACTCGATATCAAGTCACTGTCGGATCTGCAGCAATTCCCGTGGATTGCCCGGATCAACGTTTGGCTGGAGGCGCACACGGGCATTTCTGCAGAGCAAATTCAATCGGGGCTGGTCTCCGCCACGCGCGAAGTGCTGAAACGCGCGGCCACCATGGGCGGCGGATTTTTTCTGGGCGCCTTAGGTTCGCTGCTCGGATTTGGAATCATGCTGTTTTTGCTGTTCTTTTTCTTGCGCGACGGCGATGCCATGCTGGCCCGGGCGCGCCGGCTCATTCCGCTCAATGAAGAGCGCAAAGAACGCCTGTTCCGGCAATTGAGCGGCGTCACTCGCGCGATCGTCGTAGGAACCAGCGTCACAGCTCTATTGCAGGGTGTGTTGATAGGCATCGGTTTCACCATAGCCCGCCTGCCCTCGCCGGTCGTCTTCGGGGTTCTGGCGGCCCTGCTGTCGATGCTGCCGGTGGGCGGGGCGGCGTTCGTGTGGGGTCCGGCCGCAATTTGGCTCTTCGTCGACGGCCGCTGGGGCTTTGGCATATTCATGCTCGCGTGGGGATTGCTGTCGGCCGGCCTGGATAATGTGCTGCGCCCAATGCTCATTTCCGGTCGGGCGAGGATTTCGGCGCTGGCCGTGTTCATCGGCGTTCTGGGCGGCATTCCGGCGTTCGGCGCGATCGGCATCATTGCCGGCCCCGTGGTGCTTTCCCTGGTGCTCGCCCTGATCGAATTCGCCGAGGAAAGCCGCTCGCGAACCTCTTGAGCAGCCCTTCAGTTAAGTCAAGGGCTGCGCAGGGCGCAGGCTAAAGTACAATCCGCGCCCTGATGGACGTATCTCATCTTCTCGATGGTCTCAACGACGATCAACGGCGGGCCGTTGCCTCGCCGCTGGGGGCCGCCCTGGTATTGGCCGGAGCCGGCAGCGGTAAGACGCGGGTATTGGTGCATCGGGTTGCATGGCTGATCCAGGTCGAGGGCTCGTCGCCGAACAGCATCCTGGCGGTTACCTTCACCAATAAAGCCGCCGCTGAAATGCGCAGCCGCATCGAAACCCTCTTGGGGCTGCCGAGCGGCGCCATGTGGCTGGGGACGTTCCATGGTTTGGCCCATCGGCTGCTACGCATCCATTGGCGCGAAGCAGGCCTGCCGCAAAGCTTCCAGATCTTGGACTCCGAGGACCAGGCGAGGGTGCTGCGCAAGGTATTGAAAGCGCTGGATCTCGACGAGACCCGCTGGATACCGCGCGAGATTCTGTGGTTCATCAACGCTCAGAAGGACGAGGGTCACCGGCCCAAGCACATCAAGGACGACGGTGATCCGACCCGCCGCCAGCTGATCAAAATCTATCAGGCCTACGAGGACGCCTGTCAGCGGGCCGGTGTCGTGGATTTTGCCGAGCTCTTGCTGCGTGCCTACGAATTGTGGCGGGACAACCCGTCCCTTCTGGAACACTATCGCACGCGCTTTCGACACGTGCTGGTGGATGAGTTCCAGGATACCAATGCGATCCAGTACCAGTGGCTGATGCTGCTTGCCAAGCCCAACGGCATGCCTTTCGTCGTGGGCGACGATGATCAGTGTCTCGCAGCTGGGACTCAGGTGACCATGGGCGACGGCGCGAAGCGTGCCATCGAGTCGATCGTCCCCGGCGATTCCGTGCTGTCGAGCTACGGCGGCGGTGATCTGCGCCCGGCCCGCGTGACCGAGTGCTTCGCGAAGCAACGCCAGGGACAGCTCGTGTGCGTGCATCTGCGCTCCGGCGCCGTCGTCAAGAGCACGCCCGAGCACGTACACTTCGCCGGCTACGTACTGGGCGAGACGCCCCAGACCTATTTCTTGTACCTAATGCACAAGGAAGGTGTGGGCTACCGGCTCGGCACGTCGCAGGTTTACACCGAAGGTCAGGCGAGACCCATGGTGGGCTTCAAGCAGCGCTGCCTCCAGGAGCATGCCGACGCGCTGTGGATCGTCCGCACCCACGCCACCGAAAACGAAGCGCGCATTGACGAGGTGGTAACCTCGCTGCGCTTCGGCCTGCCGACCTGCCCGTTCGTTCCACGCAAAGGCAAGGCCAAAAACGGTTTCGTACACGATGCCGGCCATCTGAAGCGGATATTCAGCTCGCTCGATACGCTGGTATCCGCCGAACGGCTGCTGGAGGAAGTGGGTTTGGACATCGACCGGCCGCATCACCAGGCACAGGGCCGCAATTCCAATCGTCGCAACATCGTCATCACACTGTGCGGCGACCGGCGCGGCGGCGCGCCCATGCATCGTATTTCCGTGGTCGGCGTTTCGCTTAACGATCGCGGCGTTCTGGAAGCGATGGGTCTTAGTGTCCGTGCCGCCAAGGCGCATGCTCGGAGTTGGCGCTTCGAGACTGCGCGCGCAGACTTCTGGGAACTCATGTCAATTGCACGCGCCATCCGCGAGCGGCTCGACGGCCGCTACGTCCTTCAGGGGCACATGCTCGAGAAGTCATTGCCCTTCATTACGGCGGCCGGCATCCGCAGCGGCATGGTCATGGTGGTTGATTCCGGCCGGTTCGACGTGGTGGAGCGCATCGCGTACGAGACCTACGATGCCGAGGTCTACGACATCAACGTCGAGCGCACCCATAACTTCATCGCGAACGGTGTCGTCACGCACAATTCCATTTATCGCTGGCGCGGTGCGCGCGTGGAAAACCTGCAGCAGTTTCGCCGGGATTTCCCGCAGGCTGTTCTGTACAAACTGGAGCAGAACTATCGTTCCACCGGCACCATCTTGAAGGCGGCGAATGCCCTGATCTCAAACAACGCCGGCCGCCTGGGTAAGACATTGTGGACCAGCGGTGCGGACGGAGAGCGCGTCAGACTCTATGCAGCATTCAACGAGCGCGACGAAGCCGACTTCGTGGTGAATCGGATCCGCGAGTGGGTCGCTCACGGCGGTGCACGGCGCGAGGCAGCGGTGCTGTATCGCTCGAATGCGCAGTCGCGGGTTTTTGAAGAGGCGTTCCTGAACGCGCGCATGCCATATCGTGTGTATGGGGGCTTGCGCTTCTTCGAGCGCGCTGAAATCAAGGACGCACTCGCCTACCTGCGCCTCATCGCCAGCCGCGCGGACGACACGTCCTTCGAGCGGGTGGTGAATTTGCCGGTGCGAGGCATCGGCGCAAAGACCATGGACACGGTGCGCGATTTCGCGAAGGCCCACGCAACCTCGCTCTGGAATGGTGCGCTCGGCTGCGTGCAGGGCGTCCTCCCTCAAAGAGCCGCTCAGGCGCTGCAGGCTTTCATGGCGCTGATCGACAAACTCGCCCGTGAAGTTCAGGGGTTGGACCTCCAGAACCAAGTCGATCACGTCATTCAAATGGGCGGGCTCATCGAACACTTCAAGAAGGAAAAAGGCGAGCGGGGCGAAGGGCGAATCGAGAATTTGCTGGAACTCGTCAGCGCGGCGCGGGGGTTTTCGCCGGAGACCGAGGCTGAGACCGAACTATCGCCGCTCGAATCCTTTCTCGCCCATGCGGTTCTGGAATCCGGCGAGGGCCAAGCGGACCCCTATGACGACTGCGTGCAGATGATGACTCTGCATTCCGCCAAGGGTCTGGAATTTCCTGTGGTGTTTCTCGCCGGCATGGAGGACGGCTTGTTTCCGCATCAGCGCTCGGTCGCCGATTTGGCCGGCCTCGAAGAGGAGCGCCGTCTCGCCTACGTCGGCATGACCCGAGCCATGCGCCAGCTTTACCTCACCTACGCCGAACAGCGCAGGCTCTATGGAGTGGATGCCTATGGACAGCCTTCCCGGTTCATCAGTGAGTTGCCGGCCGACCTGGTCGAGGAGATTCGCCCGCGCCTGCAAGTGTCGAGGCCGGTATTCGTCAGGCGTTCGATCTCCCTTGAGGAGCCGCCCTCTCAGAATATGCGCATGGGCAGCCGGGTCCGGCATTCGAAGTTCGGCGACGGTGTGGTGCTCAATTTCGAGGGCAATGGACCGCATGCCCGAATCCAGGTCAATTTCGAGGGGCAGGGGACGAAGTGGTTGATGCTGTCTTACGCCAATCTCGTTCGTGTAGAGTAGCCAACGCGTGAAAATCATCATTCTGGGCGCAGGACAAGTCGGCCGCACGGCGGCGTATCACCTCTCTCGCGAGGAAGCGAATGACGTGACCGTCATCGATACCGACGAGGAGATATTGCGGGACCTGCAGGATCGGCTCGACATTCGCACGGTGAACGGCAACGCGGCGAGCCCGCGAATCCTCGAGGCGGCGGGAATTTCCGCCACCGATATTCTCGTTGCTCTGACCAACAGCGACGAGGTCAACATGCTGGCCTGCCAGATTGCGTGGACGCTGTACCGCACGCCGAAGAAAATTGCGCGCGTGCGCTCCGCCGACTTCACCGAGCGGGACAAGCTGTTCGGCGAGAATGCGGTCGCGGTGGATGTCTGGATCAGCCCCGAACAACTGGTCACCGAGTACGTCGCGCGTTTGATCCGCTATCCCGGTGCATTGCAGGTGGTGGATTTCGCGGACGGCCGAGTACGCTTGGTCGGCATTCGCGCGCTGCAGGGCGGCCCCCTGGTGGGCCAGGCGCTGCGCACCTTGCGCGAGCACATTCCCACGGCGGACGCCCGAGTCGCCGCCATTTATCGGGCCGGCAAGAGCGTCAAGCCGGAGGGCGATAC
>DASWEO010000196.1:0-6148 GCA_036394715.1 Steroidobacteraceae bacterium
TACAACCTGCAGGGGGACTTGCTGCGCACGTCTTCCAAGGCTCACGCCAGCGGCTTCGACGTGGCCGATTTTCCCCTCTACAAGATCAGCGTCAGGGAATGGAATGGTTTCATCTTCGTTGCCTTGACCGATAGTCCGCCGCCGTTTGAAAAGATATTCGATTTGCCGCTGAACCGGCTCGACTCGTGGCCCCTGGGAGAGCTGGTCGTCGGCCACGTCTTGCTCAAGACCATCGAGAGCAATTGGAAAATATTCTGGGAAAACTACAACGAGTGCCTGCATTGTCCGGGCGTGCATCCGCAATTGTCGCAGCTGGTGCCGATCTATGGCCGGGGGCTGTTGGAGGAGCGCGACGATCCGCAGTGGAGCGCGCATGCGGCCGACACGGACCCGAAGTTCAAGGGTGGATTGCGCGCCGGCGCCGCGAGCTGGTCCTTGGACGGTAAAACGACCGGAATCCCGTTCCCCGGTCTCTCGGACGAGGATCGAAAGGCCGGCCATATCTACATGACCGGTTTGCCCTCGGTATTTTTGGTGGGCCATGTCGACTATGTGCGCGTGGTGCGCCTGCTGCCTCTGGGACCCGAACGAACCGAACTGCGCGTCGAGTACCTGTTTTCGCCGCAGACCCTGGCCGATTCAAACTTCGACATGCGCAACATCGTGGATTTCACGAATCGCGTCATGACCGAAGATGCCCAGGTGTGCGAACTCAACCAATTGGGGCTGCGCGCGGGACCTCATGTACGCGGTGTGGTCATGCCCGAAGAGTATGTCATTCGGCAATTCCACGAATGGGTCCGCGCTGAATTGGCGCGCGTCTAGCTTAGCTGCCGCGGCTGCCGGGCTCGCGCTTTGCGCCGCTGCGTGCGGCGGCCGGCACAGCGCTGCGCCGCCCGGGACCGAAGAGCAGGTGCTCAACATCTATAATTGGGCCGACTACGTCGGCTACCACACCATTGCCGAGTTCGAGCGCCAGACCCACATCAAGGTCGTCTACGAGCTCTACGACTCCAATCAAACGCTCGAAGCGAAAATGTTGGCCGGCCGTTCAGGCTACGACATCGTCAGCACCACCACGGCATTTTATGGCCGTCAGATCAAGGCGGGCGCTTACATGCCGCTCGACCGATCGAAGCTGTCCAACTGGAGGAATCTGGATCCCGCCGTCCTTGCCATTCAATCACAGGCAGACCCGGGGAATCGATACGCCGTACCGTATCTGCATGCGATGAACGGCTTCGTATACAACGTGGATCTCGTCAAAGCGCGCATGCCGGACGCGCCCACGGACAGTCTGGCCATGATATTCGACCCCAAGGTGATCGCGCACTTCGCCGACTGCGGGGTCACGTTCTTGGATTCGCCCGAAGACGTCATTCAGCTGGCTCTCGCCTATTTGCATCTGGATCCGAATTCGCCCCGCGTCGAAGACCTGCAGGCGGCCGAGCGCGTCGTGATGGCGGTGCGCCCTTATATTCGTACGTTCGATTCCAATGACTACTGGCATCAATTGGCGTCGAAGGAAATATGTTTGGGTGTAGCTTGGTCGAGCGACTACTCGGTGGCGCAGGCACGCGCCCGTGAAGACGGCACCGGAGCGCACCTCGCGTTCACTCTGCCCAAGGAGGGCTCGAATATCACCTACAACGCGTTTCTGATTCCGGCGTCGGCGCCGCATCCGGACGCGGCGCACAAGTTTCTGAATTTTATTCTAGATCCGCGGGTCATCGCCGAGATCTCCAACGACATCCATTACGGCAACGACAACCTGGCGGCGCGGCCCTTCGTCAAGAGCGAGATACTCGGTGACCCGGCCGTGTATCCGCCGCCCGAGTTGCGCGCCCGGCTGTACTTGCCGGCGGAGCTCGGGCCGGATTACGACCGGCTGCGCACCCGAGTGTGGACGCACATCAAGACCGGGCAATAGTGAAGGCATTCGGCGGCGCTCCGCTACGTGGATGGTGCCGTTCCGCCTGGCTTTGGGAGTTTACCTTGCTGCCACGAGGTCAATTGCCGAGAAAAGTCGAGATCCCGGCATCGGCCCGGCCGGGCCATTTCCGCGCCAAATGGCCGGAAGTTCCCGCTTTTGAGACCTGCAACATGCTTTATTTTGACCTGGAAATGTACAGTTCCGCCCCCATAGAGGACATGGGCCGCCGGGGACGCTCGGCGGTTGACGAGTAGAGTAAATTTAGGAGATTGGAACATGATTGGAATGGTAGCCCGGTGGGGCCATAACACGTTGTTGATCGGCTTGGCGCTGATGACGGGCGTGATTTTTTTCGCGTTGCTCAAATAACGAGAGTACGGGCCATGCGGCGCAGCGCATGCGCCCAGAATCTAAGGTGCAGCGGCGGGGGAGGCTGCCTCGACATCTTCCGCTTTGAGATGTTTGGATTTCCATAGCACAGAGCCGTAGTACCACAGGTAGTAGCCGGCCAGCACAAAAAATATACCGACGGTAAGCGGACTCCTGACCATCGATGCCGGCGCAAACGCGAGCGAAGGATCGGGCGCATCCGTGACATACGCGCCGCCTGCGTCGGCGGCGTGCGGCGCCTGCACGCGCGCGTATACCTGAACGGCGCGGAAGGCCAACCGGCCCACAAACAATAGCGACACGGCGATGCCCGTATAGGTATGCGGCACGTAGTGCAGCCGTCCGCCGAACGTCACGAAACGTGTTCGCTCCGCGCCCCATGAACCTAAGCCCATACCGAGCGCTGCACCGGCGATCTCCGCCCAGAGATATCGAGCGGAGAGAAAGGCCATGGGCAGCAGTGCGCAGCCGGCCACCGTGATCAAGACGATGCGCAAGATCATTCGGGCCGGCCGCAGCGGCTGCCGTCCGAAGCTGCGCCGAAGCCGCCGGTAGAGGGCGAAGACGATCAGGGCGGCGAACAGGAAGGGGAAGATTTGCGAAAAGTCCGCCGGCATTTCGCCGATACTACTACACCGATAAATCCTTCACGGTACTTGCATAACGGAATCTCAAGACCCATGAATTGGCTGTGGCGAGCGGCAAAGGAGTTGGACGTGAAATCCTCGGAACGTATCGGCATTCTCGGCGGCGTGCGCATCCCTTTCGCCCGTCAAAACACCCAGTATGTCAGCAGCAGCAATCTCGACATGCTGACTGCCGTACTGACGGGGATCGTGCGGCGCTTTGGGTTGCAGGGTGAACGACTCGGTGAAGTCGCGGCCGGCGCCGTGCTCAAACATACGCGGGATTTCAATCTGACTCGAGACGCCGCTCTGTCGAGCGGCCTGGCGCCGCAAACGCCGGCATACGATGTGCAGCAAGCCTGCGCCACCTCGTTGGAGACCGCGATTCTGGTAGGCAACAAGATCGCCATGGGCCAGATCGAGGCCGGCATTGCAGGCGGTGTCGACTCTGCTTCGGACGCTCCCATTGCCATCAGCGAGCGGCTGCGCCGGCTGGTTCTTGGCCTCAACCGTGCCAAGAGCGCGTCCGCGCGCCTGGCTCTCTTGGCGCAGCTGCGGCCGTCGATGTTGCTTCCGTCCGTTCCCAATGTGAACGAGCGGCGCACCGGCCTGTCGATGGGCGAACACTGCGAACAGATGGTGCGGCGTTGGAACATCGGTCGGCAGGCCCAGGACGAATTGGCATTGTCGAGTCACACCAAGGGTGTGGCCGCGTTCGACGGGGGCTTCTACAAGGATTTGGTGATTCCCTTCGCGGGGCTCACACGCGACAACAACCTGCGCGCCGATACCTCGCTCGCAAAGCTCGCGAAGCTGCCGCCGGTGTTCGATCGCAGCTCCGGTCACGGAACCTTGACGGCCGGCAATTCCACGCCGTTGACCGATGGGGCCGCGGCGATCCTGCTGGCATCGGAGAAGTGGGCCGGCGCGCACGGCCAGGCGCCGCAGGCATGGCTGGTCGACGCCGAAACGGCGGCGGTCGATTACTTCGGACCCGATCCCGAAGGTCTGCTCATGGCCCCGGTGTACGCAGTGCCGCGCCTGCTCGATCGGAACGGCCTCACGCTTCAGGATTTCGATTTCTATGAAATCCACGAAGCCTTCAGCGGGCAGGTGCTATGCACCCTCGCGGCGTGGGAAGACGAAGGCTACTGCCGCGGAGCGCTGGGGCGCTCGGCGGCGCTCGGTGCCATCGATCGATCGCGCCTCAATGTGAACGGCGGTTCGGTTGGCTTGGGACATCCCTTCGCCGCAACCGGCGCACGCATTCTCGGAGGCGCCGCCAAACAGCTGGCGCTGCACCGAAATCAAACCGGCCGCCGTGGACGGACGCTCGTGTCGGTGTGCGCGGCCGGCGGCCTCGGTGCGACGGCGATATTGGAGTCGGCCTAGCGCATCGCATGCAGGTGTGGAATACCGTCATCAATTGGCAGGCGACGCTGGCACTCCTCATCGCCTGCCATTCGCTGACGCCGATGTCTACCGGGCTTCACCCGGCAGATCGAACACCAGTACTTCGGCGTCTTGGGCCTTGCTCAAGGCGAGTGGCGCGCCATCGGTGATCCGCAAGGCGTCGCCGGCCTCGAGTGCCGTGCCGTTGGCCGTGAGCGCACCCCGTGCGACGTGCACGTAAATGCGCCGTCCCGGCGCCACCTTGAGATCCGCTCGCTCATCGCCGGTGAACAGACCCGCATACACCCTCGCGTCCTGATGGATGAGCAAGGACCCGTCCGCGCGATCCGGCGAAACGATGAGCCGCAAGCGTCCACGCTTCTCCACCGGTGCAAAACGCTTCTCCTCGTAGCTCGGTTCGATATTGCGCTTGGCCGGCTGGATCCATATCTGCAGAAAGTGTACGGACTCGCTCGGGCTTGGATTGAATTCGCTATGCCGCACGCCGGTACCGGCGCTCATTCGCTGCACATCGCCGGGTTTGATGGTCGATCCGTTGCCCATCGAATCCTTGTGCGCCAATTCACCGTCCAGCACATAGCTGATGATTTCCATGTCGCGATGACTGTGCGTGCCGAAGCCCGCTCCGGCCTGCACGCGGTCCTCGTTGATCACCCGCAGGGGACCGAATTCCACGTGTTCTGGATCGAAGTAATCGGCAAATGAAAATGTATGGAAGGACTTGAGCCAACCGTGATCGGCAAATCCTCTCTCACTGCTGCGTCTAATTGCGTTCATTGGAACCTCCTGATTGCAGCATAAGGTCGAATGGACGGATAAAAAAGCACAAATATATGGGGGTATTGATCAAGTAATTCGATATATCCAAGGGCCTCGCGGTAGGACAACCCCTACACGCTGTGCCGTGTCGGCCTGACTGCCCGCCCTCCGGATCGCGGGTAGTGTCAACTCAAGCTCGAGATCAAGGGAGACAATAATGCCATCAGGGTCGCTGACAAGGACAAAGTCGTTGACGCGGCTCCTCGCATTACCCACCGTCATTTTCGCGAGTTGTCTTGCGGCTGCATCAGCCGCTCCCTTGGGTGCCCGCGCCTGCTCCAGCGCCGCCAATGGTCCGTCGAACTTCGACTACTTGGTGCTCGCAAGCCTCGCTGACTCGCCGCATTTACTGGCGATGGCCGGATACCATTCTACGGCGGACCAGCGCAGCGGGCCGAGGTTACGTCCCGCCGATTATTTAAATGCGGCTCATCGGCTGAACATGGCCGCGCAGCGGCGCGGCCATGTGATTGCAAGCAATTCCGGCAACTGAATTCAGTGGGGTAGTTGTGCCCCGCTGTTGACTCTACTTCAATACCGCATTCTTGATGTCATCACCGACCTAGTATGGCCCTGGGCCGCCGCCAGTGGTCGCTGCCACGGGACCCAGCTGCATCACTGCATTGTTGTTGTCGTTATTGAAGTAGATGATCTGGTTTCCCGCGGCATCGACCGTGGCCGCGATGCCAAATATCGCGCCCGGAGCGGTGGTGTCTATCTGCAGGGGCTGTCCCACGAAGCCGCCGGGCAGCACCGGTGACACCTCGATCAGCAAGTTCGTGGTCGCACTGGGTCCGGGTGCGCCGATATCTGCGTTCCCGACTATCAAATCACCGTTCTTCAGCAGGGCGGCACTCAGCGGTGTATTGAGGGGTGAGCCCTGGGCGATGACTCTGGCCGAGGCCATCGAGGGCCCCGAGAAGGTCGGAACGGGCGTCGGGGTGGTCGCGGCGCATTTTCCGTTCAC
>DASWEO010000197.1:0-28742 GCA_036394715.1 Steroidobacteraceae bacterium
CAACATTGCCTCGGAACTACAATATTGCAGCGGAACTACAATATTGCCTCGGAACTACAATATTGCCTCGGAACTACAACATTGCTGGCATCGGCACCGAATGCTATACACCCGTATCTGTTTTATTGTTTCTTACTCTTCTTGCTCGCGCAGCGAGCAACTATCGGACGGGGTCGCCTCGACCCCGTTTAAAACTGCGCGTAGCGCATGGACAAACATGGATCGAAATTGGTTGCAGCAATACCCGCCCGGCGTGCCGGCGGACATCGACCCCGACCGATACGCCTCGCTGCGGGATATTGTCGAGGAGGCGTGCGCCGCTCATGGACACTCGCCCGCGTTCACCAACATGGGCGCGACGTTGAGCTATGTCCAGCTCGACGCGCTCAGCCGAGCGTTTGCGGCCTGGCTGCAGAAAAAGTCCGGTCTGGTACCGGGCGATCGTATCGCTTTGATGATGCCCAATATCCTGCAGTACCCGATCGCGCTGTTCGGCGCGCTGCGTGCCGGCATGGTGGTCGTCAACACCAACCCCCTCTACACGGCCCGCGAACTCGAGCATCAGCTGAAGGACTCCGGTGCGAAAGCCGTAGTCATCGTCGAGAACTTCATGCATGTGCTGCAGCAAGTTCTGCCGCGGACGGATCTGAAGAAGGTGCTCGTCACGCGTGTCGGCGATTTGCTGGGAATCCCGCGCGGCTTCATCGTGAATTTCGTGCTGAAGTACGTACGGAAGCAGATTCCGGAATGGAAGATGCCGGGCACGACGACGTTCAAGAGCGCCTTGGGCAGCGGTCTCGGGCTCAAGCTCGAGCCGGTGCCGCTGGCCGGGGAGGACATAGCCTTTCTGCAATACACCGGCGGCACTACCGGCGTCTCCAAGGCCGCGGTTCTCACCCACCGCAACATGGTCGCGAATGTGCTGCAATCTGCCGCCTGGATAACTCCCTCGCTGAAGGCCAATGAAGCGCGCGTCATCGTCACCGCGCTGCCGCTGTACCACATCTTCGCGCTCACGACCAATTGCCTGGCCTTTCTCCCCTTGGGCGCCCGCAACGTGCTGATCACGAATCCGCGCGACTTCAAGGCGTTCGTGGCCGAACTGAGAAAATACAAGTTCAATTTCATCAGCGGCGTCAACACGCTCTTCAACGCGCTGCTGCACACGCCGGGCTTCGAGACCGTGGACTTCAAGGCGCTGCGCGTCACCTTCGCCGGCGGCATGGCCCTGCAGGCAGTGGTGGCCGCTCGTTGGAAACAAGTGACGGGTTGCATAGTGACCCAGGGCTGGGGATTGACCGAAACCTCCCCGGTCGCCACCGCCAATCCGGCCGGCTTGGATTTCAACGGGTCCATCGGCCTGCCCATTCCCTCGACCGACATTTCGATCCGCGACGACGCCGGCAAGGAACTGCCCGTGAACGGCATCGGGGAAATCTGCGTGTTCGGACCTCAGGTCATGCGCGGCTATTGGAATCGGCCGGACGAGACCGAGAAAGTGATGTTCGGCGACTGGCTGCGCACCGGCGACATCGGCCGCATGGACGCCGCCGGCTTTGTTTATATCGAGGATAGAAAAAAGGACATGATTCTCGTGTCCGGCTTCAATGTATACCCGAACGAGGTCGAGAGCGTCGCCGCCGAGCACCCGGGCGTGCTGGAAGTCGCCGCGGTCGCGCAGCCGGACGAGAATTCCGGCGAAGTGGTCGCGCTATTCGTGGTCAAGAAGGATCCCAGCCTGACCGCGGAAGCCTTGATTGCCTATTGCCGCACCGAATTGACAGGCTACAAAGTGCCGCGGCATGTGTATTTCCGCAGCGAGTTGCCCAAAACCAATGTCGGCAAAATCCTGCGCCGCGCGCTGCGCGACGAACTACGCGCCGCCGCCGCCCACGCACCTACGGCGAACGCCTAGTGGCTCGATGAAGCACTCGCCCGGCAGGGGAAGAAGCTGCAAGGCAACGGGGGGAGCAGTTGCCTTGCAGCTTCTTCCCCCGTCGGGCGAGTGCTCGAACCGTCGAGCGGTCCGACATAACGGCGTGGGGGGATAGGCAGCCGGAAGGCAACTGTATTCTTACGTTGCCTTCCGGCTGCCTATCCCCCCAGGCCGTGCGCGAACCGCTCCGGACCGAAGTGCTACCCGACGGCGTAGCTCTGTACGGTATCGACCAGCACCGCGACACGCTCCGGATCCACGTCGGGCGTAATTCCGTGACCTAAATTGAACACATGCCCGGCGCCTTCACCGTAGCTCGCGAGCACACGCAGAGTCTCCGCCCGCAATATCTCCGGTGACGCGAATAGAGCCGCCGGATCCAGATTCCCCTGCAGGGCCACGCGGCCATCGACCGCTTGCCGCGCGGCCGCGAGATCCGTCGTCCAATCGATGCCGACGGCATCGCAGCCGATGGCGGCGATTTTCTTGACCCAGGCGCCGCCGCCCTTGGTGAATACGATGTTGGGTACCCGGCGGCCCGCCGCGTTGCGAGTCAGTGCGTCGATCACCTCGGCCATGTAGCGCAGGGAGAACTCCTCGTATTGCGCCGGCGTGAGCACGCCGCCCCAAGTGTCGAACAGCATCACCGCCTGCGCCCCGGCGGCAATCTGCGCATTCAGGTACAGGATGGTGGCCTTGGCCAGCACTTCGAGCAGCCGATGAAGATCTCGCGGCGCCTCGTACATCATTCGCTTGATCTGACCGAAGGTCTTGCTGCCGCCCCCTTCCACCATGTAGGTCGCCACGGTCCACGGACTGCCTGCGAAACCGATGAGCGGTACTCTGCCGCCCAATTCGCGACGGACCAGCGCCACGGCGTCGATCACGTACCTGAGCTCCCGGCCCGGGTCCGGCACGCCGAGTTTGGCTATATCCGCCCCGGTGCGCACCGGATGCGCGAATGTAGGCCCCTCTCCAGCCTCGAATTCCAGCCCCAGGTTCATCGCGTGCGGAATCGTGAGGATGTCCGAGAACAGAATGGCGGCGTCCAGAGGATATCGATCGACGGGCTGCAGTGTGACTTCGCAGGCGATATCCGGATTGGTGCACATGGCCAGGAAGCTATTCCCGGCCCGCGCGCGCGTTGCGCGGTACTCAGGCAGATAACGGCCCGCCTGACGCATCAGCCAAATCGGCCGGCGCGGCGTCGGTTCCCGCAGCAGGGCGCGCAGCAACAAGTCGTTCTTGAGTGTCCCGCTCACGTCCGTTCACCCGGATCGAACAGCCGGCGATGTTCGAGAATCGCATAGCGATCGGTCATTCCCGCAATGTAGTCCGCCACCGCGCGCGCGCGTCCCGCCGGGCCCTGCACCAATTCCAGCCGCGAACCCGCCGCTTCGTGCTCGTCCGGCATCAAGGCGGCGTCGTTGAAAAACGCGTCGAAAAGCTCGCGTACGACGCGTCGCGCCTTGGCCGTCATGCGCCGCACCTTGTAGTGCTTGTACACGTGTTCGCGCAGGAATGTCTTCAGGGAGTAGTTCAATTCGCGAGTGGCGTCGCTGAAGCCGATCAGCGGCCCCGGGTACGATCTCACTTCGGCTATCGAGCGCACCCCGGACGCCTCGAGACGCGCCGCTGAAGAATCGATCAAATCGGCGGCGAGGTGATTGATCATGCGCCGCAGAATCTCGTACACCTGCCGGCGGCCCGCGAGCGCCGGGTACTTCGCCTGCACTTCCTCGTGGTATCGGCGGAACAGCGGCACGGCCAGCAGCTGCTCCACCGTGATGAGGCCGGCCCGAATGCCGTCTTCGACATCGTGATTGTTGTAGGCGATTTCGTCGGCGAAGTTTGCGAGCTGCGCCTCCAATCCGGGCTGTTGACGGTTGACGAAGCGCTCGCCCAATTCCCCGAGCAGAACCGCATTGTTGTACGAACAATGCTTCAGAATTCCCTCGCGGCATTCAAAGCTCAAGTTCAAGCCGTCGAAGTCCGCGTAGTGCTCCTCGAGCTCATCCACCACCCGCAGGGACTGCAGGTTGTGCTCGAAGCCGCCGAAATCAATCATGCATTCGTTCAATGCATCCTGTCCGGCATGCCCGAACGGCGTATGTCCCAGATCATGCGCGAGGCAAATCGCCTCGGACAACACCTCGTTGAGGCGCAGGGCGCGCGCTATGGTGCGCGCAATCTGCGCCACCTCGAGCGAATGCGTCAGCCGTGTCCTGTACAAGTCCCCCTCATGATTGACGAAAACCTGGGTTTTGTAGACCAGCCGGCGGAAAGCGGTCGAATGCACGATGCGATCGCGGTCCCGCTGATATTCCGAACGGTAGGCGGGTTTCGGCTCCGGATAACGGCGCCCGCGCGAGTGCTCGTCGAGAGCGGCGTAGGCGGCGAGAGCGTTCACGCGAAATACTCCGCCACCGTGGCATCGAGCGCGGCCTGGGTGTAGTCGCCCGTCACGATGGCCCGTCCCAATTTCTGCAGCAGTACCAGACGTACCGTGCCCGCGAGCACTTTCTTGTCCATGTGCATGAGATCGAGAGCCCTGGCGGCGCCGATGCGCGGCGCGTCGGTGGGCAAACCGGATTTTCTCAGAATCTCGCGCACGCGCTCCTTGATGCCTAAGTCGATCAGCCCGAGGCGGTGCGACAAATCGGCCGCGATCAGCATCCCCAGGCCCACCGCTTCGCCATGCAGGTAGGTCTCGTAGGCGGTGGCCGCCTCGATGGCGTGGCCGAAGGTATGGCCGAAGTTCAAGATGGCGCGCAAGTTCTGTTCGCGTTCGTCTCTGGCGACCACCGTCGCCTTGATCTCGCAGGACCTCGCGATGGCATAGGTCAGCGCATCGACGTCGCGCCCGAGCAGCTTAGGGATGTTGTTGTCCAGCCAATCGAACAGCAGCGGATCCCACACGCAGCCATACTTGATCACCTCGGCGAGGCCGGCGCGCAGTTCCCGGTCCGGGAGCGTGGCGAGCGTGTCGGTGTCGGTGATCACGGCGAGCGGCTGATAAAAGGCGCCGATCAAATTCTTGCCGCCCGCATGATTGACCCCGGTCTTGCCGCCGACGGACGAGTCGACTTGGGCGAGCAGCGTCGTGGGGATCTGCACATAACCCACGCCCCGCTGATAGCATGCCGCCGCGAAGCCCGCAATGTCGCCGACCACCCCGCCCCCCAGGGCCAGAACCGTGGCGTCGCGATTCATTTTCTTGGCGACCAGCGCATCCAACACCCATCCGGCGGTCTGCAGCGTCTTGTGCTGCTCGCCGTCCGGCAGTATGCATTCGGCGACCCTTTTTCCGGCAAGACTGCCCGTCAGCGTCGCGAGGTACAGGCGCGCGACCGTCGTATTGGTCACGATCAGCAAATCCCGGCCGCGAATGCGGGCTTCCAGCAGCTCGCGATTCGCCAGCAACCCCGAACCGATCGAGATGGAATAGCGCGAATGCCCGACGTCTACCTGAAGCGTTTGCACAGCGTTGATTATACGAAGCATTGGGTCAGAGCGCCCGGGAATAGCCGCCCTGGGCTCAGCGCCCCTGTGCTCGCCGAAGCTCGTGGTGAATCTCTTCCGCCACGAGCTGCACCCGCCGTCCATCCGTCGAAACGGTGATATCGGCTATCTGGGCGTAAAGAACGGCCCGGCGCTGCATCAGCTCGTGGAGCTTTCGCTCCGGGTCGGTGCCGTTCAACAGGGGCCGGTGCCGCCCATGCCGGGTACGCTCGAGCTGCTGATCGATCGAGGTCGCAAGGTACACAACCACACCGCGCTCCGCGAGCACCCGGCGGTTGTCCTCTTCGATCACGGCGCCGCCCCCGGTCGCCAGCACGATCGAGTCCAAGCGCGTCAGGCGCTCGATGGACTCCTTTTCACGGACCCTGAAGCCGGCCTCGCCCTCCTTCTCGAAAATGAACGCGACGTCCACGCCGGTTTTAGCCTCGATGTCGGCGTCGCTGTCGTAAAAAGTAAAACGCAGCATACGCGCGAGATGCCGCCCCACGGCGGTCTTGCCCGAACCCATGGGTCCGATGAGGAAGACGTTTCCCTTGGTCAACATGAGCACATTTTGAATGAAAAAACCGCCCGAAGGCGGTTTTCTCAGCCGAGGGTCTTGCGCCGGCGATCAGTAGAGATTCGACCCCTCGCGCAGGATCTTCGGCGTGATGAAGATGAGCAATTCAGTCTTGTTGTTGATGTTCGTCGTGCTCTTGAACAGGTTGCCGAGCACGGGGAGGTCGCCCAGCCAAGGGACTTTGTTGGCCGATCTCGATTTGGTCGTGTCGAGAATGCCGCCGAGCACCACGGTCTGGCCGTCGTTGACCAGCACTTGGGTGATGATTTGCCGGGTGTCGATCGACGGCACGCTGCCGCCGGTGGCGCTCGTCACCTGCTGGCCCACGGAGTCATCGGCCACGTCCAGATCGAGGACCACGCGGTTATCGGGTGTGATCAACGGCGTCACCTTGAGTGACAGCACGGCGTTCTTGAATTGAGTCGTCGTGGCGCCGCTCGAGGCCGATTCCTGATACGGGATCTCGACACCCTGCATGATGGTGGCTTGCTTCTGGTTGGCCGTGATGATGCGGGGCGAGGAAATCGTTTCGCTCTTGCCTTCGTTTTGGGCCGCCGACAGTTCCAGGTCGACGATAGTGTTGCCGGCCAACACCCCAATGCCGATGCTGCCATTGGTATGCGCCGCGGGCAGATTGACCTGGTAGCGGTTGTCGAGCGTGGGCGTGATCACCGGCGTGACGATACCGCCTTTTGCCAAATTGGCGATTCCGGACTGGGTCATGGTATCGACGCCGACACCGGTACCCGTGACGGAAATCAGGTTACTCTTGTTGTTCGTCGTCTGATAGTTGGTCACACCTAGGCGGACGCCCAAATCGCGTTCGAAGGTGTCGCTCACGATCACGATGCGCGCTTCGATCAGCACCTGCTTGACCGGCACGTCGAGGGTTTGCACCAGACGCCGGATGTCGGCCAATTTATCCGCCGTGTCCTGCACCAGCAAGGTATTGGTGCGCTCGTCGAGGGATAAGCTGCCGCGCGGAGACAACATGGAGTCCTTGGCATTCGTGGACCTGATCAGCTTCGCCAGATCCGCGACCTTCGCATAATTGACTTGCATGAATTCGGTGTGCGTCGGCGAAAGCTCCTGCACCTCTTTGTGCGCGGCCAGCGCCGCTTTCTCGCGCGACGCGAGTTCTTCGGTCGGACCGATGATGATGACATTGTCCTGGCGGCGCTTGTCCAGCCCCTTGGTGCGCAACACGATGTCGAGCGCCTGATCCCAGGGGACGTTCTGAAGGCGCAGGGTCAGGTTTCCCGTGACCGAGTCGCTGACGACGATATTCTGGCCGCTGGTGTCGGCCAGCAGCTGCAACACCGACCGCACATCGATGTCCTGGAAATTCAACGTCAGACGCTCGCCGGTGTACTCCTTCTTTTCGTCGGCGGCGGCGGATCGCTTCGGCGAGGGCTTGATCTCGATGGTGTACTGATTGTCCGATTGGTAGGCCAGCTGTTCGAAGTCGCCCTGGGCGCTGATCACCAAGCGCGAGCTACCCTCCACCCGAAGCGCGTCGACGGTTTGCACCGGCGTCGCGAAATCCATGACGTCATAGCGGCGCATGAGATTCTTCGGCATCAGCGTGCCGGCGAAGTCGACGACGATCTGATTGCCTTCCTGGCGTACGTTGACCGGGGTGCGCGGATCCGTCAGTTGCACGATCACCCGGCCGGTGCCGTCGGCGCCGCGCCGGAAATCGATGGTGCGGATGGCGCGTTCGGCCGCCGCTGCGCCTTGACCTGCACCCGCGCGAGCCATGGCGGTCTGCTTGGCTGCCTCTCCCGGCTGGCTGCCCAAAGTGACGATGATGGTATCGCCGTCGACCTTGGTGGTGTACGGCAGCAAGGTCTCCACGTTGACGACCAAGCGGGTGCGGCCGTTGGCCTCGGCCGCAAGCACGGTATCCACGCCGCCGGAGTGCACGTCGAACCGCCGCGACGCGAGACCCAGCGTCGTGTTCGGCAAGTCGAACGCGATGCGCGCCGGCTTGTCGATGGTGAACGGCAGTGGTTCGGGAGCCGGGCCGTTCAGGTGCAGTTTGAGCTGCACCTGTTGACCCGACAGGGTTTGAACGTCGATCGACTCGAGCTTGAGCGGATCCGCGGCTCGCACCGTGAAGCTGATTGCGCCCAATGCGAGGAGCGCCATCGCGCCGATGATCCCCGTTCGTATCTTGAATCTGCTCATGCTTTCTTCTCCCTGTGGCCTCAATCGCGCAATGTCAATCGGACAATGCCAACGAGGCCGGTCGCTCAATATAGCCGCCGAGACCATCCGGTATGATTTCGACGAGAGTAATTCTTCCGCCGCTGATTCCCGTCACTTTGCCGTCGTTCTGCCCGAGGTAGTTGCCCGGCTGGACCTTGTGCACGAGGCCGTCCTTGGATTGGACGAGCCCATAGAAGCTATTGCCCACCTTGAAGGTGCCGACCATTTTCAAGGTGTCGAGCGAGAAACCTTCGAGAAATTCGCGGTTGCGCCGAGAGCTCGGCCGAAGTCCCGCCTGGCCATTGGCCGAACCCGCGCCCTGCGGCTGGAACGGCGAGCGCGCCTTCGAGGCGCTGTACACATAGGTTTCGTAGGGCTTCACTTCCGGCAGCGCCTGAATGCGCCCGCCGGGCTTCTTCTTGGTGGCCTCGATCCATTTCTGCAGATCCGATTGGCCGCCGGAGCAGCCGGCCGCGACCAGGCCGGCAAGGACGACGCCAATGACGCCCGCGTTGCGTGTATTTCTCACGTCGCCCCTCCCGCCTTTTTCTTCGCCGGGCGCGCGCCGCCTTCATCTTCGATGTAGCGGTAGGTCTTGGCGGTAACGTCCATGGTCAAATTATCGTAACCGCCCTTGGCATCCACCGGCGCGATCTGGATATCGTGCAGCGTGACGATGCGCGGCAATGCGGCAATGCCGCTCACGAAATTGCCGAAGTCATGATACGTGCCCACCAGTTTGATTTTGATCGGCAGCTCGGCGTAAAAGCCGTTGCCTTTCTCGGGGCCCGGTTGAAAGAGCTTTTCCTGCAGCCCCGAGGCGAGGCCGGTTTGAGAGATATCCACCAGAAGATTCGGCACTTCGGTCTTGCCCGGCAATTGCCGCAGCATGGCGCCGAAGCTGCGCTCCATTTCCTGGAGCTGCGTCTTGTAGGCTTCGAGGTTGGCGGCGCGCTGCTGTTTGCTTTCGAATTGGCTGCGCAGATCCAGTTCGTCCGCTTCCGCTTTTTGCAGAATGGGGCGATCGTCGTTCCAGACGAACATGTACCAGCCAAACGCCGCGCATACGGCGAAAATGACCGCGACGAAGAACCCACGCACGGCCAGCGGCCAGCGGCCGACGTCGCGCGGATCGAGAGCACGGAGCTGATCGAAAAACTTCATTTCGCAGCCACCTTCTTGACCGTCGTTTCGCCGCCATGCTCGAGGTCCACGCCGACCACATCGCTGGTAAGCGTGAAATTCGAACCCGTCGAGGAGTCCTTGGCGGACTCGACCACCTGCAGCACCGGGTTGTCCATCCACACCGACGAATCGATATTGCGCATGAAGGTCGACACGCGCGTGCTCGACTGGGCGACGCCGTGAATCTCCAGCTTGTTGCCGCTCTGCTTGATCGCCGTCAGGTAGATCCCATCGGGGACTGTTTTCACGATTTCATCGAAGAGGTGCACGATCTCAGGCCGCTTGCGCTGCAGTTTCTCGATGATCTCCATGCGCGCGACCAGGCGTTGCTTGCGGGTCTCGAGATCCTGAATATCGGCAATCTGCGCGTCGAGCTTGACTATCTCTTTCTTGAGCAGATTGTTCTTCTCGTTCTGGGCATCCGTCCAGCTCGAGTAAAGAACCTTGCCGCCCAGAACAAAGATGATGGAGGCGAATATCGCGCCGCCGGCGGCGACCGTGAACTCGCGCCGCCGGATTTTGCGCTCTTGTTCGCGCCAGGGAAGTAGATTGATACGCGGCATGGCTGCTCTTTAGTCGAAGCTTCGCAGCGCGAGGCCGCAGGCTGTGAGTAAGGCGGTGGCATCCCGGCCCACTGCTTGCGCTTTGGCCTTGGACGACACCTTCATGTTGCCGAGCGGATCACCCTTGTCCGCAGGCACGCCGACGCGGCTCGAGATGACATCCGCCACGCCGGGTATGTTGGCGCAGCCGCCGCAGATCAATATCTGATCGGGCTGTGAACGCCCGCTGCCGGAAGCCAGGTAGAACTGCAGCGAACGGCTGACCTGCTGGGTCATGTCATCGATGAAAGGATCGAGCACTTCCGGCTGATAATTGCTGGGCAGGCCGCCTTCCTTCTTGGCGCGGCCGGCCTCTTCCATGGAAAGCCCGTAAGTGCGCATGATTTCTTCGGTGAGTTGCTGTCCGCCGAAGGCGAAGTCGCGCGTATAGATGACTCTCATGTCGCGCAGCACGCTGAATGTCGTACTGCTGGCGCCGAAATCCACCACCGCGACCGTGCGGTCGAGCCCGCCGTCCGGCATCTGATGACGCATCAGCGCGCAGGCATTCTCGAGCGCGAAGGCCTCCACGTCGACGAGGTGAGCGGTCAGGCCCGAGGCCTGGACCGCCGCTTGGCGTTGCTCGACGTTTTCGGTGCGCGTGGCGACCAGCAGCACGTCCAGCATTTCCGGGTCCTTCTCCGACGGGCCCACGACCTGATAGTCGTAGCTGACTTCTTCCATCGGAAATGGAATGTACTGGTCGGCCTGCATCTCGACCTGACCCTCGAGTTCGTTGTCGCCGAGAGTCTTCGGCATTTGAATCACTTTCGTGATCGCTGCGTCGCCGCTGATGGCGATCGCGGCGAGCCGGCTCTTGGCGCCGGAGCGCTTCACTGCGCGCCGGATGGCCTCGCCGACCGCCTCCGCGTCCACGATGGCCTTTTCATTGATCGCGTTGTGCGGCGTCGGCTCTGCTGCATAGGACTCAACGCGGTACTGACTGCCCGACATCGAGAGCTCGATGAGCTTCACCGATGAGGTGGTTATGTCAAGTCCCAAAAGCGGACGATATCTTTTGCCGAACGACCACACAGCGTTTTTTCCTTTTTCGCTCAGTATCTTGGAGGCCGAAACTGGTGCACGAGATTAACTTAGCCCACGCAAACTTAGCAAGAAACTGTTAAATAGAACGTGAAGCTACTCACGGTAATGAGCGGCGAACGGCTGCGGGTCCACAAAGTGGGATCTACGACAAATCGTAGCGATTGACGAAGGCGTCGAGTCATCCGTTCAGACCTCTGCGCCTATGCTCTCCATAGGCGATTGGTTAAGCTTGGTCTGGCAACCCCGCTGTCCTTGAGGCGAACCCCTTTGGGACCGGTGGCTTTGCGTCCTCATCTTTCGATGAGTATGCCCATGTAACCGGCGGTAATATGCATGCGCTATATCGCCGGTGCAATAAGTTAGAACGGTTTTCTGTGGCCAAACGTTACCCAGTTCTCATCTCGCGCATTTGTGCAGGTCTAGTTGGCGCAATAGCGTTAATTGCGTTCGCTAATGTCTGTGCTTATGTCTATTTGAAGCCCGCGCTACCCGACGTGGACAGCCTGCGGGACGTCCAGCTGCAGGTTCCCTTGAGGGTTTACACCCGGGACGGGAAGCTGCTCGCTGCCATCGGTGAGCAGCGCCGGATCCCGGTCCGCTACGAACAGCTCCCCAAGAAGCTCATCCAGGCGTTTCTGGCCACCGAGGATGATCGCTTCTTCCGTCACCATGGCGTTGATTGGCAAGGGATTTTGAGGGCGGCGGTGGCCAACCTCAAAGCCGGCGGCATCCGCCAGGGGGCGAGCACGATCACCATGCAGGTCGCCCGCGACATGTTTCTGACGCCGCGGCGCGATATGAAGCGAAAAATGAGCGAAATCTACATTTCGCTCTTGATGGAGGCCGAGTTCACCAAGGAAGAGATTTTCTCGCTGTACGTCAACAAGATCTTCCTCGGCCAGCGCGCCTACGGGGTTGGCGCCGCGGCGGAGGTGTATTTCGGCAAGGGATTGGACCAATTGACCGTCGCTGAAATGGCCACCCTGGCGGGGATTCCGACCGCCCCCTCCGTGGTCAATCCCGTGGCCAATCCCGAGGCCGCCAGGGTCCGTCGCGCTCATGTGCTGGGTCGAATGCTCGAGCTCAGCTACATCACCCAGGCGGAATACGACGAGGCGAGGCTCTCCCCCATGGAATCGCGGCTGCACGGCTCCTCGATCGAGGCGGATGCCCCTTACTTGGCCGAGATGGTGCGCAATGAAATGCAGGCCAAGTACGGCGATGCCGTCTACACCGCCGGCTACAAGGTGTTTACCACCATCGATTCGCGCCTGCAGACGGCGGCTACCGTCGCGCTGCGCACGGGGCTGCTGGAATACGATCGCCGCCACGGCTTTCGCGGCGCGACCGCCAAGGTCGATCTCGCCAAGCTCGCGAGCCCGAAGGACCTCGACGCGCAGCTCGAGGAATTCCCCGTGATCGGCGGCCTGCGGCCCGCCATCGTTCAAAATGTCGAGGCCAAGAGCGCAAAGATCTACGTCCGGGATATGGGACCGGTGACGCTGCCCTGGGAGAAGCTCTCCTGGGCGCGGCGCGAATTGCCGGATGAGAAAGTCGACCGCGCGCCGACTCAGGCCTCGGAGATCCTGGCCCGGGGCGATGTGATCTATACGGTGGGAAGGACGGCCCAATCCCTGCTGTTCGTACAGGTGCCGGAGGCACAAAGTGCTCTCGTGTCGGTGGACCCGAAGGACGGCGCCGTGGTCGCCCTGGTCGGCGGCTTCGATTACTTTCAAAGCAAATTCAACCGGGTGACTCAGGCGCGGCGCCAGCCGGGTTCGGGTTTCAAACCCTTTGTCTACGCGGCCGCGTTCGACAAGGGATTCACGCCGGCGAGCATCGTCCTGGATGCGCCCATCGTCATCGACGAAGCAGGCATGGAGCAGGCGTGGAGACCGCATGAGGACACCAACAAGTTTTACGGCCCGATCCGATTGCGCGAGGCCCTGGTGTATTCCCGGAATCTGGTCTCGGTGCGCCTGATGCGCGCCATCGGCGGCGAGTACACCTGGAACTACGTGACTCGTTTCGGCTTCGACAAGTCCCAATTGCCGAACGACCTGACCCTGGCGCTGGGCACGGCGGAACTGAGTCCGCTGCAGATGGCCATCGGCTACTCCACCTTCGCCAACGGGGGTTATAAAGTGAGCCCCTACACCATCGACCGGGTCGAGGATGCGGGCGGGAAGGTGCTACAGGCGGCGACGCCGACCCTGGCGTGCTTCCAGTGCGATCGCGCGACCGACGATCCGCCCCCTCCAAAGACCGCCGCGACCCCGGCGGGCGGGCGCGCGGCCCAGCTCGACACGGCCCCGCACGATGGTAAGACCATGATTCCGGAAAAGAATTTGGCGCCGCAGATCATCAGGCCGCAGGTCGCTTATCTATTGTCCGATATGATGAAGGACGTCATTCGCCGCGGCACGGGCGTTCGCGCCCGATCGTTGAACCGCGACGATATCGCCGGCAAGACGGGTACGACCAACGATCATCACGATGCGTGGTTCAATGGCTTCAACGGCGATCTCGTCACCACGGTCTGGACCGGTTTCGATCAAGATCGCTCGCTGGGCGACGGCGAGGAGGGCGCTCACGTGGCGGTACCCACCTGGACCTACTTCATGCACGAGGCGCTGGCCGGCGCCCCCAAGCATGGGGCGCCCGTGCCCGACGGCATAGTCGCCGCCCGTATCTCGCGCGAGTCGGGCTTGCTCGCGAGTTCGGACAATCCCAACAGCATCGTCGAGTATTTCATCGAAGGCAATCTGCCCAAATCTGAAAATTACGAAGGGCCCAACTCGAACCCGATGAACGACGGCGATAAACCGCTATTCTAGTATTCTAAGAGACATGGCTAAGAAGTTTTCGCAGCGTGCCGAGGATCTACGCAGCGCTCTCGCCCAGGAGGCAGCGCGGCTCATGGCCGAACACGGCATCGAGGATTTCCTGCAGGCCAAGCGCAAGGCGGCGGATCGGCTGGGAGTGAACGATGTCGCCGTATTGCCGAAAAACATCGAGATCGAAGCCGCGCTGCGCGCGCACCAGCGGCTGTTCGGGCGCGATTCACACGACCATACCTTGAGAGAGCAGCGCCGCATCGCCCTCGACACCATGCGCATGCTGGACGAGTTCCAGCCGCGGCTGGTGGGATCGGTGCTCACGGGCACCGCCACCAATTACAGCGACATCAACTTGCACCTGTTCGCGGACCGTTCGGAGTCGGTTGCCATGCGCCTCCTCGAAATCGGCGTGCCGCACGAGTTCTATGAGCGGCGCGTCAAAATGGATGCCGACCGCAGCGTCAATTATCCCGCTCTGCGTTTCGAGGCCAACGGCCGAACCGTCGACGCCACGGTGTTTCCCATCGATGGAATCCGCCAATCGCCATATTCCCCCGTCGACGGCCGGCCCATGAAGCGGGCAGATGCCCGGGAAGTGTCGGAGCTGGTCGACTCGAATTAGCCGGGTTGTGTCCGAGATATTGGCTCGAAACGAGCCGCGACGTTCCCGCGGAAACGCGAAATCATCCGCTGGTTGGTCGTTCGGACGTTTCCGCGGAAACGTCCGTGTACCCGTGAAATGCATCAACTCGGCTTTATTACCAGTAAATATTGTTGAACGGCCGTTAACAGAAGTATTAAGCTGAACGCCGAGACCGGCTTCGATGCGCAACGGATAGCCAGAAGAACCAAATAATATCGGGGTCCTGGATGTGGGGGAAAGGCAACATATAAAAGGGGTGCGCAATGCGTTCGGATACGATCAAACTGCTTTTGTGGTCGACTGCTTTGGTGGGCCAACTGGCGTGGCCGGCCATGGCGGCGACGGGGGATGCCGAGACAGCACCCAGCAGCGGCCTCGAAGAAATTGTCGTGACGGCCACTCGACGCGAAGAGCGCCTACAGGACGTGCCGGTGAGCGTCATCGCCTTCAGCCAAGAGAAACTGGACGCACAGGGCCTGAAGAACATCGACGACCTGTCGCGCCTGTCGCCGGGCCTCAACTTCCAGCGCAACGGCATGAGTTCAGCCGGCAACTATAACGACGAAGGGTCCGACATCAACATCCGCGGCGTCGACTCGACGGCCGGCACCTCGACCACCGGCATCTATATCGACGACTCGCCGATTCAAACCCGCCACATCGGCTTCGGATCCATCAATGCCTTCCCGGCGCTCTTCGACCTGGACCGCATCGAAGTCCTGCGCGGCCCGCAGGGCACGTTGTTCGGCGCCGGCGCCGAGGGCGGCGTGGTGCGCTTCATAGCGCCTGAGCCCGACCTCAAGAAACCGACCGGCTATGCGCGCGCGGACGTCGCGACCACCGACGGCGGCTCCCCCAGCTACGAGGGCGGCGCCGCGTTCGGCGCGCCCATCATCGAAGATGTGCTCGCGTTTCGCGCCAGCGTCTCGTTCAGGCGCGACGGCGGCTGGGTCGACCGGGTCGGCTACACGCTGTCCCCGAACAACACAGTGGCGCTGCCCACTCCCGTCTATGACGGCAACACCACGAAGACGAACGCGAACTATTCGGAGACCACGACAGCGCGTCTCGCCGTCAAGTGGAAGGTCAGCGACACGCTCGAGATCACGCCGTCGATTTACTACCAGCGCCTGCAGATCAACGACACGTCGGCCTACTGGATCGCGCTCTCGAATCCCGCCGACAATGTCTATCGCAACGGCAACGCCGGGACCAACCCCAGCAGCGACCCGTTCACCTTGAGTGCGATCAAGATCAAGTGGGATTTGGGGTTCGCTTCGTTCTTCTCGAACACCTCCTTCTACGATAGAAACCAGAAAGCCACCTCCGATTACACGCAATACCTACGGGCGACCTGGAATTCCTTCGGCGAATTGGCCAATGTCTATCCGTCGAAGGGCGACAACGGCTATGCGACGTTTCAGGACGATCAGCGTAATTTCTATCAAGAGTTCCGGCTGGCTTCGAGCGACACGAACGCGCGGATCGTATGGAACGCCGGGCTCTTTTACTCGCACTTGAGCGAGAACGTCCCTGAGGACATCATCGATCCGACGCTGAATGCACAAGTGAACGCTTTTACCGGTGGCGCTCCGGCGGTCCCAGTCTGCACTACTCTGCTGCCATGTCCGACCGGGGTCATCTACAGCGGTCCGATCGACCGCGTCGTCGATAAGCAAATCGCGGCCTTCGGCGAAGTCGCCTTCAGGCTGACGGACACCTTCAAAGCCACCGCGGGATTGCGAGTCTCGAAACTAGACTACACCGGGTCCGTGAGTGAGACCGGCGGCTTTCTCGGCACGACCATCATCACCCAGTCGAGCGCCACCGAGAAGCCGGTCACGCCGAAGGCCGTACTGTCGTGGCAGCCCGATCGCGACGACCTGGTATATGTCAGCGCCTCCAAGGGCTTTCGCCCGGGCGGTCCCAATGTCGGAGTCGGCAATATCTGCGGCACCAGCCTCGATGCGCTCGGACTGACTCAAGTGCCGGGACAGTTCTCCTCCGACAGCCTATGGAGTTACGAGATCGGCAGCAAGAATACCTTCCTCGACCATAGGCTACAGATCAACGCCAGCCTGTTTTACATCGATTGGCGCAACATTCAGCAGAATGTCTATCTGCCGTCCTGCGGCGAACAATTCACCGCCAATTTGGGCAAGGCCAAGAGCGAGGGGGGCGATGTCGAGGTGCTCTACAAGCCGATCGAGGCGCTGACTTTCGATCTGACCGCGGCCTACACCGACGCCAGACTGACGAAATCCTCCTGCGCCGGCTCGCTGACTTACGACGCCGCGAGTGCGAGCTGCACCGCGCCCGGGACCACCGCGAGCCCGATCGCCACCAAGGGCGATGCGCTGCTCGGCGCCCCATGGTCGTTCACGGCATCGGCGGAATATCACTTCCCCGAATGGGCCGGCCGCACGCCCTACGCGCGTCTCGACTTCCAACATTCGACAGCCCAGAAGTCGCTCCTGCCCGGACAGGACAACAACAATGGGCTCTTTGACACGACCATTCCGGGACTCCCGGTGCTCAATAACCTTCAGGTTCGGGCCGGAATGCGCTTCAACGGCGTCGACCTATCCGCGTACGCCGATAATCTGACGAACGCGCATCCGCAGCTGTTCGAATCGCGCGACATCGCGCCGTATTCGAACGGGCCGGGCAGCAATCCGAGAACCGGTCCGACGACCGATACTCTCTACTTCGGACGCGGCGTCCGCCCGCGGACCATCGGAGTCACCGCGACCTATCGCTACTAGCTTAGGCGCTACGCGCCGAATTTACGGGGTCGAGGCGAGGTGCGCCGCGCATCAATCACCTTCACTTCGCCGCCCTTTCCTGCCACACGGCCAGCATGTTGGGCGACCCCTGGGCGCGGACGCCGTTGTCGGTCAAAATGTCATCGGTGGCCGCCAGCATCGCGGCGCGCGAGAACACCAGCGCCTCATTGCCCTTTTGGTCGAATTCGATGGTGACGTAGGGGTCCTTGAGGTCGCGCAGCAGCGCCACGAGGTGGCTGAGACTGCGCACGTGCGTGCCGTTCACGGAATTCACCACCGATCCTGCGGGGTTGGAATAACCGTTGGCGAGCTTGTGGGGAAAGAAGGGCGACGAGACGACCACGAGCTCCTCCGTGTCGGCATCCGGCGGGTCCCAGGCCCGCGTGATCAGTGGACTCTTCACGGCGCCCAGGAGCCGCAGCAGGCCGGCGTTGTTCTCGAAGCTGGATACCAATTGCCAGGTCGCCGTTGAGAACACCAACGGACCGTAGATGAAGTAGGACGGGTACCCGCCGGCCAAGTCGGTGACCAGAGTGGGATGCTGCGCCGACACGGGTAATTCGATCTGCATGGGCTTACCGGCTCTGATAATCGTGATCGGCACCCTGCCGTCGTTGGCCGAGCGCTGAATCAGATAGGCGAAGCTGACGCGCAAGTCCTTGTCCAGCTTGACCATGCCTTGATTGTCGATGGGGGTGCCGCCGATGCGGGTCAGGACATCCCATTCCTTGAGAGGGTACGAAGCGTCGGACTTGTAGGGACGGTGAACCACCATGCCTTCGACGCCCTTATCCAATTTGAGGTATTCGCGTAACGCGGGGTTCTCCAGCGTTTGCAACTCATCGTACATGGCGGGCTTGCCGTCGTAGCGGCCGTCGGCAATGTCCTTCAGGAACAATTCAACTTCTTCGTTGGGGATGATGTAGCCGATGCTCTGCGCATCGCCCCCCAGCTTGCTGAAGGCGAGGCCGATCATTTTGTCGCCGGCGACCGCAGGGCCCCCGCTGTTGCCGGGATTGATCGCGGCGTCGACTTGGATACGCAGGCCGGACACCGGATAGTTGTAGGCCACGAACTCGATGCGCGACACGATTCCCTTGGTGATGGACAGGGAATTGCCGCCGGTCGGGAATCCATAAGCCAGCACCGCGTCCTTGATCTGCGGGAGCTTGCTGGCGCGCGCCACCGGCGGATGCGTGTCGAAGAACGAGGCATCGTCGAGCTGCAATACGGCGAGATCGATGCCGGGAGCGACCGCCACCACCGTGGCCGGAATCTTGTCGCCCGCCGCATTCGCCTGAATCTGAACCTGGGTGGCGTAGAGAACCACGTGCGCATTGGTCAGGATGCGCCTGCCTTCGATCACCACGCCGGAGGCGGTCACTTCGCTCGGTGCCTGCTTGGTCCAGGGCTTGAAGGGGTCCGGGTAGCGCATGGTCGCGAACACCTTCACCACCGAATTCTCAATGGCCGGCGCGCGATCCGTTTCGGCGGCACGGGCCGCGGCGCGGGGCACGACGGCCGCATGGAAACTGCAAAGCAAACAGAAGCCGATCAACCCAATCCGCTTGGAAGATGTCATGTGTGCTGTTCGAGTCCTATTTCCCATCGACCGAGAAGGCGAGCAGGGCGTTGCCCGAATTGACGTACACCACCCCGTTCACGATGGTCGCTCCACCGTGGTCCAGGGGACCGCCGCTCGCCTTGATACCGTTCTTGGTTGGAAAGTCCTTTGCCGTGTCGAAGTCCCACAGGATCTTGCCGTCGATGGTGGAATAAGCGCGCAAATGCCCGTCCATCGATCCCGAAAACGCGCTTCCCGGCATGACGGTGACCGCCTGCGCCTGTGCGTGCGAGCAATTGCGCTCGCCCCAGCTGCAGGCCGGCTCCGGAGCGGCGGTGTGCCAGCGGGCAACACCGGTCGTCATATCCAGCGCCGTCAAACTTCCGGAGGTATTCGCAGGCTGCGCCAGCAGACCCGAGATGGCGACGTAGAGGCTGCGGTGATCCGCGGCGCTGCCCCAGGCAACGCCGCCAGGTCTGCCCGCGACCCCGGGCGGCCCGACCACACTGGCGATTCCCGATGCGCCGCCGCCGGCGGGACCTGGGCCGCTGTCGCCGATTTTCGTCTGCCACAGGATCTCGCCGCCGTGATCGGGATCCAGGCCGTAGACGACGCCGGACTTTTGTCCCGCCAATAGGACTTGATTCCCGGTCGCCAGTGTCCGGAGAACTGGCGAGCTCGAAAAGCCGGCTCCGCCCGCTGCGGCATCCGGCCGGACCAATTGCTTGACCCAGCGCAGCTTGCCGTCCGCCACATCGAAAGCGACGACGGCGTCCGTCAGGGATTGCTCGACCCCGGTCGCCGACCTGCCGGTCGTGACGTACAGCACTTTGCGTTTGTCGTCGACGGTGGGTGACGAGCTGATCGCCGCGCCCGCCGGCCCGAATTCCTGAATGCCGGCGCTGTTCTTGCGGGTGGGCTGCGGCTCCTCGAGAACGGTGTAGCTCTTCCACACGGTTCTGCCGCTCCCGACGTCGAGCGCAACCACGCTGCCGCGAAAGGTGCAGCAGCTGTAACTCGGGTTGACGGCCGCAGCCTCCTCGGTCGAGGACACGGCCACGTACAGGCGCTCGTTGTACAGCGTCGGCGCGCCCACGATGCGCGCCATCGGGTGCGTGTCCACCTGGGTCTTCCACAACAGCGTTCCCTTCTGCGCGTCGAGCGCATACACCGCGCCTGCATCGTCGCCGAAGAACGCCGCGCTCGGCGCCTTGATGACGTCAAGATGCGCCAGTGTGCGTTTCAGCCGCCTCGGCAGGGCGGCAACTCTTGCCCGCGCCAGTTCGCCGATCGTAACCGCAGTTTGGCTTCCCGCGGCGGCGTCGTAGGTCCAATAGGTACAGCCGGTTTTGGCATCGAGCGAGTAGATGCGGCCCGTGGAGCTGGTGACGAACAGCCTTTCGTCCACGAGGGTGGGCTGACCGAATTCCGTGCCGCTCTGGTAGCCGAAGGCCCATTTCAGCGCGAGTTTCGCCACGTCGCTGGCGCGAATCGCGGGCTCGGGTTGGTAGCGTGTGTTGTCGAGACCCCGGCCCCAGCCGTTCCATTGCGCATTGCTGAGGGCGACGGGACCCGCCGCACTCGGACAGGCGGCATCTGCGAGCGCGACGTTTGCGGCGCCGCCGAGCAGCAGCGCCGCCAGGGCGGCGCAGAATGTCGCGTAGGGTGGCGCCGCCATCGATCAGCGCTTTTCGATCGTCTGATAATCTCGCTGAGTGGGACCCGTGTAGAGCTGGCGCGGCCGGCCGATCCGCATTTGGGGATCGGACACCATTTCCTGCCACTGCGCCACCCAACCGGCGGTGCGCGCGATGGCGAACATCACGGTGAACATGGAGCGCGGAATTCCCAGCGCGCTGTAAATGATGCCCGAGTAGAAGTCGACGTTCGGATACAGCTTGCGCGACACGAAGTACTCGTCCTTGAGCGCGATTTCCTCCAGTTTCAGCGCCAGCTCGAACAGCGGATTGTTGATCTTGCCGAGCTTCTCCAGCACTCGATAGCACATGCCGCGAATGATCTTGGCGCGCGGATCGAAGTTCTTGTAGACGCGGTGCCCGAATCCCATCAAGCGCACGTGATCGCTCTTGTCCTTGACGCGCTCGAGGAATTTATCGATGCCTGCGACCGAGCCGATTCCGTCCAGCATGTCGAGCACGGCCTCATTGGCGCCGCCGTGCGCGGGTCCCCACAGAGCGGATACGCCGGCCGATATGGCGGCGTAGGGATTCGCGCCGGTGCTGCCGGCCAGCCGCACCGTCGACGTGCTGGCGTTTTGTTCGTGATCCGCGTGCAGAATGAACAGAAGATCGAGCGCTTCGGCCGCTACCGGATCGATTGCATACGGCTCGCATGGAACCGCGAAGAACATGTTGAGCATGTTCGCGCAGTAGCGCAGATCGTTTCGCGGATAGACGAACGGCTGGCCGAGCGTGTGCTTGTAGGCCGCGGCGGCGATGGTCGGCAGCTTCGCGATGATCCGATGCGCGAAGATCTCCCGGTGCCGCGGGTCGTCGATGTCGGTGGTGTCGTGATAGAACGCGGCCATCGAAGCGACCACGGCGGACACCATGGCCATGGGGTGCGCATTGTGATGGAAACCCTGGAAGAAACGCAGCAATTGCTCGTTGACCATGGTGTGCCGCAAGATCGATTTCTGGAACGCATCGAGCTGCGCCTTACTGGGCAGCGTGCCGTAGATCAGAAGATTGGCCACCTCGAGAAAGCACGACTTCTCGGCGAGCTGCTCCACCGGATAGCCGCGATACAGCAACACCCCCTTCTCACCGTCGATGAACGTAATCTTGCTTTCGGTGCTCGCCGTGGCCATGAAGCCGGGATCGAACGTGAAGACCCCCTGCTCCTTGATCAAGTTGGAAATGTCGAGCGCCTCGGGACCGATGGTCCCCGCGATGGCGTTCAGCGGACTCGTCTTTCCGGTCGCGAGGTTCTTGAGTTCGTATTTCGTGCTCATGCGCTATTCCGACGGGGATGGGTTAGGTTCGTTTAGGCCCCGCAGCCTTGCACGGTCGTACATCGGAATCAAGGGAGCGGCGCTTAAGCGCGCAACCGCGGGGCGGCGGCGCGCTCGCAGTCACGCGCGGACCCTTCAAGATCCGCGCGAGCAACGCTGACGAACGAGCGACTAGGAGCCTGTCTGACTAATGATCGCCGTCGCGAGGGCGCCCCACAGCGAGCAGATTTTTGCGATCGTTTCGCGCGCATAGTGGACACTATGTAAGCGAAAGGATCGCAAAAATATGCCGCTGTGGGGCGGCCGCAGCAGGCGCATCATTAGTCAGACAGGCTCCCAGGGAGCTTAGGCTTTCGCCGCTGCCGCATACTTCTTGCGGAATTTATCGACGCGGCCGCCGGTATCCACAATTTTCTGCTTGCCGGTATAGAACGGATGGCAATTGGAGCAAACTTCGACCTGTAGATCATGGCCAATGGTCGAGCGAGTCTCGAAATGGTTGCCGCAGGTGCAGGTAACGTTGATGACTTTGTATTCGGGATGAATGCCGGCTTTCATGGGAACCTCGATATGTCGGTAGCGGCAGAATCGACGAACCTTCGAAGGTGCGCCGCCACGCCTGAAATCCCCTAAATCCTGGGTGCCGTAAATAGTCACCCAAAACTTGGCCGACCATCATATTCCTTGAGTCCTGTTGTCACAAGCCTTGAGCCCTACTGCCACAAGGTCTTTGACATAATGTGTTGCGCGCCCACCGCCCCCTCGTTTGTCCACAATAACTGTGGATAAGTCTGTGGACTCCTCCTAGCTCGCTTGATGCAGACAGCGGAAATTCGAGTAATTGTTAACTTGGTCAAAAAATAGACAAGTCACTTTATTGTTATATTTCAATTACTTAGAAGACGCATCTGACCTACTGCAGGTGCAATGTGCTGTAGGTACCCCTTTGTGCGAGGTCCGCACCCCGGTGTGCATAAGCTCACGCGAGAAAACTCACTTGCAGATCATTGAGGAAGCGCCGGCCAAGCTCCGAGGGATGCCAGCCGTCCGCCCGGCGCACCAGCAGCCCGCGCGCCTCTCCTTCAGCCAGCTTGCGCTCCACGGAGGCCATTTCCAGCCCAGTTCGCCGCCGAAAGTCCCTGACCGTAAAGCCCTCGTTGAGCCGCAGCGCATTCAGCATGAACTCGAACGGCAGGTCCGCCGCGGCGATCGGCGAACTCTCGCCCGAACCCGCGCGCCGTATCTGTTCCAGATATTCGCGTGGCTGCTTCGGCTTGACGGTACGCAAGATGCGTTGTGGGAGCTCGACGCTGAGCTTTCCGTGCGCGCCGGCGCCGATCCCGAGGTAATCGCCGAACAGCCAGTAGTTGAGGTTGTGCCTGCAGCGCTTCCCCGGGCGCGCGTAGGCCGAGACTTCGTATTGCACGTACCCTGCATCCGCCAACAGCTTCTGGCCCGCGGTTTGGATCCGCCAGGCAGCATCCTCGTCCGGGAGCTGCGGAGGCCGAGCATGAAACACGGTCCCAGGCTCGAGCGTGAGCTGGTAGTAGGAAATGTGCACAGGTTCGAGCGCACACGCGATTCGGACGTCCTCGAGCGCTTCCTCGGGCGTCTGCTGCGGAAGGGCATACATCAGATCGAGATTGAAATCGTCGAGCTTCGCCGCGCGCAATTCAGCCACCGCGCGGTGCGTGTCGTCCGCCGAATGAATGCGGCCCAATGCTTCGAGCGCCCGCGGAGCGAAGGTCTGTGCGCCCAGCGACACACGATTGATGCCCGCATCCCGGTATCCCGCAAATCGGCCGCGCTCAATGGTCCCCGGATTGGCTTCCAGCGTGATTTCCACATCTTCCGCGAACGCGATCCTCTGCCGGAATGCGCCGAGCAGCCGGCTGAAGTCCTCGGGCTGGAACAAGCTCGGCGTGCCGCCGCCGAAGAACACCGTGTCGATCCTGCGGCCGCTGACGGAAGGCAGTTCCAGGTCCAAATCGCGGATCAGCGCGTCGACATACGAGCTGTCGGGCGCGGCCGACTTCAATTGATGCGAATTGAAATCGCAGTACGGACACTTGCGCACGCACCAAGGCATGTGCACGTACAAGGCCAGCGAGGATTCGGCCGGTTCGTTGGACGCATCCGGCCCATGCGCCGACGCTGCGGTCCCGGCCGATGCCGCCGTCACGGCCGCACCGGCCGGTCATGTGCCAACCGCTCGCTCGCGAACTCGTCGCTTGCTAACTTCTCGCGTGCCAACAATTGATTGCGTAGCGCACGCATGGCAATGCCGCGATGACTGAGCCGATTCTTATCTGAAGGGTCGAGTTGCGCCGCAGTGACCCCCAGGTCCGGGAGCCAGAAATAGGGATCGTAGCCAAAGCCCTCCGAGCCCCGCGGCGACTCGAGAATGGATCCCTCCCAAATCCCCTCCGCAATCAACGGTGCCGCTTCCGACGGCGCAAATACCAACACCAACGCACATCGATAGCGAGCGCGGCGAAGCTCGAGGGGAATGCCTGCGAGAGCGCTCAGGAGCTTGGCGTTATTGGCCGCGTCGTCGGCGCCCACGCCTGCGTAGCGCGCCGAGAAAATGCCCGGGGCGCCGCCAAGGGCGTCGACTTCGAGCCCCGAGTCGTCCGCGATGGCGGCAAGGCCCGCCGACGCCGCGCCGAATCCCGCGGCCAACGCCGCCGCCGCGGCATGCCTCGCCTTCAGCAGGGCGTTCTCGAGAAAGCTCGCACCCGACTCTTCGGGCGAGGCTACCCTCAAGTCCCCGAGGCTGTGGAGCTCGAAGGGCAGGTCCGACAGCAACGCGCCGAACTCACGCAGCTTGCCCGGGTTGCCGGTGGCGACAATGAGCGGCCTACTCACGAGCGCTTTGCTGGGCCTCATGCAAGCGAGCTATCCCTGACGCCGCGAGGTCCAATAATTGGTCGAGCTCATGGCGGCGGAACGCGTGGCCTTCGGCGGTTCCCTGCACCTCGACGAACGCGCCGCCGCTGTTCATGACCACGTTCATGTCGGTTTCCGCGTTCGAGTCCTCGGCGTAATCCAAGTCGAGCACCGGCGTTCCGCGGTAGATGCCCACGGACACTGCCGCGACTTGGCCGTGCAGCGGGTTTGCAGCGATGGCACGTCGCTTGAGCAGTGTGTCGATGGCATCCGCCAGGGCCACGAACCCGCCGGTAATGGCCGCCGTTCGGGTCCCGCCATCCGCCTGCAGCACATCGCAGTCGATGGTCACGGTGCGTTCCCCCAAACCCTTGAGGTCGACCACCGCCCGCAGTGCGCGTCCGATCAGGCGTTGGATTTCCTGTGTCCGGCCGGTCTGTTTGCCGCGGGCCGCCTCGCGGGCCGAACGCGTGTGCGTCGCCCGCGGCAGCATGCCGTATTCGGCGGTCACCCAGCCCTGAGACTGGCCGCGCAGAAATGGCGGCACACTGTCCTCGATGCTGGCGGTGCACAGGACCCGCGTCGCTCCGAACCCGACCAACACCGAGCCTTCCGCGTGCTTGGTGTAGCCGCGCTGGAAGCTCAATTCGCGCAACTCGTCGGGTGCGCGGCCGCTGGGCCTGATGCTCACGCGGCCCGCCAGCGCAGCGCGGCCGCACTGGTGTTGTCGCTGTAGGGAGCGGACGCTTCCACCGCCTGCGTTCCAAGATCGGTGAGCGTCTCGCGCAATGGCTTGGCAACGGCCTGCGCAAAGCGCACGAAATCCTGATCGCGCAGGTTCGCCCACAAGCCGTCCGTACACAGCAGCAGCACATCGCCGGATTTGAGCTTGCGCCGGGTCGATATGGTCATCTCCGGCAGGGCCGCGTCTCCGCCGAGGCAGCATTCAACATAATTACGCATGGGATGTCCGTGAACCTCGGCCTCGGTGATCAAGCCCTCGCGCAACAGCACTTCGACGTGGCTGTGATCGCGGGTGCGCTCCAGCACCTGGGACTGGCGCAATTGATAGATGCGGCTGTCGCCCACATGCGCCCAATAGGCCGCGGAGTCCTGGACCAGGCACAGCGCGCAGGTGGCGCGCGGACGCGCTTCGACGCTCAAACCCACCCCAAGCTTCACGACTTCCTCGTGCGCGCGGCCCAGCGATAAATGCAAAAAACCCAGTGGATCGAATATCGGATGCGGCGTCTGCCAGAAGGCCTCGAGCAACGTCGCAAGCGCAGTTTCGGCCGCGCGCGCGCCTTCCGCATGGCCGCCCATGCCGTCGATCACGACCAACAGCACCGCGTGATCGGCGGCCGCGACCGCGACTCGGTCCTGATTCTCTTCGCGGTGTCCGATGAGGCTGACATCCGCGGTCTCGATCTGCAACGACTGCTCCTGGGCTTCTGATAAACTGAACGGAGGATTATCGCCGATTGTAGTGTCCTGTCCCACCAATAGCTTACTCGATCCGCCAGTGGATTTTCGTGGACCCCTATGATTCGTAGCATGACCGGCTTTGCGCGACGCGAGCGCCAGTTCCCACAGGGATTGTTGGCCTGGGAATTGAAGACGGTCAATCATCGTTTTCTCGAAATCGGCATGAGGCTGCCCGAGGAATTCCGGGTCGGCGAAGCGGAATTTCGCCAGGGTGTAGCCGCCTCCGTGCGCCGCGGCAAAGTCGAGTGTTCCCTGCATTTTCGCCCCGCCGTGACCGCGGCCGCACTCGAGGTCGACGCCGAGCTCCTGGCGTCGCTCCTGCAGCGGGCACAGACGATTGCCGCACAGGCGGGACCCGCGGCCCGCATCGATGCCCTGGAATTGCTGCGCTGGCCCGGCGTGATTCGGGACGGGACCCGCGACTTCGCCCCGATGATCGCCGCCGCCCACGCGCTGCTCGCCGACGCATTGGCGGAGCTCGCGCACTTTCGCGACAGCGAGGGCGGGCGCCTCCGCGATGCTCTGGAGCAGCGCTGTTCGGGACTGATCGAATTCGCCGCTCGCGTGACGGACCGGCTGCCGGAGGTGCGGGCGCGCATGCGCGCGAAATTGCTCGAACGCATCGCACAGCTGGTCGCCGACGTGGACCACGAACGGCTCGAACAAGAACTGGCGATTCTGGCGCAGCGCCTGGACGTGGACGAAGAGATCGATCGCCTGCGCGGCCACGTGACCGAAGTGCGCAAGACCTTCGTCGGACAAGAGCCTGCCGGGCGGCGCCTGGATTTCTTGATGCAGGAACTGAATCGCGAAGCCAACACCTTGTCGTCGAAGTCTCAGGACATCGAAACCACCCGTGCGGCCGTCGACATGAAGGTGTTGATCGAGCAGATGCGCGAGCAAGTGCAGAACGTCGAGTAGCAGTGGATGGAGCGCGGTCGCCTGTACGTGGTTTCGGCGCCGTCCGGCGCGGGCAAGACCAGCCTGGTGAAGGCGCTGATGGACATCGAGCCCCGCATTCGTTTTTCCGTGTCCTACACCACGCGTAAGCCGCGGCCGAACGAAATCCCCGGCCGCGACTACCACTTCGTGAGCGTGGAGCGCTTCGCCGAGATGGTCGCGCACGGCGAGTTTCTCGAGCACGCGCAGGTTTTCGACAATTGCTACGGAACCGGGGTGCGAGCCGTGGAGGAAGCGCTTGCGATCGGCGAGCAGCTGTTATTGGAGATCGATTGGCAGGGCGCCGCACAGGTGCGCGCGCGCCTGCCGGAGGCGCGCAGCATTTTCATTCTGCCGCCTTCGCGCGGCTCACTGGAGGAGAGACTGAAGGCCCGCAGCACCGATGCGGATGCGGTGATTCAGCGCAGGCTTCAGGACGCCGCGCGGGATATCGCGCACTGGTCCGAATTCGACTATGTGGTGATCAACGACCGCTTCGAACAGGCGCTCGACGACTTGCTGGCCATCGTCGAGGACCGCGGGAGCCACTTGATCGCGCAACGACCCGAAGTGGTGCGCCTGGCAGCAGAACTGCTGCAAACGGTCTAGATTCGCGCGCGGAGGCCCACTCCCACGGTCGGAGTGGCCCGATGAGGGGTGTTTCTGCTATCCTTACAATCCCTTTATTGGAACCCTAGATCATGGCGCGAATCACAGTCGAAGACTGCCTGCAAAACGAACCCAACCTGTTCAACCTGGTGTTGTTGGCCGCGAAGCGCGCCAGGCGCCTGGCCAACGGCGCCGAAGCCACCGTGGAATGGGAAAACGACAAGCCGACTGTGGTGGCGCTGCGCGAGATTGCCGCCGGAAATATCACGCTCGAGATGTTGGAAGAGCCCGAAGAGCCGGCGCAGCAGCCGGTGAGCGAGCTCGACATGCCGTCGGATTTCCGCGCGCCGCAGCTCGGCCTAGGGGACTAGCCAAGACCGGCCTCACTCAAGAGCGACGATGGACTATGCGTCTTCCATACTCGGTTTCCTACCCGGTGGAAGACGCTCCACCGGGATCAGTCAGCTCTTGGACAAGCTCGAAGCTTACTTGTCGCCTGCTCAAGTCGAGCGGGTGCGCGAAGCCTATGAATTCGGCGCGGAGAAGCACCGCGGCCAGAAGCGCGTCTCGGGCGAGCCCTACATCACCCACCCGGTGGCGGTGGCCGATATCCTCGCCGATCTGCGTTTGGATGCCGACACTCTGGTCGCGGCCATCCTGCACGATGTCATCGAAGACACGCCGACCGCCAAGGCCGAGATAGCGTCGATCTTCGGCCAGGTCGTGGCCGAGTTGGTCGACGGCGTCAGCAAGCTGGATCAGATTCAGTTCAAGAATCGCCAGGAAGCTCAGGCCGAAAGCTTCCGCAAGATGCTGCTGGCGATGGTGCGCGATATCCGCGTCATCATGGTCAAGCTCGCGGACCGCATGCACAACATGCGCACCCTCGGGGTGATGCCGCCGGTCAAGCGCCGCCGCAGCGCCCGGGAAACGCTCGAGATCTACGCGCCG
>DASWEO010000198.1:0-6085 GCA_036394715.1 Steroidobacteraceae bacterium
CGCCACCGCCATCGGCATGAGCGTGAACGGCCTGCGCCCGGTCGCCGAGATTCAATTCGCGGACTACATCTATCCGGGCTTCGATCAAATCGTCAGCGAATTGGCGCGCATCCGCTATCGCAGCGCCGGAGAGTTCTTCGCACCGGTGACCATTCGGACTCCCTGCGGAGGCGGGATCCGCGGCGGTCAGACGCATTCGCAGAGTCCGGAAGGGATTTTCACCCACGTCAGCGGCATCAAAGTGGTGATGCCATCGAATCCGTACGATGCCAAGGGCCTGTTGATCACCTCCATCGAGGACGATGATCCCGTCGTTTTCTTCGAACCCAAGCGGCTCTATAACGGACCCTTCGACGGCGATCCGACCAAACCGGCCGTCCCCTGGAGCTCGCACCCCAAGGGTCAGGTGGACGAGGGCTACTACAAGGTGCCGCTGGGCAAGGCCGATATCGTGCGCGCCGGCACGGAGGTGACCATCCTCACCTACGGCACCATGGTGTTCGTCGCGGCGGCCGCGGCGGCGGCCATGAACGTATCCGCCGAAATCATCGATCTGAGATCGCTGGTGCCGCTCGATGTGGATACTCTTTGCAGCTCCGTGCGAAAGACCGGCCGCTGTATCGTGGCTCACGAGGCTACCCGCTTCTCGGGATTCGGCGCTGAACTGTTGTCCATCGTCCAGGAAGAATGTTTCTGGGACTTGGAGGCGCCGATACAGCGGGTCACCGGCTGGGACACGCCCTACCCGCACGCGTTCGAATGGGAGTACTTTCCCGGCCAGGCACGAGTCGCGATGGCGTTGAAGACAGTCATGGAGTCGGCATGAGTCAGTACGTATTCAAGATGCCTGACTTGGGTGAAGGCACGGTGGATGCGGAAATCGTCGCCTGGCATGCCAAGCCGGGCGATGCCGTGACGGAAGATCAGATCATCGTCGAGGTGATGACCGATAAAGCGGCGGTGGAAGTGCCTGCGCCGGTGAGCGGCCGGGTCGTGTCGATCACCGGCGCGCCGGGCGACAAGGTGGCGGTGGGTTCGCCGCTGATCGTGTTCGACGTGAGCGACGGGGCTGCGGCGGATGGTGGGGCCGGACGTCCGGCCAACGTGGCCCCCGACGCGCCGAAACCGGCGACACCCAGCGGCGCGGCGAAGACAGGCGGGGTTGCCGCCGCCAGTGCGCCGGCAGCATCGATGCCCGCTGCCGCGGCGGCGCCGCGCCAGGGACGGGTCATGGCGTCACCCGCGAATCGACGCCGGGCGCGTGAAGCCGGCATTGATTTGTCCACGGTAGCGGGCTCGGGTCCCGGAGGACGTATCCTGCGTGGGGATTTGGTGGCCGCGCAATCCCGGCCGGCCGGCGCGGACGTTTCCGCGGAAACGTCTGCGGAAACGTCGGAAATCAAGGTGATCGGCTTGCGCCGCCTGATTGCCGAACGCATGAGTGAGGCCAAGCGCAACATTCCGCACTTTGCGTACGTCGAAGAAGTCGACGTGACGGAACTCGAATCGCTGCGGCTGCATTTGAATTTGTCGCGGCCTGCGGAGGCCGCGAGCTTGAGCTACTTGCCGCTGGTCGTCATGGCCCTGACCAAAGTGCTCGAATCGTTTCCGCAGTGCAACGTGCTGTATGACGCTGAGCGCGGAGTCCTGGTTCGCTACCGCGCGGTGCATGTGGGCATTGCCACGCAAACTTCGGACGGCCTCAAGGTTCCGGTAGTGCGAAATGCGCAATCCTTAGGGCTCTGGGAGGTGGCGGCCGAGATCCGTCGTCTCGCGGAGCGCGCGCGCAGCAACAAGGCGACTCGCGATGAACTCGCCGGGTCGACCATCACGGTGACCAGTCTCGGCAAGCTCGGCGGCATCGCCTCGACGCCCATCATCAATGCCCCCGAGGTGGCGATCATCGGGCTGAACAAGGCGATCGAGCGGCCCGTGGTTCACCACGGTGCCGTGGCGGTGCGTCGAATCATGAACTTATCATCCTCATTCGATCATCGCTTCGTGGACGGTTATGATGCTGCGGCGATGATTCAGGCGCTGAAAGAGCTGCTCGAGCATCCGGCGATGATTTTCATACCCAAGGTGAAATCCAAATGACTGCGCAACCCCAGCGAGCCGCCTTCGGCACATTGTTGACCTCTCACATGGCGGTGGCCACCTATCAGGGAGGCCGCTGGAGCCCGAGCGAGATGAAGCCGGTCGCGCCGATCGAGGTGAGTCCGGCCGCGCATGTGCTGCATTATGCGAGCACCTGCTTCGAGGGATTCAAGGCATTCCGCCGCGCCGACGGATCCATACACATCTTTCGCATGGATCGGCACATTCAGCGTATGCGGCAGAGTGCCCGGCAACTGGTGCTGCCCGAACCGGATGCGGCACAGCTCGCCGGCATGGTGCGCGCCGTGATCGACCGCTGCCGCGATGCGGTGCCTGAAGCTCCGGGCGCCCTGTACCTGCGGCCCATCCTGTTTGGTACGACTGCGAACATCGGTGCGGCGGCAACGCCCACGGCAGAAGCCTCGTTGATCGTGCTCGCGAGCCCGGTGTGGGATTATTTTTCCGGCGGAGCGAAGCCGCTGCGCATTCTGGTCGACGACGAAAACACGCGTTCGGCGGCGCAGATGGGCATGGTCAAGACCGGCGGAAACTATGCCGCGGCCTTGGGCCCCACACTGAGTGCCCGGGCCAAATACCAAGTCGATCAGGTGTTGTTCTGTCCCGGCGGCGAGGTGCAGGAGACTGGCGCCTCGAACTTCGTGTTGATCCGCGAGGGCGAACTCTTGACCCGGAGCCTCGATACCACCTTTTTGCACGGAGTCACACGTGATTCCCTGCTCACGCTCGGGCGCGACTTGGGTTACAAGGTCTCGGAGCGCATCTTCGATGTCAAAGAGATGCTCGAGTGGGTGAAAACCGGTGAAGCGGCGCTATCGGGCACGGCGGCGGTGCTCGCCGGCGTGGGTACCCTGATTTATCGCGGCGCCGATCATCGCGTCGGGAACGGCGACGTGGGGCCGCTCACGAGTGCGCTGCGCGCGCAGCTGGTGGCGATTCAACAGGGCGACGCACCGGATCGACATGGTTGGTTAGAGCGCGTCTGAGTCTCTGTTTCTGCACAGGAATGTTGACTGGCCCAGCGTGAAAGGCCTGAGGGGAGAGGAAGCGTCAAGGCAACTGCTTCTTACGTTGCCTTGACGCTTCCTCTCCCCTCAGGCCATGCGCACCGCTCAAATCCAAAGTGCCGCGGTACTAGTATTCCTCGCGGTCCTCTTCATCCTCGTCGAGATCGTCGTCGTCGTCGTCATCCTCGTCGTCTTCGTCCTCGTCCCAGTCCTCGTCATCATCTTCTTCTTCCGCGTCTTTCTCGGCCTTGGAGCCCGACCAGCCTTCAGGCTCCTCGGTAAGCTCCAGGTCAAGTTCCGCCCAGCCGTCGACGTCGAATTCCTCGATATCCCCGTCGAGATGCTGAATCTCAACGGTTTCTCGATCCTCGTCCACCTTGAGCACCTGGAACGTTTCCTCGTTTTCCAAGTCCTCATACCACTGACCGACGGTCGGTTCGTACTCTCTGCCCACGATTCACCTATCTTTGAACGAGCTGCGGATTCGGCCAGGCGAATATTAGGGGAGGCTGCTTGCTCAAGTAAATGGCAATATTGTGATCCTATGACCGCCGCAGACCGAAAGATCATCGCCCACCGCTTGACGGAGGCCAAACGCGTGGTGGTGAAAGTCGGGTCCACTTTGCTGGTGGACGGCGAAAAAGGCCGCCTCAATCGCGCCTGGCTCGAGGGTTTTGCGGAGGACGTGGTTTCCCTGCGCAAGCGCGGCCAGGATGTCATCTTGGTCTCCTCCGGCGCCATCGCCTTGGGCAGGCGCCATCTGGGATTGAACTCCGGGAAGCTCAAGCTCGAGGAAAGCCAGGCGGCGGCGGCTGTAGGACAAATTCGCCTGGCGCATGCCTACAAGGAACTCTTGGATGCGCACGAAATCACCGTGGCGCAGGTTCTATTGACCTTGGGCGACACCGAGCAGCGTCGCCGCTATCTGAACGCGCGAAGCACCTTGAACACCCTATTGGCGCTCGGCGCCGTGCCGGTGATCAACGAGAACGATACCGTGGCGACGTCCGAGATCCGCTATGGCGACAACGACCGGCTGGCAGCGAGGGTGGCGCAAATGGTGGGCGCGGACTGCCTGATCTTGTTGTCCGACGTCGACGGTTTGTACACGGCCAATCCCAATGAAGACCCGGACGCGGAGTTCATCGGCCGCGTGCTCGAGATCACGCCCGCCATCGAGGCCATGGCGGGCGGAGCGGGGAGCGACATGGGTTCAGGAGGCATGCAGACGAAAATTGCCGCGGCAAAAATTGCGGTGGGCGCGGGGTGTCATTTGTGCATCGCCAAGGGGGCCGTCCAGCACCCGCTGCAGCGCATCGAGGAGGGCGCGCGTTGCACCTGGTTCGTACCCTCCTCGACGCCTATGGCGACCCGCAAGCAGTGGATTGCAGGCACCTTGAGGCCGGCCGGTGCGATCGTCGTCGATGACGGGGCCGTGCGCGCCTTGATGGGAGGCAAGAGCTTGCTGCCGGCGGGCGTGACCCGCGCAATGGGGCGATTCGATCGGGGCGATACCGTGAGCATCATCGGTCCGGACGGCTCGGAGGTGGCGCGCGGCATTTGTGCGTATTCGGACGGCGATGCGGCGCGCATCATCGGCCGCAGGTCCGGCGACATCGAGAAGGTGCTGGGGTTTCGAGGCCGCGATGAAATCGTGCACCGGGACGACTTGGTATTGATACGAGCTCATGTGACGGGTTCCCTATGACGCACGAGACAACGGCGGTCATGACGTACGAGACCGTGGGAGATCTCATGCAAGTCATGGGCCGGGCGGCGCGGGACGCTGCGGAGGTGCTGGCGCTCGCCCCCACCGAGCAGAAGAATCGCGCGCTCCGTGCGGCCGCGGCTGCGCTGCGAGCCCGACGCCCCGAGATCTTGGCGGCCAACGCAGGCGATACGCACGAGGCTGTCGCGAAGGGATTGACCGGCGCACTGCTCGATCGGCTGCGCCTGGACGACAACCGGGTCGAAGCCATGGCCCAGGGACTCGATGACATCGAGCGTCTCGCCGATCCCATCGGCAAGCGCTTGGCGCAATGGTCCCGGCCGAATGGAATGCAGATCGAGCGCGTGTGCGTGCCCCTGGGCGTGATCGGCATCATCTATGAGAGCCGCCCCAACGTGACGGCGGATGCCGGCGCGCTGTGTCTGAAATCGGGCAACGCCGTGATCCTGCGCGGCGGCTCGGAGAGCGCCCGGTCGAGCGCGGCGATTCATGCTTGCTTGGGACAGGGGCTCGAAGCTGCGGGTCTGCCGCGAGCCTGCATTCAACTGGTGCCGACCACCGACCGGGCGGCCGTCGGCCATATGCTGAGCCATATGGCGGACAGCATCGACGTGATCGTGCCGCGCGGAGGAAAGAGCCTCATCGCCCGCGTTCAGCAGGAAGCGCGCGTGCCGGTCATCGGGCACCTCGAAGGGGTCTGCCATGTGTATGTCGATCGAGGTGCGAATCTCGACATGGCAATTGGGATCGTGCTCAACTCCAAGATGCGGCGCACCGGGGTTTGCGGATCGGCGGAGACCTTATTGGTGGACCGCGCCTGTGCGGCGACGCATTTGTCGCCCTTGATCCAGACCTTGCTCGATGCGGGCTGTGAAGTGCGCGGCGACGCGGCGAGCGCCCGCGTCGAGCCGCGAGTGAAGTCCGCAACCGAGCAAGACTGGTACACGGAGTATCTCGACGCCATCATCGCCGTGCGCGTGGTCGAGGACGTGGATGCGGCGATCGCCCACATTCGCCAATACGGCTCGCAGCATACCGAGTGCATCGTGACCGATGACGCCGCGGCGGCCGAGCGGTTTCTGGCGAGGGTCGACAGCGCCATCGTGCTGCACAATGCGTCCACGCAATTTGCCGACGGCGGGGAATTCGGCATGGGCGCGGAAATCGGCATCAGCACGGACAAATTCCACGCCCGCGGACCTGTCGGCGTGGAGCAGTTGACCAGCTACAAGTA
>DASWEO010000199.1:0-17153 GCA_036394715.1 Steroidobacteraceae bacterium
GTGGCGGCGATCAGCGCCTCGGTATAGGCGTGACGCGGCGACGCGAACACGGCCTCAGTCGATCCGTGTTCCACGATACGGCCGAGCTGCATGACGTAGACTCGATCTGCAATCGATCTCACGACGTTGAGATCGTGCGACACGAATAGATAAGCCAGCCGCAGACGCCCGGCCAGCTCCGCCATCAACTCGAGTATCTGAGCCCGCACGAGCACGTCGAGCGCGGACACGGCTTCATCGAACGCGATCACCGACGGTTCCGTGACCAAGGCGCGAGCGATGGCGATGCGTTGCCGCTGACCGCCTGAGAACTCGTGCGGGTATCGCTGCCCGTCGCTTGCCGACAGCCCGACTTGCTCGAGTACGGCGGCGACTCTCCGCCGGCGCTCGGCGGCCGGCGGCGGCGAATCCAGGAGAAAAAACGGCTCCGCGATCAGCCGCTCTACCGGCCACTGCGGATCGAAACTGCCGAAAGGGTCCTGGAATACGATTTGGATCGAGCGGCGCAGCCGACGAAGGTCAGCGCCGGCGGCGGTTGAGAATTTCTCACCCAGCAGCCGAACCTCACCCGTCTGCGGCCGCTCGAGCGCCAATATAACCCGAAGCAAGCTGGACTTACCCGAACCCGACTCGCCGACCAGACCCACGGTCTCTCCCGCGTGTATGGAGAGTGAAACGCCATCGACGGCCCGCAAGGGCGCCGCCGGATGCCACAGCGAGCGCCGCCTGCGTGGATATTCTCGAACGATGTCTCGCACCTGCAACACTACCGCCGAAGATTCTCCGCCGTGCGGGCCGCGTTTCGGCTGCAAGTCCGCGGCAGCCAGCAGCGCTTTGCCGTAGGGATGGTGTAGATGGTGCAAGAGTTGCCGGGTTGCACCCTCCTCGACGATTTCCCCCTCGTGCATCACCGCAACCCGATCCGTCACCCCGGCCACCACGGCAAGATCGTGGGTGACCAGGACCAATCCCATGTGGCGGGTGCGCGCGAGCTCCTGCAGCAGCTGTAGTACTTGCGCCTGTGTGCGGACGTCCAAAGCAGTGGTCGGTTCGTCCGCGATCAGCAGCGGCGGTTCCAACACCACGGCCATGGCAATCGCGACCCGCTGCCGCTGGCCGCCTGAGAGTTCGTAGGGCAAGCGATCCGGCGCGCCCTGCGCGCCGCGCAAACCCACCAGATCGAGTGTTTCGCGCGCGGCGCGCCTGGCCTCCGCAATGGACACGGAACGATGCAGTCGAACGGTCTCCGCGACCTGATCGCCGATAGGCATGAGTGGATTCAAGGCCGTCATGGGTTCCTGAAACACCATTCCGATGTCCCGGCCACGGATGTTCCGCAATTCGGTCTCGTTCTTGTCGCCGAGCGCCTCGCCGCGCAAGCGCACCGTGCCGGTCAGCCTGGCATTCGCGGGCAGCAGGCGCATGATCGCGAGCGCGGTCATTGATTTTCCGGATCCCGAGGCGCCGACGAGGCCCAAAATTTCACCCGCGCCCAGGGCGAGCGAGAGATTCTTGATGATCTTCGCCCCACCTATCGACACGCTCAAGGCATCGATCGCGAGAAGCGGCGCGGCGGCGCGGGCGGCCGTCATTCCGTGCGCCCCCGCCGGTGCTGCAGACCGTCGCCCAGAAGGTTCAAGCCCAGCACGAACAACAACACGGCAAGACCCGGAAACAAGGCGAGCGTCGGTGCCAGAGCAGTCAGCGTTTGCGCCTCATTGAGCATGCGCCCCCAGCTGGGTGTCGGAGGCTGCGCACCCAGGCCCACATAGGAAAGACCCGCCTCCGCAATCACGCCCAGCGAAAATTGGATGGTTCCCTGCACCGCCAGCAATCCGACGAGATTCGGCAGGACGTGCTCGAAGGAGATTCGCATGGATCCCTTGCCGGCGACGCGCGCGGCCAAAGTATAGTCGCGAGTCCATAGCTGCAGCGCCCCGCCGCGGGCGACGCGCGCAAATACCGGAATGTTGAAGATGCCGATGGCAATGATGGCGTTGACCGCACCGGGACCGAACACGGCGGTGATCAGAATCGCGAGCAGCAGGGACGGGAATGCGAACACCAGATCGTTGCCGCGCATGATCAGCTCGTCGATCGCGCCTCGGCGCGCCGCCGCCAAAAGCCCCAAAGGCACGCCGATGAATCCTCCGATGATCACCGACAGCAGGGCCACGCCCACCGAGTTCTTGGCGCCGGCCATGATCATCGACAACACATCGCGGCCAAGCTGATCGGTACCGAGCCAGTGATGGAGATTGGGGGCCTGAAGCCTGTCGATGATCGACAGAACTGCCGGATCGTATGGCGTCCAGAATTCCGCGATCATCGCGATCCCGACGAACGAGCAAGTGATGCCCGCACCGACGATGAGACCGGCGCGGCGCGTCCCGGAGCCATTGCGCGTTCCAAAGACGCTCATACCGCGCTCGGATCGCGCAGGCGCGGATTGGCAAGGACATAGGAAAGATCCACCAGAAAGGTCACCGTCACTACGGCGAACACCAGCATGACCACGACACTTTGCACGACGATCAAATCACGCTGCACGATGGCTTGGAACACCAAACGGCCCAGGCCCGGCAAAAAGAAGACGTTTTCGATGATGACGCCGCCCGCCAGCAGGAAGGAGAACTGCATGCCGACGATGGTCAACACCGGGACCAACGCATTGGGCAGCGCATGGCGCCACAGCACCTGCCACTCACCGGCGCCCTTCGCACGCGCCGTGCGAATATAGTCTTCGTGCAGGGTGTCGATCAGCGCGCCACGCAGCACCCGGGCCAAGATGGCAGCCTGAGGCATGGCGAGCGCAATCGCGGGCAGCGTAAGCGCCTCGAGGCCGGCTGCCAATCCGGCATCCCAGCCAGGGAAGCCGCCTGCGGAAACCCAATGAAGGCCAACGGCAAACACCATCACCAACAATATCCCCAGCCAGAAATTGGGGATGGCCAAACCCAGTTGGGTGACAAAGCTCAACACGAGGTCGCCGGCCCTGCCGCGTCTGGCCGCGGCAATGAAGCCAATGGGGAGGGCGATCGCCGCGGACAGCAGCAGCGCAAGCACGGCCAGCGGCAGCGAGACCTGCAGGCGATCCGCAATGAGTTCGCCCACGGGGATGCGATAGGTGAAGCTGCGCCCAAAGTCGCCGCGCAGCAATCCGCCCAGCCAGCGGAAGTAGCGCTGCGTGGGAGCGATATCGAGGCCCAGCTGATGGCGGGTCGCGGCCACGGCGTCAGGATCCGCCTGCAGCCCCATCATGTAGCGCACCGGATCTCCGGGCACGACCTGCACGATGACGAACACGATCGCCGTCGCGACCAGCAAGGTGGCGATGAGCACGCCCACCCGCCCGGCCAAATAGGCTCCGCCGAAGCGGCGCGCGACAAAGATGCACAAAACCAGGGCCGCGGCTGACAGGGCTCCGCCGGCGAAGCGCAACGCGCGCGGCCGCGCGCGGCCCTCCGTGCCGGCGCCGTGGTTGGTGCCGATCCCAAAGTTGGTGCCGACAGAGCGGTCGACAGCGCGGTTGGCACGGATTCCGTGGCCGTCGCCGGCGACCCGATCATAGTGTGCGCGCTTCAAATCGACGATGCCCAACACATTGTCGAATTCCAGACCTTGCAAATGCGCGTTCCAGATGTCCAGCCTCGGGTACTGGAACAAGAAGCCGTTGACCGCGTCGGCAGCGAGCTTGCGCTGGATCTGCTGCAACAGTTCGCGGCGCCGTGCGGCGTCGTTGGTGTCATCGAGCGCCGCGATGAGCGCCTTGAACTCGGGGCTCGAGTAGCCGAAATAGTAGTCATCGCGCGCGTAGATGTCGTAGTCCATGGGCTCCGCGTGTCCCACGATGCTCATATCGAAGTCATGCCGGGTGAATACCTGATCCAGCCACTGCGCCCATTCCAGATTTTCGATTGCCACGCGGATGCCGATTTGCGCGAGCTCGGCCGCCACGATTTCGCCGCCGCGGCGCGCGTAGCTCGGCGGCGGCAGCTTCAGCGTGACGGAAAACCCGTGGGCGTAGCCCGCCGTCGCCAACAGCGCCTTGGCTTTCGCCACGTCATGGGGATAGACGCCCGTGAGATCCACATAGGCGGGATTGCGCGGCGGAAAATGGCTGCCGATCGGCGTGCCATACCCGTACATGGCGCCGTCGATGATGGCGCGGCGATCCAGGGCGTAGGAAATCGCTCGACGCACCAAGAGATTGCCGAGCGGCGGCACGCGGTGATTCAGCGCCAGCACCGTCTCCATCTCGGTGGTACCGGCAAATACCGCGAAGCGTGGATCGGCCGCAAATTGCGGAAAGCTTTCCGGGGCAGGATAGTTGGAAAATGCATCCACATCGCCCGCCATCAGAGCGGCATAGGCCGCGGTGGGATCCGCGATGAATTTGAAGGCAACTTCCGCCAATTCGGCGGGCCGGCCCCAATAGTCCGTGTTACGGACCAAGGTGACGGAGTCGCCACGGCGCCACTCGGAAAATCGAAACGGACCGGTTCCGATCGGTCGGACCGCGTTGGCCTCGGCCGACTGCGGCGACACCATGACGAACGCCCCCCAGGCGAGCGACTGCAGCAGACCTCCTGAACGCTGATTGAGCAGAACACGCACGGTGTAGGGATCGACGATGTCGACGGCCCGAATTTTTGCCAGGCGCGATTTCTGCGGATTCACCGACTCCGGCGCCCGGGCCCGGTCCAGCGAATACTTGACGACGGCCGCGTCGAAGGCGCTTCCGTCATGAAAGCGCACGCCTCGTTCCAGGTGGAACGTGTAGGTCAATCCGTCGTCCGAGATGTCCCAGGATGAGGCAAGCTTGGGCAGGACCGAACCGTCCGCGGCAAACAGCACCAACCCCTCGAACACGTTCCCGTACAGAATTTCGGAGATCGCGGCGGCGGGACTCGCAGTGGGATCCAGGATCGGCGGTTCCAGCTGCATACCGATCGTGATCCGCTCCGCGGCGTGGGACCCCATCGCGCACAGCAACAGCAGGGCCGTGAGCAGCCCTCGCTTCATGCCGTTCCGTAGAGCAGCGACCGGGCGGCCAGCGCCATCACCTTCGCGGAGTTGACCATGTCCTCGATCACGACGTACTCATCCGGCTGATGGGCCAGATCGAGAATTCCCGGACCGTAGGCGATGCAGTCCCGCAATTTACCCACGCGGTCGATGTGCTTCTGGTCGTAAGTCCCCGGCGAGCAAATGAACTCAGGGTCGCGGCCGATCACACGGCGAATGGCTGCAGCCGTACTGCGTGCCACGGGGCCGTCGCGATCCCCCATGGTCGGCCGTACCTCGAAAATGTCGCGAATACTGTAGCGGAAGCCCGCGCGATCTTTGACGAGTTGCTCCAGCAATTCGCGCACCTCGCCCTTCGCGGCGTCGATGCTCTCCTCGATCAGCAGCCGGCGGTCGATGACCATGCGGCAGGAATCAGGTACCACGGGAGCAGGATATCCGGTTGTTTCCGCCTGCCCGCCGTGAATCGAATTGATATTCAGGGTCGAATGCCGCGCACCCGACGGCACCACGGGCATATCCGTCCGCCGCGCCGCCAGTTTGGGATACAGATCGCGCTCGAAGCGATCGACGACGGCATGCATATGGCGCACGGCGCAATCGCCGAGAAACGGCATCGAGCCATGCGCCATCCGCCCATGGGTCTCTATCTCGGCCCACCACACGCCGCGATGCCCGATGCAGACCCGATCGACATTGAGCGGTTCGGGGATGATGACGTGATCGACGCGCGGCGGGGAAAACCAGCCCCGCTCCGCCAAATAGTGCACTCCTCCGTATCCCCCCGACTCTTCATCGGTGGTTCCGGAAATCTCCAGCGTTCCCGGCAATGCCGCCGCGGACTCGATCAATGCCTCGACCGCGATGATGGATGCCGCGAGACCGCCCTTCATGTCGCATGCGCCCCGGCCGTAGACTCTGCCGTCTTTCACCACGGCGGCGAACGGATCGAGGGTCCACCCTGCGCCGCTCTGCACCACATCGATGTGGCTGTTGAAATGCACGCAGGGTCCCGGTGCTGCGCTTGCGCGCCGGGCAATGACATTGATGCGCGGGTAACGCTCAGTGTCGCCCGGCGTGCCCGCCGCATGCACATAGTCCACGGTGAACCCACGGGCGCGCAGGCGATCGCCGATGAATTCCGCGCATGGACGATAGGCCTCGCCGGGCGGATTCACGGTCGGAAAGCGAATCAAGGCGCGCGTCAGTTCGATGAGGTCGTCGCGCCGCTCATCGATGGCCTTGAATAAATTTTCGGTGGGGTCTCTGCGCATTGAGCTCTCTTTGCGTCTCGCTGCATGGATCGATGATACCGGAGTACGGGCTGCACGGCGTCTGCACCGTGGACAAACGACGTTTCCGCGGAAACGCGTTGCAGCTCACGGCTGCGCCGGTTGCGCCTCCAAGAACGCCGCCACATCGGCCGCCGAGCGCTGGGGAATTTCAATCTGCGGCAAGTGCCCGACGCGGGGGTAGGTGATCAGCTTGGCGCCGGGTATTGCCGCCGCAAATTTGTGCGCGCTGGCCGGTTCGATCAGCACGTCGTTCTCGCCGTGCAGAACCAATGTCGGCACCTTGATCGTGCCGAGCATATCCGCTGTAGCCTGCGTCTGCGCCCGGAAATTGACGCCGATCAATATGGCGCGGTGCCCGGGTGCCCGCTGAAACTCCGCCCAGCGATCGACGATTGCCGGCGTGATCAGCGACCTGTCGTATACATCGGTCTTCAGGCCCTCGTCGATCAGCGGCCGGTTGTCGATGTTGCGCAAGACGGCACGGCCGATCGGGTATTGCAGAAGCCTGAAGGCCAGCGGAACCTCGGCGGGCGGCTTTTCGTTCGGAAAGCCGGCCGCGTCCACGAGAATCAGCGCGTCGATTCGATCAGGATGGCGCACGGCGAGTTGCCAGGCCGCCCCTCCGCCCATGGAATTGCCGGCGACCGCGAACTTCGGTAGCGCAAGTTTCGCCGCGAAGGCGTCGACAAAATCCGCCAGGCCATCGCCGGCCAGCCGATATTCTTCCGGCGCGCGCGTCAATCCATGCCCGGGAAAGTCCACGCTGATGATATGAAACTTGCCCTCGAGTTCGCGCACCCATCCTTCCCACGTCGTGAACGAGTCGCCGAAGCCGTGGAGCAGAACCAATAGAGGTTTGCTCGGATCACCCTCCTCTTGATAATGCACGTGGAATCCACCGGGTAGGTCGACGAAGCGCGATGCGCTGTCGGCGTACTTGGCTTCCAGGGTCGCGTAGGGAATGTCAGGTCCGCGCAGCTTCAGCCACGCGGCCACGAGCACTGCGACAACCACCGCGAGGAGAACGGCCAAAACCTTCAACATCGTTGCTCCCATCAATACTTGTAGCTGACCCGAATGCCGACCGTGGTGGGCTCGCCGGCCTGGGCAACTTCGGTGCCCGGCAGGAAGAAGTTCCTCGTGATGTCGTAGGCTTTATCGAATAGGTTACGGCCCCACAGGGTCACCGTCCATGGCGCACCCGACGCGGGCGACAGCGACAGATTGGCGTTCGCCAGCCAGTATTTTGGAATCGTGAAATCCGAACTTCCCAGCAGGTAGAACTGACTGTAGGTGTCGTGGAAGCTGTAGTTGGACTCGGCCGTGATCTTGTAGTCGCCCGCGCTCCAGGCGTAGCTGACATCGCCGCCGTAGCTCCACTTCGGGAAGCTGAGCGGTCGGCCGTGGTAGTCGACGGGCGGCGTGCTGCTGTCGAGAATCTTGCCCGTGTAGTAGCCCTCGGCGAAGCCTGCATATTGCGATACGGACAGACCGCCGAGCGGCTGCCATGCGAGCTCCACTTCGCCGCCGCTGATGCGCGAATCGGCGTTTCCGAACCGGCCGATGTAGGAGTTCGATCCCGTGTCAAACACCTTCCCCAAAATCTGCTGATCCTTGTATCGGTAGTAGAACACGGCCGCGTCGATGCGCACGGTCCGCGCCACGTCGGACTTCACGCCGATCTCATAGGCCGTGAGCTTTTCGGGTTCGAATGGGTCGGCGGCGGGCGCGGTCGTCGTGTTGTGCGCAGTGAACCCGCCGGACTTCACGCCGCGGCTGATGCTCCCGTAGACCAACGTCTTGTCCACCGGCGTGTAGTCCAGCTCGACCTTTCCGGACGGGAGGTTCGAGGTGATCGAGTGGTTCAAAGCGCCTCCCGTGAAGGACGGGACTGCCGGCACCAGGAAACCGGTGTTGAGGCCGATCAATTCGCGCGTTTCATGGTCCTCGCGCACGCCCAGCGTTCCCTTGAGCACGTCGTTGAACCGGTAGTTGACCTGGCCGAACTCGCCGAAGGAATTCGCCTTTTGTTCGTACGCGGTCAATGCGATGCCGCCGATTCCCTGCGCGTCCGTGAAGTCGGAATAGAACTTCTCGTGGAGATCTTGATCCGAGTAGAACACGCCCCCCACCCAACCCAACGGACCGGATCCGGTCGACGCAACGCGGACCTCTTGGGAAATCACGTTCAAATCGCTTCGAAAGTACTCATCGGAATCGTAGTACTGAGTCGCATCCCAGTCGCTGTATTCGCGCCTGATCATTTTGTTGAAGGCGGTAATGCTGGTGAGTCTCGCGCCGGCGAAGTCGATATTGGCCGTCAGATCGACTCCATCATTCGAGTTGTCCACTCCCGGTTTGGAAGCGGCGTCGATGCCGATGATCTTGGCGAAGACCGGATCGAGCCGCCATCCGGTGGCGTAGCGCGACGTATCTGCGGGGATGACAGGACCGCCCGCGCCCGCATTGTACGGGGGGTACGCCTTCAGCAAATGCAGCCCCGTTTCTTCGGACTTATCCTGCGACAAATGGAAGTCCAGCCGGAAGTTGACGCCCTCCGAGGGGTTCCATTGCAATTGGCCGCGCCCGGCGATTTTGTTTTTCTTGCCCAAGCTTTGTCCCGTGTCTCGATTGCGCTGCCAGGCTCCGCCCTGTTCGGTGGCCACGGACAGGCGTCCGAGCAGACCATCCGTGATTGAGCCCGACACGTAGCCCTCGGCGTTCACGTCGTTGTGCGAACCATACTCCGCTGTGAATCCGGCATGAGTATCGGCGGTCGGCCGATTGCTGATGAAATTGATTTGGCCCCCGGTGGTATTGCGGCCGTACAGCGTGCCCTGGGGACCGCGCAGCACCTCGATCCGGTCGATGTCGAACAGTTGCCCCTGGGTCTGAATCGGCAAGGCAAAGGCAACGTCGTCGATACTGACGCCGACGGGTGAGGCATTGTTGGAAGTGTAGTCCAGAAACCCGACACCGCGGATACGGTACTGGGGCTGACCGCCGCCGAACGCCGGCTCGACTTGCAGACTGGGTATCGCGTTCTGAAGATCGACCACGTTCGTGATGGACTTGTCGGCCAGGCTCTGGCCCGACAGCACCGATATCGCGATGCCCACATTTTGGGCGGACTCTTCCCTGCGCTGCGCCGTGACCACGACTTCTTCCAGACCGCCCGCGTCGTTTTCCGACGCCGACACCGCCGGCGCGGCGAAACCGGCCCCTTGGATTGAAATGGCCGCGGCACCCAGAGCCGTCGCGAATCCCCTCAAAGACATCCGATTCTCCTGGACTTCTCCAACCCTGCGAAGCGCGGGAACCATGCATCATCGGCGACACACTACGTCCCGTGAACTGCCGTTTTTGTCGATGGAAATGCACAACTGTTATTGGATGGACGTTCGGCAACGGCTGCCGACGCCGCGGTTCGCGCGGCCCGGGTCTTCCGTTTCTATTCGCGATTTTCGCAAATCGACGCAGGTTACGCATGTAGAAATTACACGGCGAAATTGCGGTCCGGTTTTTCTCTTTTGCTCAATGCGGGTAGACTAATCGACGCTCGAACCGAAGGAATTTACGGCGTTGCGCACTCTTCCGTTTGTCGTGTACGCACTGTTGCAGACGGCCGCCGCAGCGACGCCGGCGGCCGATACCTCGCCGCTTCCCGCGGCTGTGTACACGGTGTCTCGAAGTTGGCCGTTGGGCGGAGCCGGCGGATGGGATTACCTGGCTTTAGAGGCGAGCGGTGCGCGCCTGTTCATCAGCCGCGGCGATCGCGTGGACGTCGTCGAAACGGTCAGCGGCAAACTCGCCGGGACCATTCCCAACACGGCGGGAGTTCACGGCATCGCGTTCGCCCCGGCATTGAAGCGGGGCTTTACCAGCAATGGCGGCAGCAACACGGTCTCGGTATTCGAACTCGACACGCTGCGCGTAATTCAACGAGTACCGGTCTCCGGGAAGAAGCCCGACGCCATTTTGTACGAGCCGCGGCAAAACCATATCATTACCGCCAACGGCGAATCAGCCAATCTCTCCGCACTGGATGCAGCGACGCTCCAGATCGTGGCTATCGTCGCGCTTCCCGGTCCGCCGGAATTCATGGCTACGGATACCGCGGGCACGGTGTATGTCAATATCGAGACGGACCCCGGCAAGCTCGTCGCTGTCGATGGGAAATCGCTGGCCCTCAAGGCGACTTGGCCTCTACCAGGCTGCGCGAATCCGACTGGCCTCGCGCTCGACGCGGTTCATCACCGCCTGTTCTCGGTGTGCGCGAACCAAGTGATGGCGGTAACCGATGCCTTGTCGGGCAAGCAAGTGGCCCGAGTCGTGATCGGCAGAGGACCGGACGCCGCGGCCTTCGATTCCGATCTCGGTCTGGTATTCACTTCGAACGGGCTGGACGGCACGATGACAGTGATTCATGAGGAGTCGCCGGATGTCTATCGGGTGTTGGCGACGGTGACCACTCTGGTCAGTGCGCGCACCATGGCGCTCGACCCGGCTACTCACAAGATTTTCCTGGCCGCCGCGAGACTAGGAGCTACACCGCCGGCGACCGAGGAGCAGCCGCATCCGCGTCCCAGCATCGTCCCCAATAGCTTTTCCATCTTGGTTGCGCAACCCAAATAGAGCCCGGATAATTTGATGAACGAAGGCATCCAAGCGGTATGCGGGCATTGTGACTCGGTGGTTCGCCTGCCGAGCGATCGACTGCGAGATCACCCTCGCTGCCCCAAGTGCCACTTCCCACTATTCGAAGGGAAGCCGATCGAACTCACCGAGGCCAATTTCGACCGGCATTTGGCGCGAAACGATCTGCCCGTGGTCGTGGATTTTTGGGCGCCCTGGTGCGGCCCGTGCATCGCCATGGCGCCTTTTTACGAGGCGACGGCGCGCCAGCTCGAACCCACATTACGCTTCGCTAAATTGAACACCCAAGACGAGCCGGCGCCGGCCGCGCGTTTCAATATCCGCAGCATTCCAACCCTGATCGTCTTCCGCGCGGGCAAGGAAATCGCCCGTCAGTCGGGAGCGATGGACGCGGGCACCTTGACTCGCTGGCTGAACTCCGTCGTCTGAGAGCCCGGCGGAAGGTCGGCGCCTAGGAGCCTGTCTGACTATGGCGCGCTTTTGCGAAACACCACCACGAAGCGATCGGTCTTGCCCAGTATCGGGCCTTTGTAGCTCACCTGATCGCGCGCGTCGTCCGGTCTTCTCAACAAATCGCTCTTGGCGGCGACCTTGAATCCGTGAGACTCGAAATCCTTGATCGCGTAGCTCTCCTCGATACGATGCAAGCCGGACGCCACGGTAGTGCCGCTTCCCGGCTTGGCCGAGTGATCCACCAGCAGGAGCACTCCGCCCGGCTTGAGTGCGCGCGACAGCTGATCGAGCACGGCGCTGGTATCGATCTTCGGCCAGAGGCCCTCCGACGACCCGTCCCTGTCTACCCAATACAAATCGTGGTACACCTTGACCAAGAACACCGCGTCCAGGCTTCCGGGTGCCAGGTTCATGTGGTTAAGATCGAGCGTCTCATGCTCGACATTGCCCAGGCGATGCGATTCCAAGCGCGCCTGCAGCGGACCGTCGCTCCAATGATCGAACGCGGCATTGTTGATCATGAGGACCTTGCCCTTCGGCCCCACCACGTAACCGGCAAGTTCGCTGTAGTAGCCGTCGCCCGCGAGCACGTCGGCCACCCGCATGCCCGGCTTGATGCCGGAGAGGCGCAAGATATCGGCCGGATGATCCAATGAATCGCGTTTCAGATCCGCGGCGCTGCGCCCCGCGTGCGCGACGGCGGCATCGTAGGCATCCGCCGCAATGGCATGCAGAGGGGCGAAGAAGCATGGCACGCACAGCAGCGCCGCAACTTGCCGATGGAGACTTGAAAAGAGGTTGCGAGTCATTCTAGTTCTCCCCTTGAATAGAGGTTCGAGCGTGCGGCTCGCCGCTCGATTGGTCCGCTTTGATCAGCAGCAATGCCACCATGGTAACCAGCCCAGCCGCCGACAGATAATACCCGACATAGGCCACGCCGTAGTGCGACGCCAGTAAAGTCGCGATCTGGGGCGCGAGCGAGGCGCCCAGAATACCGGCGAGGTTGAAGGAGAGCGAGGTGCCCGTGTACCGCACCGAGGTCGGAAACAAGCGTGCGAGAGCGCTGCCCAGAGGACCGTAGGTCAGACCGGTCAGGGCAAAGCCGAGCGCCAGGAATAGCAAGACGCTCGCCGTGCCGTGTGCGGAGAACAGGGGCCGGAAAGCGAAACCGAAGGCGATGATCAAGGCCGTCGCAATCATCAGCATCGTGCGCTCGCCGATGCGATCGGCAACGACGGCGGAGAACGGTATGGTCAAACCGAAGAACAGCACGCCGACCATTTGCAGAATCAAGAACTGCTGGCGGCTGAATCCGAGCGCACCGGTGGCCCAACCCAGGGCGAATACCGTCATCAGGTAAAACACGACGAACGTGGTGGTTGCTCCCAGCGTTCCCAACCCAAGCTCGCGAGGGTATTTCGCAATGACGACCATGAAGGGCACGCGCACGCGCTCGCCCTGCGCGAGGCTGCGCTGGAAGGCGGGCGTTTCGACGAGTTGCAATCGTACATACAGCCCCACCAACACCAACACGGCGCTCGCCAAAAACGGCACACGCCAGCCCCAGCTGAACAACTGCGCCTCGGTCAAATTGTTGCTCATCACCAGGAACACGCCGGTGGAACACAAAAATCCGAGCGGCGCGCCGAGTTGCGGGAAGCTTCCATACCAGGCCTGCTTACCCGGCGGAGCGTTTTCCGTCGCCAGCAGCACGGCGCCGCCCCATTCGCCGCCCAATCCCACGCCCTGCCCCAATCTGCAAAGCGCCAGCAGCCCCGCTGCAAGCACGCCGATGGATGCATAGGTCGGCAACAAACCGATGCACACCGTCGAGATGCCCATGGTCAGCAAGGCGGTGACCAGCGTTGCCTTGCGTCCGATGCGATCGCCAAAATGTCCGAACAAGGCCGATCCCACGGGACGCGCGAAAAATGCCAGCGCGAAGGTCGCGAACGACTGCAGCAATGCCGTCGCCGGATCGCCCTTGGGAAAGAACAGCCTGGGAAACACCAGCACCGCGGCCGTGGCGTATATATAGAAGTCGAAGAACTCGATGGTCGTGCCGATGAGGCTCGCAAACAAGATGCGGCGCGTTTGCGGCGCACCGGGCCGAGGTATCGAGTCGAGCAATGCGGGTATCTCCAGGAACGATCCGAAGCGGCCAATACTACTACCTATCGTACGGACATCGTGCAAACTGCCATACGTCTGCACCCAGTGCCGACGTAAGACCAGTACCCGGAGGCGTCGATGCACATCAAGTCGAGCGATTTTCGAGTGCCGGAAGGCGCGAAGGTGAATCTGAGAAAGTGGCCGACGCGCGTCGGTCCCGTGTACGGGACGGACGAGGAATACCAAGATCTCCTGCGCAAGCACGTCAAGGCTCTCAGTGCACAGCAAGAGTTGCTCTACGCGTCGGACCGCTATGCGATCCTGTTGATTTTTCAAGCCATGGACGCGGCCGGGAAGGACGGCGCGATTCAGCACGTCATGTCGGGAGTCAACCCGCAAGGCTGCCAGGTGTACAGTTTCAAGCATCCCAGCGCGATCGAGCTGAAACACGATTTTCTTTGGCGAACCACGCGCGACTTACCCGAGCGCGGGCGGATCGGCATCTTCAACCGTTCCTACTACGAGGAGGTGCTGATTGCCAGGGTGCATCCGGAAATTCTGCGCGGCGAAGGTCTGCCGGACACGTTGGATGAATCAAGAGTGTGGCACGACCGGTACCGCTCCATCGTGGATATGGAAAGACACTTGGACCGCAACGGCACGCGAATCGTCAAGTTCTTCCTGCATCTGTCCAAAGAAGAGCAGCGCAGGCGATTCATCGACCGCATCGATCGTCCGGAGAAGAACTGGAAATTCAGCCTGGCGGATATCGAGGAACGCAAATTCTGGAAGCAGTACATGCGGGCCTACGAGAAATGCCTCAGTGCGACCAGTACGCAGCGCGCGCCTTGGTATATCGTCCCGGCCGACGATAAGCTCAATGCTCGCCTGATCGTATCGCGAATCGTGCTCGACACCGTCGAAGGTCTCGAGTTGAGTTACCCCAAGACCACCCCGGCGCGGCGGCGCGAATTGCTGCTGCTGCGTAAAAAGCTGGTCGAGTGATTTGGATGGCGATCTCGCCGGGCGCCCTCGACACCCTACCCCTTGCGGGCACCGACCACGATCAGCACGACTCCGGCCGCGATGGCCGCGCCACCCGCCCACGGCGGAACCGGATGTTCCTGCGCCACTTTCGCTTCAACGTCCCCTATCTTGAACACGCTCTTCTCGCTCGAATAAGACGGGGCCTTGATGAGAACGAAAAGTCCGCCCGCTATCAAGATGCCGCCCACGATTTGCAGAATTCGCATGTCATACCTCTAAAGAGCGGTCGAAACGGATTGTCATTGTAGCCATCCGAGACCTACCGCAACAGTCAGACCGCCGATGATGACCGCTGCGATCGATGCCAGGAGCACGGCGGCGGCCGCACAGTCCTTCGCCCTTTGGATGGCAATATGGCGTTCCGGATGCAGTCTATCAGCCAGGTGCTCGAGGGCCGTGTTCACGAGCTCGAGTGCGAGCACCATGCTCGCGGACATGCAACACATGGCGAGCCAGATGAGCGGCGGTCTGACCAGCGCAAGCACCACGGCGGCGGCCAGACCGAGAAACAATTGCGCGCGAAAGCTGGCTTCGCTACGGATGGTGGCGCGAATACCGACCACCGCAAACGCGAGCCGCCGCCAAAAAGCCTGATTTTTCATCGTTTGATCCGCCGTTACTCTCAGCCAGCACTTGGATGGAGAGCATAAAGGAAGCATGGGGTACTTGGGACGGAGCCGGATACGCACGGTAAGCTCGACCCCTATGACCGCCAACCTGATCTCACTCAAGCAAGTTAGCATCCCCCGTACCGTGTGGGCGCTAGGCTTCGTCAGCCTGTTCATGGACCTGTCTTCCGAACTCGTGCACGCGTTGCTGCCGGTGTTCCTCGTGACCACCATGGGCATGAGCGTAACCGCCTTCGGCGTGCTCGAAGGCGCAGCCGAGGCAACCGCCTTGATCGTCAAAGTGTTTTCCGGGGCGATCAGCGACTATCTGGGACGGCGCAAGGGGCTGCTGCTGCTGGGTTACGGACTGGCGGCGCTCTCGAAGCCGCTGTTTCCGCTGGCGACCACGCCCGCCCTGGCCGTCACGGGCCGCATGCTTGACCGTGTGGGCAAGGGGATCCGCGGCGCGCCGCGCGATGCGCTGGTGGCCGATGTGGCTCCGCCCGAGATTCGCGGCGCCTGTTTTGGGTTGCGTCAGTCGATGGACACCATCGGCGCCTTCCTGGGACCCTTGCTCGCCATCCTGCTGATGTTCTGCTTCGCTGGCCACATTCGAACAGTGTTGTGGTTCGCCGTCGCACCGGCCTTCGTCGCGATCGGGCTGATCGCGTTCGGCATCGACGAATCGGGCCGCGCTCCGGGTCACCGCGCCTTCCGCTCTCCGTTGCATTGGCGCGCGCTGCAGGAATTCCCGCGGAGCTACTGGCTCATCGTCGGCATCGGCGCGACGTTCACGCTGGCGCGCTTCAGCGAGGCGTTCTTGGTCTTGCGTGCTCAGCAGACGGGGCTGAATCTCGCGTGGATTCCGGGCGTGATGGTCGCGATGAGTCTGGCCTATTCGCTATCGGCGTACCCCGCCGGCCGCCTTTCAGACCGGCTGGATCGCCGCCTCCTGCTGGCGCTCGGCATGACACTGCTGATCGCGGCCGACCTGGTGCTCGCACTAGGACAGTCGGTCCGCTCAGTGTTTCTCGGCGTAGCGGTCTGGGGCCTGCACATGGGTTTCACGCAGGGCATTCTCGCCGCGATGGTGTCCGAAACCGCGCCCTCGAGCCTGCGCGGCACTGCGTTCGGCGTGTTCAACCTGGCCTGCGGCCTGTGCGTGCTGCTCGCCAGCGCGCTTGCCGGCTGGCTGTGGGACCGCTTCGGTGCATCGACCACCTTTCTCGCCGGCGCGGCGCTCGTCTCGGTGCCGTTGCTCTTGTGCTGGTACGCGCCACGGCATGCGGCGCCGCGCAATTGATGGATTTCCTCGACGATTCACGAGCCTGTCGGCCGACGGATGCGGCTATTGCAGTGCCATTCGGAAAGTCACCATGGTGCCGCCGTTGTCCATGGGCGCCACCGATACGTCCCATCGATGCGCGCGTTCCTCGCGACGGTTCATCGTGAAATGAGCGGTTGCGATTCCGATTGCTGCACCCGCAACCGTATCTGACATCCAGTGAACATTGTCGCGAACCCGCACGTAGGCGGTAGCGCCCGCCAGACCATATCCCAACACACGTCGAACCCACCGAAAGTCGTCGCTGCCCGACTCAGCCAGTACCGTGCCGATCGCGAACGCGGCGCTGGCGTGCAAAGAGGGGAAGGAGCTTCCACCCTTACGCCAATCGTCCACACGCGTAGTCTCGTTGGGCCTCGCTCGGCCCGCCGCAAACTTCAGCGCCTCGGTAGTGACCGCGCTGAACCCGCCCGCCTCGAGCATGGTGTACGCTTCGACGCGGCCGGACGAATCGTCCAGGACGGTTGCGAACACCCAAGTGCCGGCCACCGCCGCGGCGGCGGGAATCGCGTCGCGCACGCTGTTTTTGTCCTTGCCGTCGAGAGCGGCTCTGGCGCCGACCGCAAAGTGCCGCCGAACATTACCGTCGTATTCGTGAGCGACGCCGAT
>DASWEO010000200.1:0-3595 GCA_036394715.1 Steroidobacteraceae bacterium
TTGGCCAGCGGCAGGAAGTAGGCGCTGCGGTCCGAGGATGCGATCACGCTGGCCCAATTCAGGCTCGCGGCTCCCAGACCTAAACCGGCTACCAGGGTCAGTATGGCCGTGAACAGAAAATCCCGTTCCAGGGCCGGCTCCGGCAGCGCCGCGATGAGCAGCGCCAGCGCCGGCATGAGCGGCAAAATATAGGGCATGAGCTTCGAGTCGGACAGCGAGAAAAACACTCCGATGAAGACCACCCAGATCCACAGGAACAGGGCGGGGTCGAAGGCGGCAGGCGATGCGCGCCGCCGCCAGCCGCCGCAGAGCACCCGCAGCGCGGACAGGGTCCACGGCATGCTGCCCGCCAAGAATACGCCGCCGAAAAACCACCACGGTTCCTGGCGATCGGCCATGGGAGTCAAATACCGCGCCACATGCTCGTGCACGAAGAAGAACTCCAGGAAATCATCGAGGCGCCGCGCCGCGAGCCAGTGCCAGGGCACGGTGATGGCGAGAAAGAGCGGTAAACCCCACCTGGCGTAGAGCCGGCGCCACGGCGTCGCATCACGCGAATACAGGCTATACAGAATCAACACCGCCGCGGGTATGGCGGCAGCGACCAGGCCCTTGGTGAGCACGCCCAGGCCGGCTGCCGCCCACGCCAATAACATCCACGGGCGGGCCTGAGCCGCTTGCTGCGCCGACAGAAAGGCCGCCAGGCTCAAGGTCATATAGAACGTCAGACTCATGTCCAACGTCAGCAGCTGGCCCAGGACCACGAACAACAGCATGCCGGACAGCACGGCCGCAGCGCGCCAGCCGGCCTCAAGGCCCCACAGGCGGCGCGCCGCCAGCCACGCCAGCAGAATGGTCGCCAACGCGGTCAGCGCCGTATAGAGGCGTGCCGCAAACTCGCTGGGACCCAACAGGCGATAGCTCACAGCGGTAGCCCAATATTGCAGCGGCGGCTTCTCGATGTAGGCCAAGCCGTTCAAATGGGGAATGACCCAGTCGCCTGCGCTCTGCATCTCGCGCGGAATTTCCGCGTAGCGCCCCTCATCGGGATTGAACAGCGGCCGAGCGGCCAGCGTCGCCAACCATAGCAGGGTGAGCAGCACGGCCAGCCCCCGGTAGATCCACCGCTCGCGCGGAGCCAGACCTAAGGGTTCGCTCACGCCCAAGCGCCGCTCACGTGCGGGTTGCCGCGCTCGTCGGGTCCTGCGCGCTCGCCGCGGCTGCCGCGCTCTCCGAGCCTGGCGCACTCGCGGCGGTGATTGCGCTAACCGCTTGCACCGCCAGTAGACCGGACCGCCCCGCCACCTCGCCCATGACCACGGCTCGGGCAGGCAAAGGACGCTGCATGGCCAGTTCGTGAATCGTGGCCATGCGCGTGATCGAGGCGCCCGACCCCCGCCATTTCACGAGCAGGGACTCGAAGGCATCGAGCAGCCGCATGCCCTCCAGCTCCGCGTGCAGAGTAAACACCTGCAAATCGTCCGAAGGCTGTGCGTCGGCCGCGGCGGCGGATGAGCGGAACACCGCGTCCGCGATGGTCGATGCATCGACGCCGTCAACACCCAAGACCTCATCGAAGGTGGGCAACGTGGTGGGCAACTGGGGACAGGAACTCGTGCCCTGCGCCAGCACCGGAAAGAACGGCGGGCCGCCGCGCGTGTCGCTCGCGTAGCGCAGGCCGTACTCCTGTTCGAGTGCGAGGCCATGCGCGTTGATCTGCCAGCCGGCCGCGGCATGCGATTGCGGCAAGAATCCGAACACCCGCTCGAAGGCCTCGAGGCCTCGCTCGAATTCCACGCGGGTCCAGGCCGCCGTCGCCTTGGCCACGTAATCTTGCCAGCGCACATGATCATGGGTGTGAAGGCCGACCTCGAAGCCGGCGTCGTGCACGCTGCGCATCACCCCGCCCGCGCTTCGCCCGATATCCGGGCCGGGCAGCAGCACGCCGTAGAGCAAGGTCTTCAACCCGTAGTGCTCGAGCACCGAGGTGCGCGCGACCTTCTGCGCAAAGCCCTTGCGAAAGACGCGGCGCATGGCGCGTCCCGTGTTGTCGGGCCCCACCGAAAAATAAAAAGTCGCGTCCAGGCCCAGCTTGCGAAGCAGCGCCATGAGGCGCGGCACGCCTTCGCGCGTACCGCGCAAGGTATCCACATCGACCTTCAGGCCGATGCGCGTGCTCTCAAGCATCGCGCGACAACAGCGCCGACGCCGACGGCAGGCTGTGGGCGTAGGAGTCGAAGATCGCGCTCAAGGAGGCGCGCATGTCGGTCTTGGGGGTCCAGCCCAGTTCCGCCGTGGTGTTCTTGATCGAGGGCAGACGCGCCGGGATGTCCGCATACCCCTTGCCGTAGTACTCGAGCGCCGAAATGTCGACGAGCTTGGTATTGCGAGCGGTGGGCGCATATTCCGGCCGGGACAAAGCGATCTCCAGCATCATCTCCGCGAGCTTGCGGATGGAATATGAATTGTGGGGATTGCCGATATTGTAGATCTTGCCGTCGGCGATGCCGCCCGGATTGTCGATGATCTTGGTCAGGCACTCGACCGCATCGTCGACGAAGGTAAAGGCGCGCGTTTGCTTGCCGCCGTCGACCAGCTTGATCGGTTCGCCGCGCACGATATGCCCCAGGAACTGCGTGAGCACCCGCGATGAACCTTCCTTGGGATCGTCCATGCTGTCGAGGCCGGAGCCGATCCAGTTGAACGGCCGGAACAACGTGAACTGCAGGCCCTGCTGACCATAGGCATAGATGATGCGATCCAGCAGCTGCTTCACGCAGGAATAGATCCAGCGCTGCTTGTGAATGGGACCCAAGACCAATTCGGTGGTCTCGGAATCGAATTCCTTGTCCGTGCTCGCGCCGTAGACTTCGGAGGTCGACGGGAACACCACGCGTTTCTTGTATTTGACGCAGTGGCGAATGATGGGCAGATTGGCCTCGAAATCCAATTCGAACACCCGCAGCGGCTCGCGCACGTAGGTCGCGGGCGTCGCGATGGCCACCAGCGGCAGAATCACATCGCACTTGCGCACGTGATACTCCACCCACTCGAGGTTGATGGTGATATCGCCTTCCACGAAGTGAAATTTCGAGTTCCCGAGCAGCGTGCTCACGCGCTCGGATTGCAGGTCCATGCCGTAAATATGCCAATCGGTGTGAGCCAGGATGTACTTGCTCAGGTGATGACCGATGAATCCATTGACCCCGAGAATGAGAACGTTTTTCAAGATGAAACCCCTGTTACTCATGCGCTTCGCGCAACTGTTGACGGGGTCGAGGCGACCCCGTTCGTTAGGCGCTCGCTGCGCGAGCGTCAAGATCTAATCTTCAGGCCGGCGCCGTGTTCAGACCAGCGCCAACGGCTGGTGCGCCAAGGACGGCGGCGCAGCGTCGGGCGGCACGGGCTCCCCATTCATCGCCAGCCGCAGGATCCTGAGGCGCCGCCCGTCGACGCAGTCGGCGTACCACTCGCCGTCCGCGGCATACAGACAGGGCGCTTGGTTCAAGTATCGCGCCGGCTCCGCATCCACGCGCGTCTCGAGAACCGCAAGCCTACACCCGTTCACCTCCGTAAAGGCACCGGGGAACGGCGG
>DASWEO010000201.1:0-13495 GCA_036394715.1 Steroidobacteraceae bacterium
ACTGCGGCCCCCGCAATGCGCGCTCCCGACATTCCCAGCGGATGCCCCAGCGCGATGGCGCCGCCATTGCTGTTGACGTGTTCGGCGTCGTCGGCCAAGCCAAAAGCCCGCACGCAAGCCAACGCCTGCGACGCGAAGGCCTCGTTGAGTTCGATCACATCGAAATCGGACAGCTTGAGGCGCAGCCGATTCACGAGTTTCTCCACCGCCGGGATCGGACCCACGCCCATGATGCGCGGGGCGACTCCGGCCGACGCGAAGCCCAGCACCCGCGCGCGCGCCTTGAGTCCGTATTTTTCGACAGCCGCACCGGACGCCAATAGCAGCGCCGCGGCACCATCGTTGATTCCCGATGCATTTCCGGCGGTGACCGTGCCGCCGGCACGCACCACCGGCTTGAGCTTGGCCAGTCCCTCGAGCGTGGTGTCCGGGCGAAGCTGTTCGTCGCGCTCGACGACGTGCGCAGAAGCGCCCTTCGTCTGAGGAACGGTCACGGGCACGATCTGCTCGGCGAACACTCCGGCATCCTGGGCCCGCGCGGCGCGCTGCTGCGAGCGGAAGGCGAAGGCGTCCTGATCCGCACGCGAGATGTTGAAGTCCGCGGCCACGTTCTCACCGGTTTCGGGCATCGAATCTACGCCGTACAGCGCCTTCATCTGCGCATTGGCGAAACGCCAGCCGATGGTCGTGTCATAGATTTCCGCCGTGCGCTGGAAGGCCCGTTCCGCCTTCCCCATCACGAAGGGAGCGCGCGTCATCGACTCGACACCGCCTGCAATGGCGAGTTCGATTTCACCGGCGCGGATCGCCCGGGCCGCTGCAGCCACCGCATCCAATCCGGACGCGCACAGCCGATTGACCGTCATGCCGGGCACCCGCGCCGGCAGCCCGGCGAGCAGCAGCGCCATACGAGCGACATTGCGATTGTCTTCTCCGGCCTGATTGGCACAACCCATGAACACTTCATCGACCACCTCGCCGATGGCGCTGTGTCGAGCGGCCAGGTGTTTGATCGCAACCGCCGCGAGATCATCGGGGCGCACCCGCGATAAGCCGCCTTCGAAGCGGCCGATCGGGGTTCGCACGAAGTCACAGATGAAGGCCTCGCTCATTGCTTCCTCATTCGACGATGCATTGCATGCTCATTTGATTGCATGTTCGTTTGAAAGTGCCGTACGCGCGCCCTAGACGTGCGCCCGCTTGTAGAGGGCGACCAATTCATTCCATGCGCGCTCGGCGCCCGCCTCGTCGTAGACGGGCTTGCCGTTCTGCAGCGGCATGTCCTTGACGCACCACCCATGCAGCGTGCCTTCGTAGACTTCGATCTTCGCGGGAAGATTCGCTGCGCGAAATGCCTCATCGAGCTTGGTCTTCGCGTCCGGTTGGCGCTCATCATCGTTTGCCGCGACGCCGAAATAGTACTGCGCCTTCATTTTCGGCACCAACAAGTGCGGGCTATCCGGTTTATCCGTGACCAAGCCCCCGCCATGGAAAGACGCGCCGGCACCGATCCGCTCAGGCAGCGCGGCAGCCGCCTGCATGGTCATCGGGCCGCCCATGCAGTAACCGAAGACTCCCATTTTTGCCTTTTTATCAACGCTCGAATGCGCATCGAGAAACTTCGCGTAAGCGATGGCATCCTGCATCACGGCGTCGCTGGTGAGCGGTGCACGCAATGCCTGGAGCTTCGCGCGATCCGCGGGATTGGTGAAATCGAATCCGGGATCCAGGCCGGGCGCTTTGGTCGAGCGATAATAGGGATTCGGTATCAGCACGGTAAACCCTCCGACGGCGAGGCGCTTCGCCATGTCGCGCATCGCCGGCCGCAGGCCGAACGCATCGGCGAACAAGATGACGGCAGGCCAGCGCCCATTTTCCTGCGGATGGATCAGCGCCGCGTCGCAGACGCCGCTCGGAGTATGCACCTGTACATCCGCCTCCATCACTCCGCCGGCGGCGGCGGAAATGCCCGCGGCTGCAGTGGCTCCGGCGGCGAGGGACAATGCCGTAAATTCTCGGCGTGAAATCGTATGTGGTTGGTCGCTCATAGATACCCCGTCGGCATGTGGGTGAGGGAGGGTATACTAATCCATAACTCGAGCGACCGGAGCGTCATGGACAGTCAGCCGCGCAATTGGAATTGCCGATGAATATACTACGAGGCAGGACCGCCCTCGTCACCGGTGCGGCCGGCGGCATCGGACGCGCCAGCGCGTTATTGTTCGCGGCCGAGGGCGCCGCGGTCGTGGCGTTGGATCGCGCCGCGGAAGTCGAGGCGACCGCGTCCGCGATTCGGTCGGCCGGCGGGCGCGCGGTGGCGCTGATCAGGGACTCTTCGGCGGACGAAGATGTCGCCGGCGCGGTCGCCTTCGCGGTCAAAGAATATGGCGGTCTCGACGTGTGCTTCGCGAACGCCGGCATCAGCGGCGGCCTGGTGCCTTTCTTCGAGGAGACGGTCGAACGCTGGACGGAGGTTCTCAGGATCAATCTGATCGGTACTTTTCTGGCGGCCAAGCATGCGGCTCTCGCCATGGTGCCGAAGGGGCGCGGTTCGATCATCTGCACGGCCAGCGTCGCGGGGCTGCGTTCCGGCGCCGGCGGTGTGCCCTACAGCGCCAGCAAGGCGGGCGTCATCAGTCTGGTGCAAACCGCGGCCAACCAACTCGCCGGCACGGGTGTGCGCGTCAATGCCATTTGCCCGGGCCTGATCGAAACCGGAATGACACGCCCGATATTCGAGCAGGCGCGCGCCCGCGGCACCGAGCGCAAAATCGGCCAGCTCAATCCCTTGCGACGGCCCGGGGCTCCCGATGAGATCGCGCACACGGCATTGTTTCTGGCATCCGACGCTTCCTCCTATGTGAATGGCCAGGCGATTGCCGTGGATGGAGGTCTGTCCACGTCGCACCCCGTCGTCATCCACCGCGATCACTAGTCAGACAGGCTCCCAGGCCTGCCGGCGTCAGTACACGATACTGCCGACGGACGTGCCGCCGCAGACGAAAAGCGTTTGCCCGGTCACGAATGATGCCTTTGGATCCGCGAAGAAGGTGACTGCGCGCGCCACGTCTTGCGGCGTACCGAAACGTCCCACGGGCACTTGCCTGGCTGCCGCGGTCATCTTGGCGCTCCCCGCCGGAATTATTTCTTCGAACATTTCGGTATCGGCAATCGGACCCGGAGCCACGACGTTCACGGTAATTCCATCGGCGGCGAGTTCGAGCGCCCAGGTGCGCGCAAGCCCCAGCATGCCGGCCTTGGTCGCCGAATACGCGGTTCGTCTTGCAAGCCCCAGCGCGGCTCGCGAGGAAATCAACACGATGCGGCCGAAGCGAGCTCGTTTCATCGCGGACAAGTTGGCCTGAACCAGCGACAATGCGGCGCCGAGATGCAGATTGCCGAGTTCCGCGAGATCGGCGAGAGTCGCCTCCTCGATCGGCTTTTCGCGAATCGCGCCGGCGCAATGCACGATGGTGGTCGCCGGCGTCCGCGATGCCGCCGACGCGACGGCCTCGAAGGTAGCCGCGGCGTCCGACAGATCGACGGTGATCGAAGTCAACCGCGGCGAGATCAACGGACAGTCGCGCCGCGATAGGTTGATGACTTCGTACCCTTGGTCCAGAAACGCCTGCGCCGTGGCCAAACCGATGCCGGAGCTGCCGCCGGTCATTACCACTCGCTTGACGCGATCACTGGATTGCATTGGACTCATTCAGGGAAAGAGCTGCAAGGAGGGCAGCGCCGCCTCGCAGTTCAGGAGTTCGATTTTTTTCAGCGCGATGAGAATACTCTCGGCGCCGCGCTTGAGGTGATGCCATGCGACGCCCGCGTAGACTTCCTGCTGATCCTGCTGATACTCGAGGTACATGAACGGGGTACGCAGCACGGCGATCCCCCTCTCTGCGTCGCGCCTTTCAATACTGGGCGCCTGCAGGATGTGCTGGCACCAACTCGGCTGGGCCTGCGAGTAAGACTTGGGATTGCGCAGCCGCTCGATGCGGATCTTGAGCAGCAGCTTGTCTTCGTCGAATAGCGAGGTGTGATCGGCGCCTTCCGGCTGGCCGCGCATCAGCGGCATCCAATAACGGCCGTCCTCGGCATACAGGTCGTACCATTCATCGAAGCGTTTTTCATCGATGAGCCGCGCCTCATGGTACACGAACTCGATGAGCGTCTTGTCATCGCCGACGGCCTGGATCACGCACCCGCCCCGCCCGCGGTCATCGCCGCGACCCACGCGCGGAATTGTCCGCGCATGGACACCTCGCTGGTGCCATTGTGCGTGCCAAGCAATCCCCCCTCCTTCTCCCGATCTGAATAATTGCGCTGCAAATTGACCCATTCGTTGCCGTTCGACGCCAACCCCTCCTGGATAGCTCGATAGCAATACAGGTCGTCATGGCCGACGACGGAGGTGGGCGCATTGATGACCCGGTTGTACACCGCGCTGCGTTCCAGCAGAGCCGGTGGCGCGCCCACCAGCCGAAGTGTAAAGCTCTCGATCAACGTTCGATCGACTGCAATCGGCCGCACCACTCGAATGGTTTGAATGGCGCCTTTAATCGTCAAGCTGGGATAGTAAACCGTGTTGTGCCGGGACTCCCCGAGAATGGCCTGCGCCCGCTCGGCCCCATACGCCGCTTCCATCTGCGCGGCATATTCCGGAATCGCCGAGTAACTCGAGTGAATCGAGAAATTGACGCCTGTGTAGCTGTGGCCGTTGTCGTAGATTTTGACGCCCATCTTGTCGAAAAACTCATAGTTCGAGACAAAGGGCAGAAATTGCTCGATCACCATCGGTTTCGGCGCGTCCGGCGGCTGATCTTTCCACAGCTCCCGCGCGGTACCCGCGGAGGACTCGTGCGCCACCATCGGATGCATCGTGTCGTTGAGATTCTCCACGAACATCTTCCAGTTGCTGTTATGCATGTACCGTAACGGGGCTCCCGCCACTTCCAGACGGCCGACCGGCGAGCGGTCCGCCAGGTTGTCGATCGAACTTAAGCAATCGCCGAAGTATTCCTCGAAACTTGCACCGCTTGGGTTCAGTCGAGCGAAGACAAAACCGCGGTAGACGGCCACGTCCGCGACCGGCGTCAACCCGCTTGCAGCTTCCGACTCGGAGAATCGGGTATCGGCATAGCCGCTTTTGACGGGTACCGTGCGCAGCGAACCGTCGAGGGTGTAGGTCCACCCATGGTAGGAGCAACGCAGCAGCTTGCCGCAGTTACCCGAATTGGCGCCCAGGATCTTGGAGCCCTTGTGCGCACAGCGGTTGAGCAGCACGCGCACTGCGCCGTCGGTGCCGCGGAGCATCAGCAGCGGCTGACGCGCAATATTGACCGTATAGAAATCACCGGCGTTCGGCACCTGTGAATCGTGCCCGATGTAAGTCCACGCCGATCGCCACAGGCGTTCCATTTCGAGATCGAACAGCTCGGGGTTGATGTAAACGTCCCGATGCACCGCATCATCGCGCACCAGAGCGCGAATCGCCGCTGTGCCATGTCGATATTCGGGCATCGATTGCTTCCCCTCGTGTCGGCGCAGCTCGCCCGGCCGGACTGCGCGACGGATTTCAGAGTGCGACGTTGACGACCTGGACGGTAGTGTATTCCTTGAGCCCGTCGATGTTGAACTCGACGCCGATGCCGGAGCATTTCACTCCTCCGAAAGGCGCCATGGGATGCAGCGTGCCGTGTTGGTTCACCCAGGCGGTGCCGCACTCGAGCCGGCTCGCGTACCGCGCGGCCTCCTGCGGATCGTTTCCCCAGACGGAGCCGCCGAGGCCCACGTCCAGGGCGTTCGCACGGCCGATGGCCTCGTCCACCGTTTTGTACTTCACGATCGGAATGACCGGGCCGAACTGTTCCTCCTTCACCACGCGCATGTCGTCGGCCGCATCGGCGATGACCGTCAGCGGATAGAAGAAGCCCGGCGATTTCGGCCGCACACCGCCCGTGACGATCGTGGCGCCGCGGGCACGCGCGTCGTCGACGTAGGCTGCCACCTTGTCGAGCTGCATCTTGTTCGAGACCGGCCCGATGAGGTTCCGGGGATCGAGACCGTTGCCGACCGGGATTTTGGCCACGTACTCCGAGAACTTCTTGACGATCTCGTCGTACTGATCCTGGTGGACATACAGACGCTTCAACGCCGCGCAAGTCTGTCCGGCATTGATGAAGCAGCCCCAGAACAGCTTTTCCAGCAGCGGTTCGATGTTCGTGCCCGGCAAAACGATGCCCGCATCATTGCCGCCGAGCTCGAGCGTGACGCGCTTCAAATGCTGCGCGGCGCTGCCCATCACCTTTTTGCCGGTGGCGATCGATCCCGTGAACACGATCTTGTCGATACCCGGATGGTTCGTGAGGTGGTTGCCGACTTCGACGCCTCCCGTCACTGAATTGATGACCCCCGGCGGCAGGATTTGGTTCATGAGCTCCACCAGACGCAGCGTCGAGAGCGGGGTGAATGGTGAAGGCTTGATGACGACGGTGCAGCCGACCCGTATGGCGGGCATGACATGCCACACCGCAATCATCAGCGGCCAGTTCCACGGAGTAATCGACGCAACCACACCGACGGGCTTGCGGCGCAGGACGATCTTGCCGCTCTCGTCGTCCTGGATCGTCTCCTCCACGATGGAAAGGCCCGCCGTGACGCGGGTCCATGCGGCGGCGCCGCCTACCTCGAGATTGGCGCCTGGACCGCTCTGGGTCTTGCCCTGCTCGCGCGTGACGAGCTCGGAAAGCTCCGTGTGATGCTTTTCGATCGCGTCGGCGATTGCCAGCAGCTTGGACACGCGCTCCGAGTCGGGCAACGCCGCCCACGACGACAGTGCGCGGCGCGCGCTCGAGACGGCTTCATCCACCAACGCGGGGGTGCCCTCCGGGCAGGCTGCGACGACGGTCTCGTCGGCCGGGTTCAGCACGTCGAAGGTCTTCGACGTCGTGACGGCTTTGCCGCCGATCGTCAATGCATAGTATGACATATGAAGGCTCTCCTGAAAGATTCTCATGCCCATTCTTGCGGATCCGCTACGACGCCGCGAAGTACTCTTCGACGACGGCGCAGGCCCTCTCCGCCAGCAAGGGCGTCAGCTCGCGCGCCGTGTCGCTGTCCTGCCGTGTGTGCACCCAGCCGAGATACGTCGTGCCGCGCGCGGCCAGAAACAGAGGCAGCCATTCGAGCGCCTCGTCGGGCATCTCCCGTTCGGTGCGGTAGCCGCGAATCAGCGACTCGCGGGCCGTCGGGTAGATGCTGTCGCCGGTGATGAAGTAGAGCGAGGTCGCGAGCTCGAACAAGTGCCAACCGAACCCCGCGTCATCGAAATCGATCACCTGAACTCGGTTGCCGTCGACGAGCAGATTTTCCGGGACCAGATCGGCATGTATGAGCCCATAGCGGTCAGGCTTCGTGCCGTAGGCTGCGAGCTCGCCCGCCATCTTTGCGCGCGCGCGCACGAGCAGCTTCGTCTGCCCCGGCGTGAGCGCGGCGAGCTCCCAAAACCGTCCCCAGAACGGCTGCTCGCCGACGAGGCCCGCGGCATCCCAAGCGTGCCGCCGGAACCCTGTCGGGCACTGCCAGCCGGCGGCATGGTTGTGCATGCGCGCCGCAACGGCGCCGATCATGTGGTACTGCTCGGCAATGGCGGCGCCTTCGCCGCTGACGCCGCTCTCGACGGATCCTAGCTGGCGTCCATCGATCCACTCGAACACGTCGATCTGCCGCGCGCCGCCGATCGCCGGCATCGCGACGACTTCAAAGTCTCGGCCGCGCCTCGAGCGAATCACGCGCGGAACCGGGATGCCGGCCGTCTCCAGCGCACGCATCCAAATGAACTCCGAATTGAGCTCGGCGTCCGAGTGATAGCCGCTGCGATGCACCCGCAACACGGCCCGCCCGCCGTCCGCCAAGTCGATCCTGAACACCGCATTCTCGCGCACCTTGATCGGCGCGAGATTCGCGACCTTGAGATCCCAGTGGCGCAAGGCGGTGAGCGCGAGCGCCTGCATCTCGTCGAGGAAGGCCGCCGACTCAACTGACGGATTCTCGGTCACAGTGACGCCAACACCTGGTCGAGCGTGTCCACGAGCAGGTCGGCATGCTGCGTCGAGAACGGCATCGGCGGGCGGATCTTCAAGATATTGTCGTGGAGCCCGATGCGGCTGATCAGCACGCCGCGCTCGCGCATGAGATTGACGAGCCGTTTGGTTTGCGCCGTCGCGGGGGTCTTCGCTTTGCGGTCGCTGACGAGTTCGACCGCGAAGAACATACCCGCACCTCGCACATCTCCGATGAGCACATGCCGGTCTGCGAGTTTCTCGAGCTTCGCCAATGTATAGCCGCCTACGGTGACGGCATTCTCGAGCAGGCGCTCGTCCTCGATCACATCGAGGACTGCCGTGCCGACCGCGGCCGAGACTGGGTTGCCGCCGAACGTATTGAAATACATGTTCCGGCCCGTAAACGCGGTGACGAGATCGCGGCGCGCGACCACTGCGGCCAACGGGTGACCGTTGCCCATGGGCTTGCCGAGGGTGACGATGTCCGGAATGACCCCCAGCTTTTGATGTCCCCACATGTGGCTGCCCAGACGGCCGAAGCCCGCCTGCACCTCGTCCGCAATGAAGAATCCGCCGGCGGCGTGCACGTGTGCGAGCGCTTTGGCCATGAATCCGGCGGGCACCGTCGGCAGGCCCTCGCTGGAGAAGGCGGTGCAGTAGAGGAGGCCGGCAAAGCGAACACCGGCCGCGGCGAACGAGTCGATCGCCCGTTTTACTTCCTCCGCGTAGGCGGTCGCGAGTTCCTCGTCGCTGCGCCCCGCGCGGTCGCGGTAAGGGTCCATCACCGGCACCGTGCGTACGTACGGGCCGCGCTGGTCCTCGGGAGTGAACAGCGAGCTCACCTGTATTACGGCCGCGGTGTTGCCGTGATACGCCCAAGCCGTCGATATGATCCCCTGCCCGCCGCTGCAATCGCGCGCGATGCGCAAAGCAAGCTCATTCGCTTCGCTGCCGGTGCAGCAGAACATGGCCATCGAGAGCTCATCGTCGAACAGAGACGTGAGCCGCTCGGCATAGGCCACCACGTTCTCGTCGAGATAGCGCGTGTGGACATTCAGCGCGGCTGCCTGGCGGCTCAGCGCCGCCACCACACGCGGGTGGCAATGGCCGACGTGCGGGACGTTGTTGTAGGCGTCGAGGTAACGCCGGCCGTCGGCGTCGTACAACCACACCCCCTCGCCGCGCACCAGGTGCAAAGGCTTGTCGTAGAACAGCGGCGAGTTGCGCCCAAGAACGCGGTAACGCCGCTCGAGCAATGAATCGGTTTCCACTGGTGCCGCTCCTTTCGTTACCGGCCCTGGTAGAAGGCTTCGAGAACGACCGGGCTCTCCGGCAGCGTTGAACCGCCGTCAACGACGATGGTCTGCCCCGTGATGTAGGCCGCGGCGTCCGAGGCAAGGAACAACATCGTGTTCGCGATGTCGGTGGGAAGCCCCAACTTGCCGAGCGGAATCTGGGTCGCCATCTGTGCAAGCGCCTCCGGTCCACCCAGTGCGTCCATCGCCGGCGTGAGTATGTAGCCGGGCTCGACGCCGTTCACGGTGATGTTCTGACGCGCGTATTCGAGCGCCGCCGTGCGGATCAGGCCGTTGATGCCGCACTTCGAGGCCGCGTAGTGCGCGGTGCCCGGCATGGCGACGTTGGGTCCGGTGACGGATGACGTGAACAGAAAGCGTCCGCCGCCGCGTTTGCGCAGGTGCGGCAGGGACTCCTGAATGAGCCAGAAGCCGGCCTTGAGGTTCACCGAGAGAGTGAGGTCAAGGTCGGCGTCCGACAACTGTTCGATCGGCAGAACCGGATAAACGGCCGCATTGTGCACGACGATGTCGAGCCGCCCGAAGCGCTCCACGGTCTCCGCGACCACGCGTTTCACCTCGGCGTGCCGCCCCACGTCCGTTTGGTTGAGCCACGCGACACCGCCGCCCTTGACGATCGAGTCGGCCACCGACTGGCCGTTCGCCCGGCTCCGCGTGGCGATCACGATTTTGGCGCCGGCCTTGGCGAATACGCGCGCGATGCCCTCACCAATGCCTTGGCCGGCGCCGGTGACGATTGCAACCTTGTCCGATAGATCGACGATCATGGTTGATCTCCTCTAAGTTCCGCAGCTCGAGTTCATGAGGCCCGCAACCGCGCCGGCCTCAGCCACACGAACTGCGCGATCAGCAGGGCGATCGCCGCAATGGCGACCTGCAACGCACGTGCCTCGAGTTGGTAGCAGGACACCATGACGGCGAGCGACAAGAGCAGGGCCACGGCCGCGATCGGTGAACCGCCGAGCGCGCGGTAGGTCCGCGCCAACTCCGGCTCCTGGCGCCGAAGGCGCAGGAACGCGGCAAGAATGAGCATGTGCGAAACGCTGATCAGGAAGATGAACACGACCATGGCGTTGTTCGGCGGAAATGCCGCCGTTGCCAGCGCGATGACGCCGACCAGATACACGGCGGCCGCCGGCGCCTGACGGGCATTGACGCCGCCGAAGACGCGCGGCAGGAACCCGGCCTGCGCCAGGTGGTAGAACTGCCGCGAGCCCGCGTACGCGAGCGAAAAGAAAGTTCCCAGCAACGCGACCAGTGCCCCGGCGGCGACGAGGCGCACCATGAAGGCCGCTCCGCTTCGTTCCGGATTTGCCGAAATCGCCGCGAACAATGGGTCATCGACGGCCGCGAGCCGGTCGGCGCCGGTTCCGCCGGTTGCGATCAAGAGCACGCAGATTCCAATCACGAAGGCGACGCCGATGGCGGTCGCCAGCGCCTTGGGCATGTTGCGCGCCATGTCGCGCATCTCAGCGGCTGCGTGCGCAGACTGCTCGACCCCGAGAAACAGGAATAGGGCAAAGGGAATGCAGCGGGCTGCCCCGGCAAGGCCATGCGGCAGAAGACTCCGCGCGCCGCCGGGAGCGGTGCTGAACAAGCGCGCCGACTGGAACTCGGGTGCCATGAAGAGACAAAACGCAACCAGAATCACCAGCGCGGCCACGCCGACGGCGACGGTGAGGCCGACCGCCTCACTTGCGCCGCGCAATTGCAACCCCATGACGATGACGAGAAACGCGAGTTTGACGGGCCAACCACCGAAACCGAGCCACGCCGAGACATACGCCTCGCTGAACGACACTGCGAGGCCGGCCCCCACCGCAAGGGCGATGGCCACCGACATGCCGGCGAGATAGGCCGCGGTCGGCCCAAGGGCTCGCCGTACGTAGCCGTCGAACCCTCCCGCCGCGGGCAATGCAGCGGCCAGTTCCGCCAAGCTCTGGGTCAGGCACAGAAACAGCACGGCCATGGCCAGCGCGGCGAGGAGCATCCCGCCCCAACCGCCCACACCGAGCCCATAGTTCCAGCCCGAGACATTCCCGGAGATCGCAATGGCGATGCCTAGAGCCGCCACTTGCAGCCAATGCAGCGAACCTGCTTTCAGCGTCGCCGCTGCGTTGGGTACCCCGGCGGGACTGTCGCTCATGTGCCGCTCCTGTCGCGCCGCCAACCTATCACTTGCCCCAATGGTATGCCACGCTCGCGCCATAAAGACGGGGCGGTCCATAGACCGACTGATTGATGCCGAGGAATCCCGAGAGATCGAGGTTGTAGATCCTGTACAGGGTGTTGAAGCAATTCTTGCAATACGCCGAGACGTCCCAACGGCCGCTCGGATCGGTGTACCCGAGCCGGGCATTGGCGAGCGTGTAGGACGGCTGCAGATCCACCGGTGCGTTGACCAGTTCCAGATACAGTGCCTTGTTCCACTTCGCGTCGATTTCTGCCGAGAGTTTGCCGCCGAAAGCCGGCCACTCGTAGCGGGCGACCGCGTTCACGCTCCACGGCGGCGCCTGCGGCAGCTGCGACGTGACCAGGATCCCGGACGGCGTGGGAACATCGAGGGCTTGGGTATCAAGGTACGAGACGCCGAGCTGTAGGTGAAGACCATGGATCGGCACGACCGCAAGCTCGAGCTCGCCGCCCTTCACCTTGGCATCGATGTTCTCGACGATCTGGGTGGCGACGTCGAGGAAGAAGCCCTGATAATTCTTGTAGTTGTAGTAGAAAACGTCGCCGTTGAGCCGCGCCGCACCATCCCAGAACGTCGACTTGAAGCCCAGCTCCGAACTGGTCAGGCGCTCCTCGTCATAGCGCATCTTCAGTGTGGGCACGAATGGATAGGCAGGATTCAGGTTCACATAGCCGGAACTGGGCGCGGACCATCCGCCTCCCTTCGCGCCGCGGTTCACGCTGGCGTAAAGCAAATTGTCCTGATCGATCTTGTAATCGAGCTCCGCCTTACCCATGGGCATGCGGTAGGTTTTTTCCGCATCCGGGTAGCCGGTCGCGGTGGAGTACGTGAGGTTGAACGGGAAGCCTCCCGGCGGCGCGTTTGCGGTCGGCGGCCCGCACACGTTGCAGCCGTAGTTGTACAAGTATTGCTTCTGGTCGATGGTGTAGCGCGCACCCAGGATTCCGACCCAGTGATCCGTAAAACTGTACTCCAGCTGACCGAAGGCAGACGGCGAGCTCGTGCGGAGATTCAGGTTCGCGAGCCCGTCGCCGTAGGGGAACGGCACGGGAGGAATGAAATCAGGCAGCGTCGTCTGTTCGAAATTCGTGGTCTTGTAGTTGAGATAGTAGGCCCCGGCAATCCAACGCAGGTCCCTATACTTTCCATTGAGGCGGAACTCTTGGGAGAACTGCTGGTAATGAGCCTGGGTATCGTAGTTGAAGATCGGATTCGGCGAGATGTCCGAGTCCTCGCCATACCGCTTCTGCATTTTCAGGTAGTCCGTGACGGACGCGAGCGAGAAGGCATCGAAATTCCAGTTGACGCGGACGTTGGCCCCCCAGACCGTGCGGTTGAACAGGCCGCGGCGATCCTCCGCCTGGTTGAATGGGCTGCTGCTCGTGTTCACGTAGCCCCCCAAATCCGGCGTACCCGCCGGCGCGAACACGCCGCGGCCGGTCGCATCGGGCGCCGACGCCGCCCATGAATAGTCGCCTGCCGTTTCGTGGCTGTTGGTCAGGGCGTGCAGCTTGATCAGAATCTCGCCGCTGTCGGACGGCTTGATGCGGAACTGCAGCCGCATCGCATACTGATTCTGATCCTCGATGGAGTGCCCGATGCGGTTCGTGATGTAGCCGTCATGCTTGGAGGTATCGAAGGAAAGCCGCGCGGTGACCCTGTCGCTCAAGGGACCGCTCACGGCCCCTTCCGACTCGACGGTCCCGAAGTTACCGCCGGTCACCTGCACGTAGGCTTCCGGCGTATCCGTGGGCGGCTTGCTCAGGTACTGGATCAGGCCGCCCGTGGCGTTGCGCCCGAACAGCGTGCCCTGCGGCCCACGCAATACCTCGACGCGCTGCAGGTCGAACAGCGACCCGGCAAGCGCCCCGGTCGAGCCGATGTAGGCGTCGTCGGCATACACGGCAATCGGCGCCTCT
>DASWEO010000202.1:0-13150 GCA_036394715.1 Steroidobacteraceae bacterium
GTTGGCGGGTAACGGAGACTTCGTGTACCGGGGATATGCAGTGCTCGCCAGACGATATTTTCTGACCCCCGTGTTCAGTCCCGTTCATCCCACGCTGTAGAGCATCGCATTGCCCGGCAAAACGCGCGCGATCGTCGCGACTTCGATCGGCAACATGTTAATCATGCGGAGCACTTCAAAGGCTAAGCTCGAACTCGGCCAATCGCGTGACCTTTAGGGAGAATCTCTTGTCGGACCGACCCAACTTCCTGATTTTGATGGCGGATCAGCTGACCGCGCGCGCGCTTCCCGCCTATGGCAACCGTGTCGCCAAGACGCCTTACATCGACTCGCTGGCCGCCGCCGGGGTGGTGTTCGATTCGTTCTATTGCAATAGCCCGCTCTGCGCGCCGTCGCGGTTTTCGTTTCTATCGGGCCGTCAGGTATCCGCCATCGGCGCCTACGACAACGCGGCGGAATTTCCGGCCCAAGTGCCCACCTTCGCGCATTACTTGCGGCGCGCCGGCTATCAGACCGTGTTGAGCGGCAAGATGCATTTCTGCGGCGCGGATCAATTGCACGGATTCGAAGAGCGGCTGACCACCGACATTTATCCGGCCGACTTCGGCTGGACGCCGGACTGGACCCGGTTCGAGCACCGCCCGAGCTGGTATCACACCATGGATTCAGTCACCCAGGCGGGCCCTTGCACGCGTACCAACCAGACCGACTTCGATGACGACGTGGTCTTCAACGCGCGCCAGAAGCTGTTCGACATGGCCAGGGCCAAGGACCGGCGCCCCTTCTGCATGGTCGCATCGATGACTCATCCGCATGATCCGTACGTGATTCCGCAGCGCTATTGGGACCGTTATGCCGGTGTTGAAATCGACATGCCGCGGGTTCGCATGGCCGCCGATGACCTGGACCCACATTCACGCCGCCTGCGCCATGTCTGTGGTCTCGATCTGCAACCGGTGAACGACGCGCAGATGCGCGCGGCGCGGCGCGCATACTATGGCGCGGTCTCCTATGTCGACGACCAAATCGGCGTGCTGATGTCCGCGCTCGCCGACGCCCGCTTCGCCGACAACACCGTCGTTTTGTTGCTCGCCGATCACGGCGACATGCTGGGCGAGCGCGGGCTTTGGTACAAAATGAATTTCTTCGAGCCCGCCTGCCGGATTCCCCTGATCGTACATGCGCCAGGGCGCTTCGCCGCGCGGCGCGTGGCGAACTCTGCCTCGCTCGTCGACATTCTACCGACCCTGTGCGAACTCGCCGGCGAGAAGCCGATGGATTACGCCACGCCGTTGGATGGCAATAGCCTGGCACCGCAGCTCACAGGAGCCGCGGGCAAGGACGAGGTCATCGGGGAGTATCTCGCGGAGGGAGCGATTGCTCCCTTGGTGATGATCAAACGCGGCCGCTACAAATTCGTGCATTCACCCGTTGATCCCGATCAACTCTATGACTTGCTCGAAGACCCGGACGAGCTGCGCAATCTGGCGCCGGCGCCGCAACAGGCGGTGCGCGTTCAGGAATTCCGCGCCGAGGTGGCGCGGCGCTGGGACATGTCGAGTCTGCACGCCGAGGTCGTCGCAAGCCAGCAGCGCCGTCATCTGGTCTACGATGCGTTGCGCAGCGGGCGGTATACGCCGTGGGACTTCCAACCCATCCGCGATGCAAGCCGCCTGTATGTGCGCAACGATCAGGATCTGGGCGATTTGGAGGCCATGGCGAGATTTCCTCCGTTTCACGCCTGACCGTGGCGCGATGCGGTCGTCGAAACGAGACCAGCCGTCTTGGGTACTAAGCAACGCTCGGACGAGTACTCGCCCCAAACTGTAAAAGTTCTGGCCATCCCTCGCGTTTTATTTGTTGTGGCGTTACCATCATGCAAATAATATTCGTATCAGTAAAATGATGAACCCTGTAAATCTCGTGAGTACGACGGCGGGCGCCAAGATCATCGACGGACGCCGGCACGCCCGGCATTTGCGCGAGGCATTGCGCGTCAAGGCGGCCGGCCTCCTGGCGAAATTCGGGGCGCCGCCAAAGCTCACCGTGATACTGGTTGGTGACGATGCACCGTCGCGTCTCTATGTGGCGAACAAGTCCAGAGCGTGCCGCGATGTGGGCATCGAGTCGGTCGTCATCACGCTTCCGGCGTTGACTCCTTTGGAAACCCTGCTGGCGGTGATCGAAGAGCAGAATCGGGACGCCTCAGTCCACGGTATCCTGGTGCAGCTTCCCCTGCCCCGCCACCTGCCGGTTCACTCGGTGTTGGAACGCATTGCGGTCGAGAAGGATGTGGACGGATTTCATCTCTATAACGTCGGCAGCCTTGCCGTCGGTACCGCGGTGTTCCCGCCCTGCACGCCGTACGGTGTACAGAAGCTTCTGGAAGCCGAAGGCATTCCGATTGCCGGTCAAAATGTGGTAGTGGTCGGGGCGAGCAATATCGTCGGCAAACCCACCGCGATGATGTTGATGCAGCGGGATGCAACAGTTTGCATCTGCCACGCCAAGACGCGCGATCTGGCGCAATTTACGATTCTCGCGGACATTTTGGTCGTCGCGGCCGGCAAGCCCAATCTCATCGTTCCGCAAATGGTCAAAACGGGTGCCGTGGTCATCGACGTCGGCATCAATCGCTTGCCGGACGGTAAAATTGTCGGCGATGTGGATTTCGAGGGGGTCTCTCAGAAGGCCTCCTACATCACACCGGTTCCGGGCGGTGTAGGGCCGATGACCGTCACCATGCTGCTCGCCAATACCATCACGGCCGCGCAACGGATGTGGGGCGAACCGGCCTGAGCACGATCGAAGCCGAGAGAAAGGCGATCTCCGCGTCGAAATTATGCTCGATCGTCCGCCGCTCCGGATCCGAGGCTATCCCTCCGGACTCGAAATTCGCTTCCAAATCTTCTTCCGAACGACCGTGCCTTCGGGCGTTTCTTGGCGCACGGTGAAGATCAGTTGCCCGCCGTCCAGCGTCGCCGTCTGGGAATAACGGAGGCCGGTCTCGCCGGGAATCAGCGACGCCTTGACGGAATGGGTGACCGTCGATGTAGCCTCGTCAAATTCCCATGTGCCGAAGTAGGCGTAGTACGTGTCGAGTACGGCCGCTTTTAGCTGCGCATCCCGGGGCGCGACCCGCGCCGTGGCAGCGGGGGTGGGGCGTGACGCCGGAGCGTCCATCACGGGCCGGGGCTGCCCGACGATTTGAACGCTCATCCATCCGGAAGCGTCGTAAATGATGAGGCCGCTCGAATCCGTATTGTAAAAAGGATCGGGCCTCGAGCCCTTCGGTCCGAGAATTTCGATGCGCTGCAGCCGCCAGGCGCCGATGAGTGCTTGTCTGGTTGCGCGCGGCGCGGCGCTGGGTTCGGGCGCAGCCGCCTGACAGAGCGCAGCGCTGACACAAACAATCAGCAGGAACGGCCATTTTGTGTGATTGCGCATGCTTAACACCTCTTTGTTCATCTCATCGTCCCTGAGGCCGCCAGGCCCTCGAGGGCGAGGCGCCGGTTCGGGTATGCCGTGAGCGTCTTTTGGAAGGCGGCGGCGGCTTCCTCGCGCCGTCCGTCCGTGAGCAGCAATTCGCCGAGCAACTCATCGAGCGGCTTGACCGACCATGGCGGGCCATACTCGAAATCCATGTGGGCGGTCATGGCGATGGCCTCGCGCACTCGCGCGAGCCCCGCGGCGCGATGGCCGCCGTAATACTCGATCGTACCGCGGAGAGCGGCGGCCATGGCCCTCGCCTGTTCGAGTTCGCCGGCCGTCGCCATGTCGTGCCAGTCGGCCATCACCATGCCGTGGGAATCGGGCGTTGCACCCGCCGCGCCGGCGCGCGCGGCATCGATGCGCCCCCGCAGCTGCGCAAGCGACACGCGCGCTTCGGCCGGATTGCCGATTGCGGAAGCGGTGATCCCGCGCGCAAAGTCGTGCGCCGCGAAGTATCCGATTGACGCAATGCCCGCGCTGTTGACCGGCGAGCGGGCGTCGGGACCATCGGCGCCTCGGGTCTCCACGAGCCACATGGCGCGTGCGTAGGCAAGCCTGATGCGATTGTCCTTTGTGGCGCCCGCCCGGACGTCGTGCGCCACGGAGCGTATCAGCGGCTCGGCATCCCGGCGCCGGTCCTCTTGCAAATACGCGTAGACCAGCCAGAGCAGCGAGTGGTAGCCGCCGTCGCCGTGGGCCCGAGCGGTCGCTAGTGAAGCGGCGTTCGCCGCGATCGCGTCGTCCCACATGCCGAGAGCGAAAAAAATATGCGACGGCATATGCTGCGCATGCGCGGCCGCCGGCGCGACCCTGCCGTACGAGCGCGCCGCGCGCAGGCCGAGCGGCGCATGAATGGGATCGTCGTAGGCGTGAATGAGGTAGTGCAAGGCGCCGGGGTGAAATCTGTCAACCTCATATACGGCCTCGGCTTCGGCCGCGGCGCGCATGTAGTTGGCGACATTTCGTTTTCCGCCGGTCAGCCCAAGGATCGACAGCGCATAGAGCGCGCGGGCGTCGAGATCATCAGGATACGCCCGCACGAGAGCGTCCAGCGCCGCACTATAGTCCGCATCGCGCCGTACCTTGTCGCCGTCCCCGTAAAGCTTCTCCGCCGATGCCAGGTAATCCCGCTCGCGCGCCGTCGGTGCCTTGGCTGCGCGTTCCTCCGGCGTCGGCGCCAGCCGGGCGAGGGCGCTGCGTGCCGCAGCGAGATCTTGCTCCCCCCAGAGCGGGTGATTGTAGGTGAGTGCTTCGCCCCAATAGGCCATCGCGAATCCCGGGTCGGTTCCTTGAGCCGCCTGGAATGACTTGCGCGCCGCCTCGTATTCAAAACTATGCAATAGCAGCAGGCCACGGAGGAAGTCCCGCTGCGCGCTCGGCGCTCCTGAATTCGGAAAATGGGTTGCGCCAAGGTCGCCGGCGGCCGGCACGGTATCGCGCGCAGACACCGGGGCCGCCGAGCAGACCAGCACGGCCATCAGCGCAATGACTGGCGTCATGAACCCATCCGAGATTCGCTCGAGCAAGCTCGCCTGTATGCGCAAAGCGGTTGCGCATCGGGAATCGGCAATCATGTATTTCTTGTACCCGAACGAAATTCAGTAGAAGAACCATCATACATCGCCTTCAGCCGGTATTGAGGGCTGCTCGATGGTCGAAAACGGTGCTGTGGCCATCGACGTCGGCTAAGGCCTCTTACATAACACCGGTTCCGGGCGGCGTGGGCCCGATGACCGTCATCATGCTGCTCGTCAACACGCTTACGGCGGCGCAGCGGATCGCCTGCCCGCACCGATAGCCACAGCCTGGTCGTACCTTCGCATAGGAGCTGCCGCAAAGCGATTTAGCTGTAGGATATGGGAATGGACAAGGATAGAGATCTACTCGCGTGGATCTTCGGCGGGCTGTCGCTGGCCGCGGTAGCGATGGCCGTTGTTCTTGGTTCCACGTACGGAAACGCATCAAAGCATTTGCAGCCGCCAAGCCTGATAACCGCCCATCCATTGCCCGAGCCGCCGACGCAGACTGTGCAAGCGCCGACGCCTGCACCGGCGCCCATCCTTGCAGCCGCAGAATTTCAAACGGCGGCCCCCCCAGCAGAGCCGAAGGGCCAAATCTGGGAATGCACGATAAACGGTCAAAAAACCTTTTCCGATAATCCGTGCGGCGAAAAATCCTCGCTGTACGATATTGGTCCGATCAACGGAATGGAGCCGACACCCATCCTTCCGCACGCACGCTCATTAGTCCCGCAATCGAGCTACCAGCCCGAGTACTCCTATCCAGACGAGCCCGCAGACTCTTACGCGGGCGAGCAGCCATTCGTGAGCAACGCATATCCGGTGTTCGTAGGAATTCCATACCGCGAGCACAGACGACCCGATCGTGGGCACCGGCCGCATAACCACGATCGAGGGTCGATAGGTCGAAAATATTAGCGACCCTCTACCGGGACACGACGCGCGGCGCTTACAAATCCGCGGCCGTGGCGCCTATCCATTCGAGCAGGTGATTCGCATGGACCCGCTCCACGAGCAACAAGAATTCCCGAGGCGCAAGGCAGGCCGTCAGCACCTGCAGTTCCGCCAATCGACCGCTGCGCGCTTCACCCAGGCTGGGAATCGCCGTCGCGGCGCCCAGGCGCAGCAATAAATCGCCGGCCTTCTCGCCCCGTACGCGAAGAATGGCGATGCCGCCGGTCTGGTTCACCATGCAGCCGTCCGGCGCTGCCGCCAGCTGCCGCTCGAGCTCGTCGAAGGCGGCGCGATCGCCGCTCAAAAGCAGGGTCTCGGTGGGACTGCGCCACGCCAGAATGACGTACGAGCCCTGCGCTGCGCTGCCGACCTGGAAGGCGCGCAGGGGCTCCGGCAGCGCCCTGCCGACGGCCTCGCGCACTGCGGCAGCGAATCTGCCCGCGTGATCGAAATAGCGCAAGGAGGCAATCCGAATGTCGCGGTCAGTGCTGACGGACAGGCCGTCGATTTCAATCGCCGTAGTCTTTCCCTGCGCGTCATCCATGGAGACGGTCGCCCTTGGGGTCCACGAACGGCGCCTTGACCACTTCGGCGTCGATGACCTTCCCTAAGTGGTGGACGCGTATCTTCTCGCCCAGGCGCTGCGTCCCCCGCGCCAACATGCCGAGGGCAACGGGAGCACCCAGCTCCGGACTCCAGTAGCTCGAGGTCACATGGCCCTCGGTCAGCGTCGGCGGCGCGGCGGCGGCGATTTGCGCGCCCACCGGCAGCGGCGTGCGCCCGTCCACCGGGATGAGCGCCACCAACTGAAATCGATTGGGGTCGCGCGCCGCGGGCCGAAGCAGCGAGCGCCGGCCCACAAAATTAGCGGCCTTGCGATCGAGGTTGCGTGCAAAGCCGATATCCAGGGGCAGAGTCGTCCCGTCGGTGTCGGTGCCGATATGGATGAAGCCCTTTTCAGTGCGCATGATTTCCAGCGCTTCGATCCCGTAGAGCGCCCCGGCGAAATCCTCCGCGCGCGCCCACAGGCGCTCGAGCAGTCCCTGAACGCTGTCCGCGGGCACATTGATCTCGTAGCCCAGCTCGCCGCTGAAGCTCGCCCGCAGCACGCGCAGGGCCACGCCGTCCAGCGTGCTTTCGCGCATGGTCATGTGCGGCATCGAGGTGGGCGCGAGCGTTGAGTCGAATCCGGCCGATGCCAGCCAGTCCCAGGCGCGAGGGCCCGCCACGGTCACGTTGCCCCAGCGTGACGTGACCGGCGTCACCAGCACGCTTATTCCCGTGTATTCGCATTGCAGCCATTCTTCGAATGCCGCCGCCGTCCGTTCGACCCCCGCGCTGGTGGTGTTTACCCAGTAAAGCTCCGGACCCAGGCGCGCCACGATGCCGTCGTCGACGACGATGCCATTTTCATTGAGCAGCAATCCATAGCGGGCCTGACCTGGATTCAAGTTCGACATCGTCCCCACATACATGAGATCCAGAAACTGCGCGGCGTCCGGACCATAGATCTCGAGCTTACCCAGCGGCGAGCCGTCGAGCAGGCCTGCAGCCTTGCGTACCGTTCCCGCCTCCCGTTGCGCGGCGGACTCCAAGGTTTCGCCGGGCTTTGGATAGGCGGCCGGCCGCACCCAATTGCCGAATTGCTCGAACAGCGCGCCGCGCGCTTCATGCCACGCATGCGCCGGTAGAGTCTTGAGCGGCCGGTACAAAGAACCAACGCGCCGGCCCGCGAGCAGTCCCAGTGTGACCGGCGCGAACGGCGGCCGGAATTTCGTGGTACCCACCTCGGCCGGTTCGCGGCCGGTAAATTCCCCCATCAGCACCAGCGCATTGATATTGCTGGTTTTGCCTTGGTCGGTGCCCATGCCGGTGGTCGTATAGCGCTTCAAATGCTCCACCGAACGATAGTTCTCTTGCGCGGCCAGGCCCACGTCGCCGACGGAGACGTCGTTCTGCAAATCCACGAACTGCTTGCCCGCCACCCCGGGTAGATGGGTGGCGGCGAGCGTCCTGCCGGCACCCCCCACCGCCGCGGGCGGTGCGGCGTGCCCCAGTGCAAGCGCGCGCCCAAGTTCCGCCGCATGGCTCACCGCCGTGTCTCGATCGAATATTCCCGCGCCGGCACCCGCGCTCCACACTCCGGGTGCCGCGCCATCGGGCACGAACATCGCGGACTCGTCCAGCCAACGCAATTTCCCGCCCGCCTGTGAATGCAAATGCACCGCGGGCGCGTGGCCGCCGGCGCTCAGAATCAGGTCACACTCCAGCCGCTCGGGACGCGCACCGTCCATGTCGGTCGGTATCACGGTACAGGAGCGCACGGCCCGCGCGCCGCCGACCTTGCCGATGCCGGCATTCACCAGGGTACGCACGTGCGGAGCTTCAGCGCCGATATCCGCCTGCGGCCGACGATCGACCAATGCAACCACATTCAGGCCGGCGGCCCGCAGGGAGGAAGCGACCCGATAGGCGGAATCGCTGTTGGCCGCCACGACGACTCGCTGACCACAGGCAACGCCAAACGCGTGCGCATACTTGTCGGCGGCGCCGGCCAACATGACTCCGGGACGATCGTTGTTCGGGAACAGCATGGGGCGTTCCAGCGCGCCGGCGGCGGCGATGACGGCGCGCGCCCGGATTTTCCACAGCCGCTCGCGCAGCACGCCGCCTTCCGCGGCGTGCGCACCCGCCGGTTGCAGAGTTTCACGCGCACAGACGAGATTGTGGTCGTAGATGCCGAACGCCAAGGTTCGGGTCATCTGCCGCACGCCGGAGCGCTGGGCGCGGTCGATCAATTCGGCAACTTGGGTGTCGCCGCGCCACGCCAGCGCGCCGCCGAGCGTGCCGCCGCTGGCCAGCAGGAGCGTGTCCGCGCCCGCCTCGGCGGCGGATACCGCGGCGCTCAAGGCCGCGACCCCGCCGCCCACGACCAGCACATCCGCCCGCGCCGCCGCTTCTTCGTAGCGATCGGGATCGGGCTTCCCGGAGGCTCTGCCGAGACCTGCCATGCGGCGGATCGCCGGCTCGAACAGATGCCAGTGGGGCCACTTGAAGGTCTTGTAATAAAAACCCGCCGGCAGCAGCGCAGCGATCCGGTTGTTGATGGCACCCAGGTCGAACTCAACGCTGGGCCAGCAGTTGACGCTGGACGCCACCAGGCCGTCGTACAGCTCCACCACGGTCGCGCGCATATTGGGGGTGCGCGCGGCACCTTGCCCCAAGTCAACCAGGCCGGTGGGTTCCTCGATGCCGCAGGAAAAAATGCCGCGCGGCCGATGCAGCTTGAAACTGCGCCCCACGAGCTGAACTCCGTTCGCCAGGAGCGCCGAGGCGAGGGTATCGCCGGGATGGCCGCTCAAGGCACGGCCGTTGAACTCGAAAGACAGGCGTTGCGATCGATCGACGCGGGTGCCTGCGGGTGCCGGAAGACGCGACGCTGTCATGCGGGACCCGGGTCGGTGATGGCGTACACGGACAGTATTTCGTGGGTGACGGTATTGCGCACGAGATTGAACCACTGGCCGCAGCCCTGCGCGTGGCGCCAGCGTTCGAAGTGCCGGCCCTTGGGATTGTCGCGGAAGAACAAGTATTCGCCCCACGCTTGGTCGCTCTGCTCCAATCCCGGCCGCGTCAGATGCGATGTTCCGCCGCACACGAACTCGCTCTCGTCGCGCAAGCCGCAGTGAATACAGGGGATCTGCATCATCAGTGTGCAATTCCGGATGCCGCGGCTTCGTCGATCAGACGGCCGGTGATGAAGCGCTCGAGCTGGAAGGGTTCGGCGAGCGGATGACTGCGGCCCGTCGCGAGGATATGGGCGAGAGTCCAGCCGCCCACGGGGATGGCCTTGAAGCCGCCCGTGCCCCAGCCGCAATTGATGTAGAGATTGGGCATGGGTGTCGGGCCGATGATGGGACTGGAGTCGTGGACCACGTCGACGATGCCGGCCCATTGGCGCATCAAGTTCAGGCGGCTGAAGGACGGGAACAGCTCCAGGGTGGCCGCGATGATGGCCTGCTTCACCGCGAAGCTGCCGCGCTGCGCATACGAAGGAAACAAATCGAGCATGGCGCCCATGACGATCTCGCCCTTGTCGGACTGGCTCACATAGGCGCCCGTGCCGGGCGACAGAATCACCGTGTCGAGCAGGGGCTTGATGGGTTCGCTGACCATGGCCTGCAATGCGTAACTGGTCACCGGCAAACGGAAGCCGGCCAGTTTCGCGAGCACCGAGCTATGCCCTGCCGCCGCGATGCCGACGCGTTCCGAGCGAATACGCCCGCGGCTGGTGTTGACGCCGACCACCCGGCCACCCTCTTTGATGAAGTCGACGACCTCGCAGTTCTGGATGATGTCCACTCCGAGGGCGGAAGCGGCCCGCGCGTACCCCCAGGCGACCGCGTCATGCCGCGCCGTCCCGGCACGCCGCTGGGTGAATCCGCCGAGCACCGGCAGCCGTGCGTGCGGCGAAAGATCCAGAGCGGGAGCGAGCGCGCCGACTTCATCCCGGGTCAGGATCTCCGCGGCAATGCCGTTCATGCGCATCGCATTGGCCCAGCGAGACATGGCATCCAGATCGTGGCGGCTGTGCGCCAGCAATACCAACCCGCGCTGGCTCAACATGATGTTGAAATTCAACGCCTGCGAAAGGCCCTCGTATAACTTCAGCGAAAAATCGTACAGGCGCGCGCTCTCCGGATACAGATAGTTCGAGCGCACGATGGTCGTATTGCGGCCCGTGTTGCCGCCGCCGATCCAGCCGCGCTCGAGCACCGCAACCCGGGTGACGCCGTGATTTTTGGCGAGATAGTAGGCAGCGGCGAGCCCATGTCCCCCGCCGCCGACGATGATGACGTCGTAGCCGGCCTGAGGACTGGCATCGCGCCAGGCGGCCGGCCAGTGACGTTGCCCCGATAACGCGCCGCGCAGCAGTGACCATGCCGAATACTTCATGACGGGCCGTCCGTACTTTCCCCTCGCCCGCCTGTCAAATGGGTTTACTTCGCATCTGCCAACAGTCTGCCCTCAAGATGCGTGCAATACCAGTGCACGAATTGCGTCACGCCGGCTTCGTGCACCGGAGAATAGGGTGCTGGATCATAGGCCGGCGAATTCACGCCGATTTGATTTTCCTGGCAGTTCCGTGTATCGGCCGCATTGGTCGCCAGCCACACTCCGGTCAGTTCCCGGACGTCGTAGTCCACCCCTTCGACCGCGTCGCGATGCACCAGCCACTTGGTCGTCAACTGGGTCTGGGTCGGACTGATCGGCAGCACGCGAAAGGAAATGGCGTGGTCGGCGAGCACGTGATTCCAGGTCGTGGGAAAGTGGAACATCAGCAGCGTGCCGATGTCCGGTTCCGTAACCGAATCCGCCAGCGGTCTGTGGACGGCGGCTTTGCCGGACATGGTGAAGCTCACCGCCCCCTCGAGCAGCGGTGTGCGCACGGTGCGGTATTGACTGTTCGGTGCCAGATGAAATCGGCTCGGCAGGCCGATGGACTCCCAGTGAGCCCATTTCGCCGCCGTCTTCGGGTTCGAAGCGGCGCCCTCGCCGTCGGTCGCGGTCGGATCCTCCGGAAACGTCCGGATGAGCTCGGGATGGTTCGCGGCACAGTGATAGCACTCGCGATTGTTCTCCCAGACCAGCTTCCAATTGGCCTGCTCGATGACGGTCGACACGAATGCAACCTTGGTCTGATGCAGCTTGTGCGGCAGAAAGTACGGTTCGATGTGCTTTCGAATGGGCTCGAAGTCCGGCGCCACCAAGCCTAAGCAAACCCAGATGTAGCCGCCCACGCTCGCGCAGTGAACCGGCTTCAGACCGTGCTGCGATTTGTCGAACTCATCGCCCATGTCGCGCGCCGCGATCAAGCGCCCGTCGAGCGCGTAGGTCCACTGATGATAGGGACATACCAAACGCGGGGAGGTCCCATGCTCGGCCGAACAAATTCGTGAACCGCGATGCCGGCAAGTATTGTGGAAGGCGCGTAAACCGCCGTCGCGATCGCGCAGGACCACTACGGGATATTCGCCGATCTGCACGGTCAGGTAGTTGCCGGGATTCAGCACTTCGCAGTCGTGCCCCACGAACAGCCAATCGCGGTACCAGATCATCTCCAGATCGACTTGGTAATCCTCCGGGCTGCAGTAGAAATCTCTTTCGAGGGCGGTTTCGAGATTGCGTCCCCGCAATCGGCTCAACATGGTGTCGCGCGCAGTCATGATGGGATCCTGATTTTGAGACGATCATACGATACCAATATTCGGTTGCAAACCAGTGCCCCGAAGCGACGCTTTTTAAGAAATATACGACGCCCGCCGGGAGACCGGACTCGAACAGCCGAGCCGAGGATATAATTCAAGGGGCGCAAGGTATCGAACGCCGATGCTGAGGGAGAGAGCCATGAACGATCAATTCGAATCGGTCCATAACTACAACGAAGAATCGGTGTTTCGCTCGGTGATCGACTGCGCGGTTCGGTATCCCCGGTTGGTAGACGATCCCGAGCTGCTCGCCGACGTGGCCTGTGTGGCTCTCAATCACTTGCCGCCGCGCTACATCCGTCACACGGTGGACATGCGTTACTACATGAGCGACGAAGAATCCGCCAAAAACGACGCCGCGGTGGAAGCCGCAGTCGAATTTGCCTTCGGGTTCGTTCAGTCACGCGGCGGTTCGCGCCCCGGCAGGTGATATCGCCGGTCTATGGTGCCGGCGGCAGGTAGCGGTCGAGCCAGGCCGACATGCGCTCGGCAAGATCCTTCACGAAGCTCGGCCGCGTGAAGACGTGGTGCTGACCAGGGTAAACGACCAGCTGCGCCGGTATACCCAATGTCCGCAGCGACTGATACATCTGCTCGCCGCCGATGATCGGAACATTGAAGTCCTTGTCTCCGCCCAAGAAGAGCGTGGGCGTGCGGATTCGGTCCGCATGGAAGAATGGATACGACACCTTGAGCCACAGCGCCGTATTGCTCCACGGCGGCCCGAGTTCATTGTTGTATTGCAGAACGTATTCGTCGCTGCCGTAGGTCGCAAGCTGATTGGCGCTGCCGGCGCCGCTGATGGCGGCCTTGAAGCGCCGATCGGTCGCGATGGTGTAATCGGTCAATATGCCGCCGTAGCTCCACCCGCCGATCGCGAGCCGATCTCGGTCCGCAACGCCGCTCGCGACCAGG
>DASWEO010000203.1:0-6319 GCA_036394715.1 Steroidobacteraceae bacterium
GGGGGGAGCCCGCCAAGGGGATAGGCGTTACAATCCTCCCTCGGTTGCCATAAGCGTTCGCGAGGGGAGAGATCCGTATGAAGGCACCAAACGGCAAGATTCTCGGACTTGCGGTGTTCGTCGTCTGGCTCGCCGCCTGCAGTTCCTCGCCAAAACCGCCGGCCACTCTTGCGAGCCCGCCGCCTGCCGCACCGACGCCGACTGCGGCAACTGCGATGTCGCCGATGCCCGCCATTCCGGCCTCCATTGACGATTGGGCAAAGGGCGCGCACGTGTTCGAAGGCCTAGGAGATTTTCACCGCAAGATCGCCACGAAGTCGCCGGAAGCTCAGCAGTACTTCGATCAAGGCATGCGCTTCTTGTGGGCGTTCAATCACGATGAATCGACACGCTCGTTTGCGCGTGCCACGCAGCTCGATCCGGACTGCGCCGCGTGCTACTGGGGCGTGGCGCTCACCGTAGGTCCCAACTACAACCTGCCGCTCATGGCGCCGCCGCGCGCGCAAGTCGCGTTCGATGCGCTCGCCAAGGCGCAAATGGCCGCCACGCACGCCTCTCCCGCCGACCGCGCCCTGATTGGCGCGCTGGCGAAACGCTATCCGAATGCGCAGCCCCTCGATCCAAGCAATTCGGCGCCGATTCTCACCGCCTACGCGCAAGCGATGAAAGCCGTGGCCGTGCAATTTCCGAGCGATCTCGATGTGCAAACCTTGTACGCCGAGTCGATGATGAACCTCAATGCCTGGAGGCTCTGGACGTCCGAGGGCAAGGCCGCCCCCGGCACCGAGGAAATTGTTGCAACGCTCGACTCCGTTCTCAAACGCGATCCACGCCATCCCGGCGCGAACCACTACTACGTTCACACGCTGGAAGCCTCACCGCACCCCGAAAAGGCAGTAGCAGCCGCCGAGCGGTTACGGGGCATGATGCCGGCGGCAGGACACCTGGAGCACATGCCCGCGCACATCATGCAGCGGGTGGGTCGTTATGAAGACGCCGCGGAAGCGAATCGCAAGGGCGCCGCCGCAGATAAGAGCTATTTCGCAAGGACTCAGCCTCCTGACTACTACCCAATGTACACAGGCCACAACTATCAATTCCTTGCTTACTCCGCGGCAATGGAAGGGCGCAAAGCGGAGACGCTCGAGGCCGTGCGCAACTCTCGCGAAACGATTCCGGACGAGATGCTGCTCGCAATGCCCGGCTTCGACTGGCCCCTGGCGGAGGAGTACGCCGCGACGGTGCGATTCGGGCTGTGGGACGACATGATCGCGAAGCCCGCGCCAAATCCGAAGCTGCCGGCATTGACGGGCGGGTATCTCTACGGCAAGGGCATGGCGCTCGCATCAAAGGGCCGCATAGACGAGGCAAAGGCTGCGCTGGCTCAATTACAGCGGCTCGCGGCAAGCCTACCGGCCGATACGCCCGCGGGGTTCAATAGCGCGAAAGATGTGTTCGCGGTGGCCACTACAATCGTCCAAGCGCGCATCGCATCGGCCGGACATCACCCCGATGAGGCCATTTCTCTCCTGAGTGAAGCCGTGGCAAAGGAGGACAGCCTCGCCTACGACGAGCCCAAGGATTGGTTCTTTCCCGTGCGACAGTTGCTCGGCGCAGAGTTGATGGCCGCGGGACGCGCGCCTGAGGCCGAAGCGGTTTACCGCAAGGATTTGGAGCAGAACCCGGCCAATGGCTGGTCGCTCTTCGGGTTGCAAGCGGCGTTGCGCGCCCAGAACAAAACGGATGCCGCAAACACGGTCGAGCGAGAATTCCGCGCGGCCTGGAAGAACGCCGACGTGATGTTGACGTCGTCCGCGATTTTTTAGGCGTCCCTCGGGAGCAAGTTAATTGGACCGCATAACGAAGCCGGACCGGGATGTACCACCTTTGCATCCACTGATCTTCCCAGAGATCGACCCTCATGGTCTTGGAGTTCGACGCCCCTGGGACGCGCGGCTCGCGCGCTGGATGGTTGCTCCTCTCGCGCACACGTGGGTCGGGCCGAACCACCTGACAACCCTCCGGCTATTGCTCGGGCTAGCCGCGGCGGCGGCTTTTTTCGTTGGCACGTATTTCTGGTCGAACGTCGCCGCGCTGCTGCTGGTCGTGTCGAACTTTCTCGATCACGCCGACGGGGAACTGGCACGCTTGAGCGGCAAGAGCAGCCGCTTCGGCCATATGTATGACATGGCCAGCGATGCCCTAGTCACCATCCTACTATTCTTTGCGATCGGAGCAGGCATTGGCCATCCGGGAATGGGCGCCATTGCCGGTATCTCTGTTTCGTTGATTTTTTATGTGCGCGTACGTATCGAGGGCATGGCCGGCAAGGCAGCGACGCGCCAAGCTTCGCTCGCCGGCTTCGAAACCGAGGACGTCTTGTACCTGATGCCTCTGGTGACGCTGAGCAACGGACTGGCGCCGATGCTGTGGTTGGCTTTGACATGCGCGCCGTTGTACGCCCTCTGGACGGTATTCGAGTATCGTCGGGTGGTACGCCGGCTACGGGCGTCGACGAATCATGGGGAGTAGCGCGATAAGCACCGTCACTTCAAGCGCACTAGCCGCCCGCCTGCAGCAGCTCAATACCAAAGCGCTGCAGCGCGAGTTTGAGGAACACGGGGCTTTCCTCTATCTGAAGGATTTCCTGCCGGCCCAGATCACCACTGAGCTGGTTGGCGCCGCCTCGGCCTGCGTGGACTCGGTGAACCGCAATTATCTGCCCGGCCATAAACAAGGCGGCAGCGTCAGCCGTCATACCATCGATGCCGCCGCACCCTTCATCGCCGAGTTGTACCGATCGCCGACCTTGATCGCTTGGCTGGAATCCCTGTGCGGCGAGCACCTGCTGGTGTCCCCCGCCAGCGATCCGCACGCTTACGCCTTGTACTACTACACGCGGGAGGGCGATCACATCGGCTGGCACTACGATACCTCGTATTACCGCGGCCGGCGTTTCACGCTGCTCTTGGGCGTGATCGATGAGTCATCGTGCCTACTGGAGTACGAACTGCACACCCGCGAACCTGAGGTGGCGAAGGTCGCCGGCTCGGTGCGATGCCCGCCCGGCGGTTTGGTTTTTTTCGACGGCGATAAATTGCGCCATCGCATCACACCGCTCAGACAAGGGGAAATGCGCGTGTCCCTGACCTTCGAGTATGTGACCGACCCGCGCATGCACGCTGGGTGGCGTTTGATCTCCAACATGAAAGATGCGATTGCCTATTTCGGTCTGCGGCAGGTGTTCCGGAAGTCCATCAAAAGCCGAGCACGCAAAGGCAGGGTCACTGGAGGCCCCTCGGAGCGCGCATGACGCGGGCGGCGACCCTCCTGCTGTCGGCCGGCGTCTTGCTTTTCGTCGGACTGCTGGTCTCCCAGGGCCTACCGGCGATTGTCGCGACTCTGTCGTTGGCGGGCGGGGGACTGTTGCTGGTCGCGCTGTTCCACATGGTGCCGCTCGTGCTCGATGCGTTGGCTATCCGAGTATTGTTCACGCGCGCCGCGCCGCACGCTGCCCTACGCGATGCACTCTTGACCCGATGGGCGGGCGAATCAGCCAACAGCCTGATGCCGGCCGGGCAAATCGGCGGGCCCGTGCTGATGACTCGTCACTTGGCGGCGCGAGGCATGATGCTGCAAGATGCGGCGGCCGCCATCACCGTCAGCACCACCCTGCAGACGTTCACGCAGATTGCTTTCGCGCTTCTCGGGGTGAGCTTGCTGGGCGCGCAGGCGAGTCATCTGTCGGAGCATGCGCTTCGCACCTCGGCGTTGATTGCGAGCGGCGTCCTGGCGGTGCAGGTGGGCGGCTTTTATTTGATGCAGAGGCGGGGCCTGTTCGTCAAGGTGACACGTGTGGCGACGCGCTTTTCCGGGAAGCGGGACTGGTCGGAATTGCTGAGCCAGGCCGAGTCGATCGACCTCGCAATCGAGGACACCTATGGCCGGCTGGGTCCCGTGGCGGCAAGCCTTTCACTGAGCCTGGTCGGCTGGCTAGTCGGTACCGGCGAAGTGTTTCTGATTCTGAGGATGGTGAACCATCCAGTGTCCTGGTTCAATGCGCTACTGCTCGAAAGTCTGGGTCAGGCCATTCGCGGCGCCGCCTTTGCAATCCCGGGAGCCCTCGGCGTGCAGGAGGGCGGCTACCTGCTGCTCGCTCCGCTGGCGGGTTTACCGCCCGATACGGCCCTGGCACTGTCGCTCGCGAAACGCGCCCGGGAAGTGCTCTTGGGCATCCCCGGCTTGCTCTACTTGCATTTTTTCAGGCGCGCCCACGCTTCGCTGCCGCCGTAAGATGCGATATATTTCGGCGCTTGAGCAACCGTCGCACGCGTGGGCAGGCATCGGCAAAGCCAGCATTGAGTTCGGCTGCGTCTCCTGAAGTGTCCCAACCTTCCAGATATCGCGAGGAGTGAAAGATGGCGACGATGTTGAGTGACTTACCGCCGGACACTTTGTAGCAGACGAGGTGATGTCGCGGTCCCACCCAGACCTCCACGTTATCACTCAGCAGGTCAGGCGAGATTTCCGGGACCGACAACACCGCTCGATAGGCGATATGGCCGGATACTCGGGGTGGCCCATCGCGCAGGATTGCCTGTCGTACCACGGACCAAAGGCCATCTGCGCCGATGAGGGCCGACACGACCGCCGTTGCGCCGCTCTCCAGTGTCACCGTCACCTCGCCCTCGCCTTGCACGAACGAGCGAACTGACTCTCCCAGATGAAGTTCTATAAGATCGGGATAGCTGCGCGCAGCCTGCAGCAGCACTTTTTGCACATCTCCTCGGTGTCCAACCCGATAGGAGTAACCGAACCGACTTTGAAACGATCCTTCCAGCCGCTGACGGCAGATCTCGGACCCCGAGAGGCTATCCATCAGCACAATAGCGCGAGGCTCAAAGGCGATGTCTTGCATCGGGTGCTGAACGCCTAAACGCTCGAACATGCGAAAAGCATTGGGACCCAGTTGGATGCCGGCACCGGCCTCCCGTAACTGTGTGACGCGCTCGTAAACCCTTACTGCGAGCCCGTGACGAGCCAGCGCGATGGCGGCGCTCAGGCCGCCAATACCGGCACCGGCGATGCCTATGGGTTCCATGACTGCATTGTCTGTGTGAGAAACCAGGCTACTGTCTATTGGGCCTGCGTGACGATCGTATCCTGCCGACCCAAATCCAGGTTGGCATGACCGTCACGTAGAGTGAGCGTCATTCTGTCGCCCGGCTTGAGGAAGCTTGCACCGGCGAGCAATTCCGCACGCATCGCATCACGCCGCGGGATATCGGCGTGTAGTTGGTTCTTCAGGATCTCGAATAGCTTGGGGGAACCCTGCGCGATGACTCCTCCCGGCGTCCCGGTCAGAATCACGTCGCCGCGGCTCAATGACATGAAGCTCGCGACGTGCGTCAGCGTCTCGGCCGGCTTGTAAATCAGATTGGACGACACCGCCGACTGCCGGGCATCGCCGTTCAGCCATAGCTTCAATTCCAAGTGCTCAAGCGTTGCGGCGACCTCGCCGCGGTCCAATAGATACAGCACGGGCCCCGCAGGGCAAAAGGTCCATGCACTTTTGCCCTCAAACCACTGAAAGAATGACGCACCGAACATCGTGTCGCGAGCCGAGACGTCATTACACAAGACGACGCCGGCCACCACCTCGCCGATGGTGTCGTTCCCGATGATCTGCGCCGGACGCAGATCGCTTCGCAGCACGACGCCGATTTCTGCCTCGTAGTCGAGGAGCTGAGTGTTTGCAGGACGACGGACGGAATCATAGGGACCGGACAGTGAAGAACTCGCCTTCGTGAAAAGAAGATTTTGCTTTCGTTCGTGATGCCCCGCCTCGGCCGCATGATCGCGATAGTTAAGACCCTGGCAGAGCAAGCGGGCATCGGTGGTGATGGGCGAGCGCAGGGCGCTACCTAAAATGTGACGGGACACTCCAGCGTCCAACAGCGAACGGTTGCCTTCAACCGCCGCGATCAGATCGCCCGTGGTCTCGGCGCGCGTATCCAGCGGGACAACGTCGATCGATGCTTCCGCTGCTGTGGGCGCATCCCCGACAATTCGGCCCCATCGACTACCAGCACCTTCGCCGAATCGAACTATCATGACTCCCATACAGTTTCCTTGGTTGCAGTCTGCAAAGTGGGTGGATTTATTTCAGCCATCAAAACCACATGCGCGACCGAGTCGGCACGGACGATGGGCTCGGGACGCTCGATACGAACATAGGATTGGGTAGCGTCACTCATCAGGCACCCCGTATGCGATCAATCACGGCGAGCGGATCCGATGGCGGGGTCTGGCCTCGCCA
>DASWEO010000204.1:0-3206 GCA_036394715.1 Steroidobacteraceae bacterium
CGTGCGTGCCGTCGAGCAGGGTTTCGAACTATCGGAAGCCACCAATACGCCGGTCATGCTGATGCTTCGCATTCGTGCATGCCATGTCTACGGCCGCTTCAAGACGAAAAGCAACCGCAGACCCGCGTTCTCGGCTGCGGACGCTCTGGCGGCACCCACGCGGGATTACAGCCGCATCATTCTGCCGCCCTCGACCTACGCGCAGGAGCGCGAAAAGATTCAGGTCCGATACCCCGCGGCGCTGCGATTCGTTGCAGAGCGCGGGCTCAACGAGGTCATTGATGCAGACGCGAGCGACATCGGTATCGTTCTGCAAGGCGGCCTCTATAACAACACCTTGAGAGCGCTCGAACTGCTCGACTGCGCCGATGCATTCGGTGGCACCAAGGTGCCGCTGTACCTGCTCAACGTCACGTATCCGCTCATACCGGAAGAATGGGCGAAGTTCTGCAGCGGCAAGCGCGCAGTGCTGATCGTCGAGGAGGGCCAGCCCGAGTACATTGAGCAGGCTGCGTGCCAGATCCTGCGCCAGCACGATGTGAATACGCGCATCGTGGGCAAGGGCCCGTTGCCCATGTTCGGCGAATACAGCGTCGATGTGCTGCGCAAAGGTCTAGGTGAATTCCTCGATCAATGGGCGCCGCAATTGCGGTCCCACGCGGGGACTGTTGCGGCTCGCAAAACCGAAGTCTCGGCGGTTTCTGCGGCGAAGCTCGCGGCGCTGGTGCCGCCGCGACCTTCCGGGTTGTGCACCGGATGTCCGGAGCGTCCATTCTTCGCGGCAATGAAGATTCTGCAGAAGGAAGTCGGAGCGCTGCACATCAGCGCGGACATCGGCTGCCATTCGTTTGCAACGCTGCCACCCTTCAACATGGGCAACAGCATCATGGGCTATGGCCTGGGGGCTGCGGGCGCGTCGGCGTTCGGTACGGATGGGGGCAAGCGTGCCGTCTCGATCATGGGAGATGGCGGTTTTTGGCACAACGGGCTGACGAGCGGTATCGGCAATGCCGTGTTCAACAAACACGACGACCTCACCGTAATCATCGACAACGGCTACTCGGCGGCGACCGGCGGCCAGGACATTCCGTCTTCCCGGGCGGCCAACGTACACCGGCAGGGAAACAACTCGATCGTCGACGCCGTAAAAGGCGTTGGAGTCAAGTGGGTGAAGCGGGCTGACACCTACGACATGCGCGGGACGCTCAAGGTGCTGCGCGAGGCGTTGAGTACTGAATTTCGGGGCCCGAAAGTCATCGTCGCCGAAGGCGAGTGCTCGCTCAATCGCCAGCGGCGCGTGCGGCCGCTGAGAGCCAAGGCGATTCAGCAAGGCGAGCGAGTCGTGCGCGAGCGATTCGGCGTCGATCCGGACACTTGCACGGGCGACCATTCGTGCATTCGTCTCTCCGGCTGTCCCTCGCTGACGGTCAAGGAAAATCCCGATCCGCTGCGGAGCGATCCGGTCGCGCACGTGGACAACAGTTGCGTCGGCTGCGGTGTCTGCGGCGAGGTGGCGCATGCGGCCGTGCTGTGTCCGTCGTTCTACCGCGCTGAGCTGGTTTACAACCCGTCCCGTTGGGATCGACTGATCGGAGGGATCAGGGCCGCGGTGATCGGTGCTCTGCAGCGGCGTAGCGAGCGCAATCGCTTGCGCTACGCGCTGTAGGACCTGCCTTCGACATGGCCGAGCGGCCGATCAAGCTGACGATCGCGGCACTGGGCGGGCAAGGTGGTGGAGTGCTCGCCGACTGGCTCATCGAGATTGCCGAGGCGGAAGCCTACATAGCGCAGTCCACGTCCGTGCCCGGGGTGGCACAGCGGACGGGCGCGACGATTTACTACCTGGAATTCTTCCCGCGCGCTGCGGCCGAACGGGCCGGGCGCGAGCCTGTCATGGCGCTCATGCCGGTCTCCGGGGACGTCGATTGCGTGTTGGCCTCCGAGCTCGCAGAGGCCGGCCGCGCCACTCAACGCGGGCTCGTGACACCCGACCGCACCACTCTCATCTCTTCCACGCACCGTTCCTATGCCATCGGCGAGAAGAGCGCGATGGGGCAGGGCGCGGTCGATACGGAACAGCTCGTTGATCTGGTGCGCAGCCAGGCGAAGCGCCTCGTCCTTTTCGACATGGAAGAGACGGCCGAGCGCAATCAGAGCGTCGTCAGCTCCGTTCTGCTCGGTGCTCTGTGCGGCAGCGGGGTGCTGCCGTTCCGCAAGCAGACTTTCGAAGACGCGATCACCAAGAGCGGGATCGCCGTCAAAGCAAATCTGGCCGCGTTCGAGGACGCCTGTCGGCTGGCCCAGCGTGGCGATAGCGGATTCACCGGGAAGGCTACACTTAAGCTGCGGCAGGAGGTACCGGCACAGGCGCGCACGCCGAATTTGCAACCTCTGCTCGATCGAGTCAAACGTCTGCCCTCCGCCGTGCAGCCGGTTGTGCTGGAAGGCGCGCGCCGGGCAATTGACTACCAGGATCCGGCATACGCGGCGCTCTTCTTGGATCGCGTGGAGCGTATCGTCGCGCTGGAGGCTCGGTTGTGGGCTGACGCCAGTTCATATGCGCTGCTCGAGGCCACTGCGCGCAGTCTCGCGCTATGGATGACTTTCGAGGACACGATTCGTGTTGCCGATCTGAAGACGCGCGCGTCGCGCTTCGTGCGAGTGCGCGATGAAATCCGCGCGGATCCCGGTCAGCTGTTTGGAATCACGGAGTTCATGAAGCCGCGGGTCGAGGAAATTGCCGGCACGCTGCCCGCCGGGCTGGGCCGTTGGTTGCTCGGCTCACCCCGCCTCAGCGGCTGGCTCCGCCTGTGGACCGGCGGAAAGCAGATTCGAACCGGCACCATTGGCGGCTTTCTGATGCTTCACATATTGGGAGGCTTCAAACGCTGGCGGCGCTCGACTCTGCGCTTCCAGGAAGAGAACGCCCGCATTGAGGAGTGGCTCGGGCGGATCGAGGAGCTGGCCGTGGACCACTACTCATTGGCGGTGGAGTTGGCGCGCGCCCAGAAGCTAGTCAAGGGCTACGGTGAGACTCACGAGCGTGGCTGGCGCAATTTCACGGCGCTTGTCGGTCAGCTGGAATTTCTCGCGACGCGTTCAGATGGTGCGGCGTTGCTGTCACGGCTGCAGGACGCGGCGCTCGCCGACGAAGAAGGGCAGGCGCTCGCGCGGGAGATTGCGGCGCTTGGGATCAGGGCGGATTC
>DASWEO010000205.1:0-11400 GCA_036394715.1 Steroidobacteraceae bacterium
CCAACTCGCATTGCATGAGTGCCGCCTCGAGCATCCGCAGCGGCTGGCGTCGATCGCGGCGCGTTGCGGCGTGCTCAAAGTGCCGGAGGATCGGACAAAGCCGGGTGGCGCGACCATTGATTTGAGCGTTGCGGTGGTGCCCGCGCTCAATCGGCGCGCCGAGGCGGCGCCGCTGTTTCTGTTGGCCGGCGGTCCGGGTCAAGGCGCCACCGCGATGTACACGAGCTACGCCGCTGCGTTTGCGCGGGTGAACCGAAACCACGATATCGTGCTGGTCGATCAGCGCGGCACGGGGAATTCCGCGCCGCTCGCCTGCGATTACCCGGACGACTGGCAGGCGACGGACGACTTCATGCCGGCGCTGCGGCAGGCGACCCTGGCGTGTCTGCGCAAGTATGGCGACCGGGTGCGCTTCTACACGAGCAGCGTGGCGGTCGCCGACCTCGAGGCGGTTCGCCGCGCGCTCAAAGTGCAGGCCATCGATCTCTATGGATCGTCGTATGGCACGCGGGTGGCGCAGCTCTATATGCGGCGCTTTCCGGCATCGGTTCACGCCGTGATCTTGGACGGAGTGACTTACCCGGAGCAGGCCATAGGACCTGAAACCCCGCTGGACGGTGAGCGCGCTCTGGATCTCATCGTGAAGCGTTGCGGAGCTTCGCCGGACTGCAGCGCTGCCTACCCGGAGTTGCGGCAGGACCTCGATGGCCTGCGGCGCCAATTCGGGCCGCAGAAATCGATGATCACCATCGATGATCCGGACAGCAGCCTGCCGCTCAAGATCCAGTTCAACCGCAACATGCTGGACGCGAGCTTGAGATTCCTTTCCTATAGCGCCGCCCAGGCTTCATTGATGCCAGCACTTATACATCGGGCGAGTCAAGGCGCCTTGGCGCCGCTCGCCGCGCTGAGCATCATGACCGCTCGCCAAGTCCGCGATCAGCTCGCGAGCGGTATGCAGAACAGCGTGATCTGCAGTGAAGACGCGCCGTTTTTCGCGGCCGCCGGCATCGACCCGGCCGCGATTTCTCGAACCTACCAGGGTACGGATCAGCTGGATGCGTTGCTGGAGATTTGCAGGCTCTGGCCGCGCGGACCGGTGGATGCCGATCTGCATGCCCCCTTGCAAAGCGATATCCCGACATTGCTGCTGTCGGGCGAGGCGGATCCCGTGACGCCGCCTGCCGATGCGGAACGCGCGGCCCGCGGACTTGCGCGCCATCGGCACCTGATATTGAGCGGCGAGGGACACGGCCAGGTCGCCACCGGCTGTGTACCGAGGTTGATGGCGGAGTTTCTGGACGCAGCGGCGCCTGCCGAGCTCGATGCGGCCTGCCTCGAACGCCACAGCCCTGCGCCCTTTTTTGTGAACATGATAGGTCCTGCACCATGATCGAAGGCGCTTAGATGTGATTGAGGCTGCGAACTTGAGCAAGCGCTTCGGCGCCATCGAGGCCGTCCGAGACGTGTCCTTCGTGGCGCGCGATGGTGAAATCACCGGCCTGTTGGGTGCCAACGGCGCCGGCAAGTCGACCTGCTTGCGCATGCTGTACGGGGTCCTGACGCCGGACAGCGGCAGGGCCAGCGTCGACGGCATCGACATACGCGGCGAGACCTCGAAGGCCCGAGCGCACTTGGGCGTGCTGCCCCACGCGGCGGGTCTATACGGCAATCTCACCGCGCGCGAGAACATCCACTATTTCGGTTCGTTGCAGGGAATCGCCGGCGACCGTTTGCGCTCGCGCACCGCCGAACTCACCCGCATCCTCGGCATGGAGAGTTTCATCGAGCGCCGCGCCAAGGGTTTCTCGCAGGGACAGCGCATCAAGGTGGCGCTGGCGCGTGCTCTGGTTCACGACCCCGGCAATATCGTTCTCGATGAACCCACCAACGGGCTGGACGTGATGGCCATCCGCAATTTGCGCGACATGCTGCTCGAGCTCAAGGCCCAGGGGCGCTGCGTGCTGTTCTCCTCGCATGTCATGCAGGAGGTGGCCGCGCTCTGCGACCGAGTGGTGATCATAGGGCACGGCAAGGTTCTGGCGGACGCGACGGTGCAATCGATTCAGGACCGGAGCGGCGCAGCTTCATTGGAAGAGGCATTTCTGCAAGTGTTGGGCGATACCGGGGAGTTGAGCTGAATGCGCTTGCTCCTCACCGTTTTTGGAAAAGAATTTCTGGAGAACCTGCGCGATCGCCGCACGCTGCTGTCGGCATTGCTGTTTGGACCTTTGTTCGGGCCCTTGCTGTTCGGCCTCATGGTATCGCGCATGCTCAATCAGAGCGTGGTCGAGTCGGACGAGCCGCTGCGGCTGACGATATCGGGGGCCGACAACGCGCCCCGGCTTACGCGCTATCTCGAAGCACACGGCATCAAGCTGAGCAAAGCGAACCTGTCGGAGAGTGAGGCTCGGGCCGCCGTCCGCGGCGGCCGCGCTCAGATCGTGCTGATCATCCCCAAGGAATACGGCGCGCGGTTCACCTTGGGCGTACCGGCCCCCGTGCTGCTGGTCGCGGACAGCGCGGATTCGCAAACGCGCAAGAGCGCGGAGCGCGCGAGAAGCATTCTGGGAGGCTACGCCAGCAGCATTGCGCAACTGCGGCTGCAGGCCAGAGGGGTGAATCCGCTGCTCACAGTACCGGTGGCGGTCAATGACGTCGATGTGGCGACACCCACCGGCCGGGCTGTCGTGGTCCTGGGGTTCATGACCTACTTCGTGTTGTTCGCGGTGTTGATGGGCGGGCTCTATCTAGCCATTGATTCCACCGCGGGGGAGCGGGAGCGAGGTTCATTGGAGGCGCTGCTCAGCCTGCCGGTGGCGCGCTCCAGCCTGGTGGGCGGAAAGATTCTAGCCACCTGCGCCTACATGTGCATCTCGCTGGCCTTGAGCCTTACTGCATTCGTCTGCGTGTTTCGCTTCGTGCCGCTGGAAAGACTCGGCATGAGCGCGAACTTGAACGCACGCACGGCGCTGATTTTCTTTGCGATTTGCCTGCCCTTCGTGCCCCTGGGCGCCGCCCTCATGACTTTCGTCGCCTCATTCACCCGCAGTTATCGTGAGGCTCAGACCTACCTCACCACCGTCCTCCTCGTGCCGACCTTGCCGATCGCCTTTGCGAGCATTTACTCGTTGAAAACCCAGAGTTCTCTGATGTTCATCCCCTCGCTGAGCCAGCATTTGTTGATGACCAGCGTGCTCAAGGACGAGACCGTCGCGGCGCTCGACGTGTGGGTGTCGGCCGCGGCATCGCTCGCCCTCGCGCTGGTGCTCATGGTGTTGACCGCCCGGCATTGGCGGCGCGAGACGATGCTGGGTTAGCCCCGATTGAGAGTTTCCCTAATTGCGGATTGTGCCATTGGAGTCTTTACTTTATGGTCGTTTAACAACGCACCCTGTATAAGGTATCCGGGAGTTCGTTGCATCGATCGGGGGGGAAGCTGGCATGATCGACTCGTCGCACTCGCGGACGAATGTAGCCGCGCTTTTAGCGATTTTGGCCCTATCCGCAGTCACCATGGTGTGGCTGTTCTGGCATTTTCCGGTGATTACTTCTGTTGCCACCGTCGCCATCCTGGCGGTTCTCGGCGTCTGCGCGCGCCTCGCGCGATTGACCGATACCGACATGACGGAACGCATGACGGAGATGCAGCACAAACAAGGCGTCTGAGCGGAGCGTCAGTACCGGCCGCGGCGATCTTCGGATCGCCCGGTGTCCTGCCCCCCAATAACTTGCTCGCTGCATTACTTTCCGATACAAAAGCTGCCGAAAATTTCGCCGAGCAAATCGTCGCTGGTGAATTCACCGGTGATTTCGCCTAAGGCGTGCTGAGCGAGCCTCAAGTCCTCGGCGAACAACTCGAACGCCCGCGTCGTGCTCAGCGTATCGGCCGCGTTCTGCACATGCCGGCGCGCGCGGTTCAGCGCATCGAGATGCCGGCGCCGGGCTGCGAGCGCCCCGGATTCGGTCTCGCGATATCCGACCGCGGCCTTCAAGTGAGTCCGCAGGAGATCGAGGCCGGCACCCGTGCGAGCACTCAAGTAAACGCGCGGCGGGCTGGCGGCCTCATCGAGCCGCGGCGGGCTGCCGGTCAAATCGATCTTGTTGAAGATCAGAGTCACGGGAACGCCAGCCGGTAAGTGTTCGAGGTCTGTGGACCACGTTGGCGAAAGAGTGTCACCCACTACGCGGCTGGTATCCGCCGCGCTTCCCGCATCGACGATGTACAGAACGCGATCGGCTCGTGCCATTTCGTTTCGGGCGCGCCGGACACCTTCGACCTCAACCACATCAACGGTGGCGCGGAGGCCCGCGGTGTCGACCAGGTTCAGGGGCAGGCCGTCGAGATGCACTTGCTGGCGCAGCAGGTCGCGGGTCGTGCCCGGCACGTCGGTGACGATCGCGACCTCATCCCCGGCCAGTCGGTTCAACAGGCTGGATTTGCCGGCGTTCGGTTTGCCTGCGATCACGACGTGGAGGCCTTCGCGCAGCAGCGCGCCTTGGCGCGCGGCCGTCGTGATCGACTCGAAGGCGGCGAAGACCGCATCGAGACGTTCGCGCAATGCATTGTCCGAGAGGAAATCTATCTCCTCGTCGGGAAAATCGATGGCCGCCTCGACATAGGACCTCAAGGAAGTGATCCGCGATTTCAAATCGGCAATTCGCGCGGAGAACTCGCCTTGCAGGGAGCGTACCGCCGCACGGGCCGCGGCGGTGGTGCCCGCGTCGATCAGGTCGGCAATCGCTTCGGCTTGTGCGATGTCGATCTTGCCGTTCAAGAAGGCGCGTTCGCTGAACTCGCCCGGACGCGCCATGCGGCAGCCGAGTTCGAGCAGGCGCTGCAATACCATATCGACGATGAGTGCGCCGCCGTGGCCGTGCAGCTCCAAGACGTGCTCGCCGGTGTACGAGGCGGGCGCCGGGAAGTACAAGGCCAGCCCTTCGTCCACGCTCCTGCCCTGCGCGTCGAGAAAACTCGAGAACCGTGCGTGGCGCGGCGCGGGCAGGCTCCCGAGAACGCCGGCTGCGATCTGCGGCACCAGGGGACCCGACACTCGAATGACCCCAATCGCGCCCCGGCCCGCGGGGCTGGCGATGGCGGCAATGGTGTCCGGCGAACCCACGGCAGCCTAGGCTCCTAAGACCGCGGCTTGGCGGCCTCGGCTTCGACCACTTGATTGACGCGCCACTGCTGCGCGATGGTCAACAGCGTATTGGTCAGCCAGTAAAGGACCAGGCCGCACGGGAACCAGGCCATCATGCCGGTCATGACCAGCGGCATGAACTGCATGATTTTCGCCTGCATGGGATCGGGCGGCGCGGGATTCAGCTTGAACTGCGCAAACATTGCGGCGCCCATCAACAAGGGCAGCACGAAGAACGGGTCGCGCGAGGAGAGATCGTTGACCCACAGCAGGAATGGCGCCTGGCGCATTTCCACGCTCTCGAGCAGAACCCGGTAGAAGGAGATGAAAAAGGGGATCTGAACCAGCATGGGCAAGCAACCGGCGAGCGGGTTTATTTTTTCCTTCTTGTACAGCTCCATCATGGCGCGGCCCAGTTTTTCGCGATCGTCCTTGAAGGTTTCCTGGATTTGTTTCATGCGCGGAGCGACGGTGCGCATTTTGGCCATCGAGCGGCCGCTCGCCTGGCTCAAGGGATAAAACAGCAATTTGATCAGCGCCGTGACGATGATGATGGCCCAACCCCAGTTGCCGACGAGGCCGTGGACCCAATTGAGCGTTGCGAACAAAGGTTGCGCGAGCACGGTCAAAATACCGAAGTCGACGGTGCGCTCCAAGCGCGGGCCGGTCGCCGCCAGCTGCGACTGCAATTTGGGGCCGACGAACAGCTTCTCGTGGAATTGCGCCTTGGCGCCCGCGGCCACCTCGGTCGCCGGACCGGTGGCGCTCAGCAGGTATTCCTTGTCGCGCACTTGCAATCGGTACTGGTAGGGTTGATCGGCGGGCGGCACGATTGCCGACACGAATTGATGCTGCAGCGAGGCCAGCCAACCATTGGTGATGGTTTCGGAAAACTTACTGTCGGTCTCATTCTCCACGTTGAGGTCATGGGATTTCGCGCCGTCGAAGACCGCCGGACCTTTGAAGGAATAAGTCTCGACGTCGAAATAGGAGCGCGATGGATGTTCCCAGTGACGCAAGAATTGCGAATACGACGCCAGCTTGCGCGGCGCGGCGCCGGAGTTCTGCACATCGTAAATCAGATCGATGGAATACTGGCCGCGTGTGAAGACGAAGGTCTTCGTCACGGTCAGTCCCTGACCATCCGTCCAAGTCAACGGCACCCGCAGTTCCTTGGCGCCCGCGGAAAGCACGAAGGTTTTCTGCACCGAACTCCATGTCGAAAGATGCGTCGGCGCGGCTTCGCCGGCAGCGCCGATGAGACCGGTCTGCAGCAGATACAAGGAATCGGGAGGCTCGCGGCTCAAAAGTCGGACCGGGATGTTCGGCGCATCTTTACGCAGCGGATACTGCAAGAGATCGGCTTGATCGAGCTCGCCGCCTTTCAAATTGATCGCCACGTTGAACACATCGGTGCTGACATGCACCGGCTGTGAAGCGGAGTCGTCAGCCGCGGGCGCGCCGGCCGGCGGCGGCGTAAACGGTTCCGCGGCGGGGGCCGGCGGCTTGCCTAAGGTGGTTGCGGTCGAGGGTGCGGTCGAGGGGGGCGCCGCGCTGCTCGCGGCCTGGGGCACAGAGTCGCCGAGATTGCTGGCAGCGCCGGGCCCGCCGGCGGCGGATTGACCGGCAGCGTCGCGCTGGCCTGTGGCCGGATAGTCATGCATCCACGCTTCGTAGTTGAGATACAGGATCGCGGCGAGCGCAACCCAAAGGAGCATGCGTGAATTAGGCATTGATCATTCTCTTGTCCGGCACAGGGTCGTAGCCGCCCTTGTTGAAGGGATGACAGCGTAGAAGACGGCAGAGGCCAAGCCATGACCCTCGGAAGGCTCCGTATCGTTCGATCGCGGTATGTGTGTAGCAGGAGCAGCTGGGATAGAAACGGCAGCGCGGCCCGAACCATGGGCTCAGCACCAGCTGATAGCCGCGGATGATCCACAACAAGATTTGGCGAAAAGTCAGCATCGTTGCGTAATCGACTTCCAGTGCTTGTCGAGGCTGGCGCGCAGATCACTCGAGTTGGCCTGACGCGCCGCTTCTCGCGCGGAGACGGTGACATCGACCGGCGGAAGTGAGTGTTGGTTCAAACGAAAGGACTCTCGTGTGAGGCGTTTGATGCGATTGCGTGCGACGGCGCTGCCGAAGGTTCGCGTCGCTATACTCAAACCCAATCGAGGATAGGTTTCATGATTGGCCAGAACCGATAAACTAAAATATGCATCGGCAAATTTCGTGCCGCGCCGCTTTACTTCGCGAAATTCGGCCGGCTGGTGTAAACGCTTGCGCGGCTCGAAGGTCAGCCTCTTGATAAACTTGGGGGTCGTTAGAGTGCCTGATCCAAGAGTCTACGGGCAGAGCAGCTTGCGACCCTTGGCGCGGCGGCGGGCGAGCAATCGGCGACCGCTCTTCGTGGCCATGCGCGCGCGAAAACCGTGGGTACGGGCTCGATGCAGATTACTGGGATTGAAAGTACGTTTCATAGCGCAACTCAGGCAAAAACCACGGGCCAAATCAATGGATTGGGAGATTTACGAAAGGCGGCAAGGGTACTGAGCGAGGATGGATGTGTCAATAGACGCATCAGCAAGTTGGAGCTAGACTCCCTGCCCTTTCGTTTGCTTTGCCCCGTTGCCCTGAATCTTTAGGAGAGCGCTCTTGCCGGAGTCGCTATGGAACCGCTGTCTGCGAGTGCTCGAGAGCGAACTCCCGGAGCAGCTGTTCAATACCTGGGTGCGGCCCCTTCAGGCAATCGAGCGAGACGGCCAACTCAAGCTCCTGGCGCCCAATCGCTATGTCATTGAGTGGCTGGGCCAGAACTCGCTGCCAAGGATCAAGGAACTCATTCGGGCTTTCGCCGAGGATCCCGTCCCGGAGGTGGTGCTCGATGTGGGCACGCGGGCCGGTGCCCCGGCGCCGGTGGTTGCGGTCAACGGCGGCCACGCCGCGGCCAACGGCTCGACGGCCAGAGCCCGGAGGCTGGCACCCTCGGTGCTGGGCGGACCGATCAATTCGGGTTTCACATTTGACAGTTTCGTCGAGGGCAAGAGCAATCAGCTCGCCAAGGCGGCCGCGATTCAGGTCGCCGGCAATCCTGGACGAGCCTACAACCCGTTGTTCATTTATGGCGGCGTCGGCCTCGGCAAGACTCACCTCATGCATGCGGTCGCCAACAGAATCAAGGAAAATAATTCTGAGGCGCGGCTCGCCTACGTTCACAGCGAACGCTTCGTGAGCGATATGGTGAAGTCCCTGCAGCACAACACCATCAACGAGTTCAAGACGGCTTATCGATCCTTGGATGCACTGATGATTGACGATATCCAGTTTTTTGCGGGAAAGGAGCGTTCGCAGGAAGAGTTCTTCCACACCTTCAACGCGCTGTTGGAAAGCCAGCAGCAGGTGATCTTGACCTGCGATCGGTACCCGAAGGAAGTCGATGGGCTCGAAGAGCGGTTGAAGTCGAGGTTCGGCTGGGGTTTGACGGTGGCGATCGAGCCGCCGGAGCTCGAGACCTGCGTGGCGATTCTGATGAGCAAGGCCGCGATATCGCAGGTCGACTTGCCGGAGGAGGTTGCGTTCTTCATCGCGAAGCGCATTCGCTCCAACGTTCGCGAGCTCGAGGGTGCATTGCGGAGAGTGGTGGCGACCTCGAATTTTACGGGGCGGCCCATCACCCTGGAGTTGGTCAAGGAAGCCTTGCGCGATCTCTTGGCGCTCCAGGAAAAGCTGGTGACAGTGGAAAATATTCAGAAGACGGTCGCGGAATACTACAAAATTAGAATTGCTGACTTGCTGTCGAAGCGTCGTAGCCGCTCCATCGCCCGGCCACGCCAGGTCGCGATGGCGCTGGCGAAGGAACTGACGAATCACAGCCTGCCGGAGATCGGGGACGCTTTTGGCGGCCGAGATCATACGACGGTGTTGCATGCCTGCAGGCGGGTCAAGGAGTTGCGGGAGACGGAGCGGCGGATCGGCGAGGACTATATGAACCTGTTGAGAACCCTCGCTGGATAGGGTAGGAGAAGCTGTGGATGAGACTGTGGATAAAGATATCCACAGTTCGATGACAGCTTCCAAGCCCTCTGCCGACAGGAGTGCGGTGTAGTTTTTACAAGAGTAAGGTATTGATTATTAATGTTTTTTTGGAGTTATACCCGGGAGTGGGGACTTCATTAATCATAGTAATAATCTCTTTTTAAGAATCTAAATCTAAGATTGGTTGGACGGGTGTGATCATGAAATTGACGGCTGAGCGCGAGAAATTGTTGAGCCCCTTACAGGCCGTAATCGGGGTCGTGGAAAGACGCCAGACCATGCCGGTACTGGCCAATGTGCTGCTTGGCGTGCGCCAGGGACAGTTGTCGATTACGGCCACTGATCTGGAAGTGGAGCTCGTGGCTTCCACCGAGGTGGTGGTTCAAGACGCCGGTGATATCACGGTTCCTGGCCGCAAATTCCTGGATATTTTGCGCGCCTTGCCCGAGAAGGTTTCGGTATCGCTGGCTGTCGAGGGGGAAAAGGTGGTGATCAAGGCGGGCCGTAGCCGTTTCAGCCTGTCGACTCTCCCGGCCACGGAATTTCCGGTCATCGAGGACATCAATTCGCAGCAAACGGTGCAGGTTCCACGCAAGGAACTGTTGCGTTTGCTGGAGAAGACGCATTTTTCCATGGCACAGCAGGACGTTCGCTACTACCTGAACGGAATGCTGCTCGAGATCGATGGCCAACTCCTGCGAGCGGTGGCGACCGACGGCCATCGCCTGGCGCTGTGCGAAACGGCTCTGGCTGCGAAAGCGAAGACCTCCCAGCAGGTGATCGTGCCGAGGAAAGGCGTTTTGGAACTGCAGAGGGTGCTCACCGAAGAGGGCGTCGCGGAACTGGCGATTGGAACCAATCATGTTCGCGCCCAGATCGGAGACGTTCGCTTCACTTCGAAGCTCATTGACGGTCGTTTCCCGGAGTATTCTCGTGTTATCCCGGCTGCGCCGGCCAATGCCATTCGGGCGGATCGGGATATTCTGCGTCAGGCGTTACAGCGGACGGCGATCCTTTCCAATGAGAAATACCGCGGGATTCGAGTCACCGTGAAGAAGAGCGTTGTGACGGTCCAGGCGCACAATCCGGAGCAAGAGGAAGCCGAGGAAGAGATCGAAGTCGGTTATGACGGCAGCGATCTCGAGGTCGGATTCAACGTGAATTATCTGCTGGACGCCCTGGCCGCCATCGATGGTCAAGAGGTTGAACTCGGCCTGACTGACAGCAACAGCAGCTGTCTCATTCGGTCTCCCGGGAATGCTACGGCGCGCTATGTGGTCATGCCGATGAGGCTTTGAGCCGTGCCACTTCGCCGGGTGCAAGTAACGGACTTCCGCTGCTTGCAGTCGGCGGCACTGGATCTGGATCCTCGATTCACGCTGATCAGCGGGCCTAACGCCTCGGGTAAGACCAGCTTGCTGGAAGCTATCTATGTGTTGGGCCGCGGTCGATCGTTTCGCACGCGGCGGCTGGAGCATTTGATCAGGCATGGCTCCGAGCAGTTCGTCGTGTTCGGCGAGATCGAGTCCGCGGATCGGCGAATCCCAGTGGGCGTGGAAGGATCGGCGTCAGGCGTTCACGCCCGGATAGGCGGAGCGAAGGCATTATCGTTGGCGGAACTGGCGGTGGCGTTGCCGGTGCAGATCATCGATCCGGAGATTCACCGCCTAATCGAGGAAGGTCCCAGTCGGCGCCGTCGCTTTCTGGACTGGGGTGTGTTTCACGTGGAACCTACATTCGTGGCCCACTGGCAGCGTTACCGTCAAGCCTTGAAGCAACGCAACGCCGCGCTCAAATCTGGACAGCCCCGTGCCGCGGTGGCCGCCTGGGAAGGCGACCTTCTACGGTACGGTGAGCTCCTGACAGACGCGAGAGCTCGATACGTGGCTCAGCTGCTCGAGCCCGCGGCAGCCATCGGACGCAATCTACTGGGTATGGATTTGCAGCTGAGCTACCGGCGGGGCTGGGCCAGAGACCTGAGCTTTGCCGAGTCGCTTGTACAAAGCAGGAGTCACGATCAGGCGACCGGCGCGACTCAGGTTGGGCCGCACCGCGCCGAGTTGAGCATTCGGCTGAACGGGATGGGAGTGAAAGACCGAATATCTCGGGGGCAGCAAAAGCTGCTGGCGGCAGCGCTGCTGATGGCTCAGCTAAAGCTGTTTCCGGAGGGCTCGCTGGTGCAGCCGAGCCTTCTATTGGACGACCCTGCGGCGGAACTCGA
>DASWEO010000206.1:0-6559 GCA_036394715.1 Steroidobacteraceae bacterium
TGAGCCACTGGCTCGGAGGCTACATCGATCGCAGCGAATGCCTCGACGGCGGCGATCACTACGTCGTCGCCCCCGAGCTCGGCGACCGGGCCGGCGTGCTCGGCGCGCTGGTGCTGGCCATGGATGCCGCGGCGTCGGCGGGGAAGTGTTGAAGCGACGCCCTCCCCGCGCGAATTGACCGTGGCCGATGCTACAGTGAGAGATGGCAAATCACGAGCGATCCCATATGAAGCATCCGCTCCTGCTCCTGTCCGGACTCCTGTGCGATGAAACCGTCTGGGCCGATATCCCGGAGCGCCTGGGGGATGCGGCGGGTGTCCGCATCATTTCGTTTCGCGGCTTCTCATCGATACCCGCCATGGCCGAGCATGTGTTGGCGATGGCTCCCGAGCGCTTCGCCGTGGCTGGACATTCCATGGGTGGGCGGGTTGCGCTCGAGGTAGTGCGTTCGGCGCCTCGGCGGGTATCCGGCCTCGCCCTGCTCAACACCGGCGTACACACGGTTCGGGACGGCGAAGCGCAGAGCCGCGGCCGCTTGCTGCGGCTGGCGTACGAGCGCGGCATGTCGGCGCTCGCGGCCGAATGGCTGCCGCCGATGATGGCCCACGGCAGCGCTCGAACCGTGGAACTCATGCCGCGTTTGATCGCGATGGTCGAGCGCTCGACCCCCGATTCGTATGCCGGTCAGATCAACGCTCTGTTGAACAGGCCGGAAGCATTGTCGGTGTTGCCCACGATCGGCGTGCCTACTCTGTTGCTCAGCGGCAGCGAGGATACGTGGTCGCCGGTGTCGCAGCACGAGACCATGAGGCGCAGGATTCCGCATGCGACGCTGTTCGAAGTCCATGGGGCCGGTCACATGGCGCCGATCGAACGACCGGATGCGGTCTCTTTAGCGCTGCGTCAATGGCTGGAGGAGATCTAGTGCTCTGCAACGGGAGAGGTACATGAAGCTGAGTCCAGTGGCAGGCGTTTGCGCGATTCTGCTCGCGTTGGGCCGGCAGGCCGATGCGTTCGCTGCGGATACACTGTTCATCCACGGTCACATCTACACGGGCAACCCCCGGGCACCCTGGGCCTCGGCTGTGTCGGTCAGCGGAACGCGTATCGAGGCCATCGGCACGGATGCGGCCGTCCTGAAACATCGCAGCAGCCGCGCTCAGGTGATCGACTTGCACGGACAGACCGTCATTCCCGGCATCGTCGATTCGCACACGCACGTGCTGTACGGTGCGTACGCGCTGCACGGGTTGAACCTGTCCACCCCGGAGTCCAGCATCACGCCGGAGAAGGCGGAACTCCTGGTCGAGCGTTTGAAGGCCTATGCCGCGGCCCATCCGCACGACGCCGTGCTATTCGGTCGCGCGGACTTCAGCACCGTGCCGCCGTCGACGCCGACGCATGCGCTGCTGGACCGTGCCGTGGCGGACCGCCCGGTCGTGATCCACAATACCTCCGAGCATGCGGTATGGTTGAACTCCGCCGCCCTGCAGATGGCCGGTGTCACTGACCGGCCGGTCGCCGACAGCGACGAAGAACGCGGCGTGATTCGCGACGCGAGCGGACACCCGAGCGGTGTCCTGCTCGAGGCCGCCATGCAGCTCGCCGCGCGCGCGGTCGCCGTCCGCGTGCCGCTCGAGGATAAATTGGCCATGGTTCAAGCAGCGACCCGGTACTTGAACAGCATGGGTATCACCAGCATCGTCAACGCCACCGGCGATCTGGCCGAGATCGAGCTCTACGGCGCTCTGCGCGACCGCGGTACGCTCACCGTGCGTACACGCACGAGCTTCGGGTCGGTCGCCGTGCAGCACCACTTGACTCCGGAATTTCTCGCCGATCTGGAGCGGGCGCGACAGCGATACCACGATGAGTGGGTGTCGGCGAACCTGGTGAAATTCTTTGCGGACGGCGGCACCGGACTGATTCCGCCCCTGGTCTATACCGCCCATGATTACGAAACTCTGGTCACGGAACTCGACGCGCGCGGCTACCAAATCATGACGCATGCCCTGCGAGCCGATTCGGTGCACATGATTCTGGATACTTACGAGCGTCTGGAACAGGCGCACGGGCCGCGCGACCGCCGGCTGCGCGTCGAGCACGCGGACCTGGTGGATGCCGTCGACCTGCCGCGCTTCGCCCGGCTATCGGTGATCGCCGATATGCAGCCCTCGTTCTGCTGCGGCGATGATGGCGGCAACTTCGATCCGGCCGATGAAGTGCCGTCCGATCGATGGCGCTCGCTGCAGGCAAGCGGCGCCGTGCTCGCCTTCAGCAGCGACTGGCCGTGCACCTGGCCCCCCGACCCATTCGTGTCGATTCAACAGACCGTCACGCGGCAGGTGTGGAAGTCCACCGATACGGCCAATATCGCCGGCGGGCCGCTCGACGGAGCCGGTCAAGGCGGCGCCCGTGTCACCGGCGCGATCTACGTACCCGACGAGCGCATCGGCGTGGCCGATGCGGTTCGCGCCTACACGCAAGGTTCCGCGTTCGCCGCTTTTTCCGACAAGGAGGTCGGTACTCTGGAAGTGGGCAAGCTAGCGGACCTCGCCGTCCTGTCGCAGGACATTTTTGCGGTCCCGCTCGAGACCATCGGCAAGACGCGCGTGGTCACGACCATGGTCGGCGGCAAGATCGTCTACGGCGCAGCGCCGGCGTTGCGCTGATGCCTTCGCCGCCGATCCGGCTCATTGCCGTGCTGATCGGTTGCGGGGCATGTCTTGGCGCACCCTCGAGCCTTGGGGCTGAAAAGAAATGTAAAATTGCCAAAGTGGTCGAGCTGCCGATCACGATGAACAGCTTGCGTCCCACGATCGACGTGAAGATCAACAATAGGGATGCCAAGTTCATTTTGGACAGCGGCGCGTTTTACAGCATGATCAGTTCCGCCACGGCTGCGGAGTACAACCTCAAAACGACGGATGCGCCGCTCGGACTAAGGGTAATCGGGATCGGCGGTGCCGCGGACGTTCGCGTGGCCACGGTCAAGGAATTCTCGATAGTCGGCATCATCCTCAAGAACCGCGAGTTTCTGGTGGGCGGCAGCGATGTCGGCACCGCGGGACTGCTCGGCCAGAATCTTCTGGAACAATTCGATGTCGAATACGACCTGGCTACGGGCGTGATTCGCCTATTTCGCACGGAAGATTGCGACCATACACTCCTCGCGTATTGGCTGGCGCCGGGACAGGCTTATTCGTCCATGCCGATCGACCGCATCGACCCCTGGCACCCCAATACCATTGGCGTTGCCTATGTGAATGACAAGCAAATTCGCGTGGAATTCGATTCCGGCGCCTTCACGTCGCTGCTCTCGCTCAAGGCCGCCGAGCGCGCGGGTGTGAAACCTGACTCGCCGGGTGTAGTTGCCTCGGGGTACACCAGCGGAATCGGCCGCGGGGTGACCAAGCAATACATCGCGCCATTTGCAAGCTTCAAGATAGGCGACGGAGAGGAAATCAAGAATACCAAGCTGCGTATCGCCGATATCGGAGTGGACAACGCCGACATGCTGGTAGGCGCGGATTTTTTCGTATCGCATCGAATTTTTGTGGCGAATAAGGAGCACAAGCTTTTCTTGTCGTATAACGGTGGTCCGGTATTCAATCTGTCGCAGAACCGTGCGGTCCCGTCACCGGGTAGCCCCGAAGACCAATCTAATGCGCCCGCCGGCGAAGCGAAGCAAGCCGACAATTCCGACGCATCCGCGCCGCGCGCCGCGGAGCTTGCGCGCCGCGGCTCGGCACTGGCGGCGCGGCGTGACTTTGGCCCCGCGTTGTCTGATCTTTCGACCGCGATCCAGCTGTCGCCGAATGAGCCCGAATATTATTATCAGCGCGCCGACGCCTATCGGGCGAGCGGTCAGGCTGATCTTGCACTGACCGACTATGACCACGTGCTCCTGCTCAAGCAGGATTTCCTGCCCGCCTACATTCCACGCGCCGAAATCAAGCTCGCGAAGCAAGATACGCCCGGGGCGATCGCGGATCTGGAAGCCGTGGACCGGTTGGCGCCGAAACAAGCGGACCTGCGCCTCATGCTGGCAGAACTCTATGAGCGGATGGACCGATTGCCCGCGGCGATCGAGCAATTCTCACTATGGATGCAATACCACCCTGAGGATTCGCGCATGCTGAGGGCCACGGCCGGACGTTGCTTGAGCAGCGCCCTGCAGAACCAAGACTTGCCCACCGCGCTCCGCGACTGCAACACGGCGATGCGCCGGGCGGACAAAAAGAACGAGAACTACGCGTTCTTGTTCGTGAGCCGCGGCTTGGTGCGTCTGCGCCAAGGCGACTACGACAAGGCGATTGCCGATTTCAACGATGCGCTCGAGATAATGCCCAAGAATGCGCGCGCGTTGTATGCACGGGCGGTCGCCGAATCACGCAAGAATAACAAGAAGGAAAGCGAAACCGACCTCGAGGCCGCCAGGCAAATTGCACCGCAGGTTGCCGAAAAGTTCGAACGCTTCGGCATCGTTCCTTAGCCGGCCCGTTCGATGTGCACTACCCCTTGAGCCTGGCATCGAGCCGCGGAAACACCCGGCGGGCATTGCCTTCGAATATCTTGTGCCGGTCGGCGTCGCTCAAGCCGAGCGCATCCACGTAGCGCTTGGTGTCGTCGAAATACTGTCCCGTCTCGGGGTCGATGCCGCGCACCGCGCCCACCATCTCCGAGCCGAAAATGATGTTGTCGACCGGGATGACCTTGAGCAAGAGCTCGATGCCCGGCAGGTGATAAACGCAGGTATCGAAGAACACGTTCTTGAGCAAATAGTCAGCGAGCCGCGGCCGCTTCAAGTCCTGGGCCAGCCCCCGATACCGGCCCCAGTGATAGGGAACCGCCCCGCCGCCGTGCGGGATGATGAATCTTAGGCGCGGAAAGTCGGCGAACAAGTCGCTGGTCAGAAATTGCATGAAGGCGGTGGTATCTGCGTTGATGTAGTGCGCGCCGGTGGCATGGAAGTTCGGGTTGCAGGAGGAACTCACATGCACCATGGCGGGTACGTCGAGTTCCACCATTTTCTCGTACAGGGGATACCAATGCCGATCGGTCAGCGGCGGCGAGGTCCAATGGCCCCCGGAAGGATCCGGATTCAGATTGCAGCCGATGAATCCCAGCTCCTTGACGCAGCGTTCGAGCTCGGCCGCGCTGTTCTCGGGCGGCGCCCCCGGGGATTGAGGCAATTGACAGACGCCGATGAAGTTGTCGGGATAGAGCGAAACCACGCGATGGATCAAGTCATTGCAGCCTTCAGTCCAGCGCCGGCTGGTGGTTTCATTGCCGATGTGGTGCGCCATCGCGGATGCGCGCGGCGAGAAAATCGTCAAGTCCGTGCCGCGGGCGCGCTGCAGTTTCAGCTGCGCGTTCTCCAGACTGTCGCGAATCTGGTCGTCGCTGATCTTGGGCAAGGCGGACAGCGGGACGTCGATGCCGCCTTTGAATCCCGCGATCTGGTCCTCGCGAAAGGTCTGCAGCCCCGCCGGTGCGGTAGTGTAGTGACCGTGGCAATCGATGATCATTTGGAAACCCTCGCCGTGATGAGGCACGTTTCCGCGGAAACGCGAGAATGACCCACCAGTGGATGGCGCAGCAGCGTTTCCGCGGAAACGCCTGATCGTTCACCCAGTGGATGACACGACGTTCCCGCGGAAACGCGTGCCGGTCCGGAACCGAGTCCGATCTTCTGAACTGGGGTGATCATTGAGCCCAGTACATACGCGTTGGGTTGTCCACCAGGATGCGCTGGCGCATCGCGGGATCCGGGCAGATTTCCGCAAACAGATCCACGAGCTCGCCGTCATTGGGCATGTCCTTGGTGATGTTCGGGTGCGGCCAGTCCGTGCCCCAGAGAATGCGCTGCGAATCCACCCCGATCAGGGCACGCGCGAACGGCGCGGCGTCTCGAAACGGGCGCTTGCCCACCGATACGCGTTCCGAGCCGCAGACCTTGATCCAGGCCAGCGGGTTGCTGCCGTAAAGATCCAGCAATAGCTGAAACGGACGTTGCCCGAGGCCGTCGGCCGCCTTGACGCGCCCCATGTGGTCGATGATGAAGGGCACGTCGATCCGGCGCAACAGATCGGCTTGGGTGATGATGTCCTCGGCGTCGAAATGCAGAACGACATGCCATCCCATCGGCTTGATGCGTGCGACCAGCCGATGGAAGACGTCGAGGTCGGGGACGCCGCCCAGGTGCTTGACGAAGTTGAAACGAATACCACGAATGCCGCCCTCGTGGAGGCGCCGCAATTCAGGGTCCGTCACCCTGTCGTCGACACAGGCGACGCCTCGATAGGTGTCGCCACTCGAGGCAATGGCGTCCAAGGTCACCGCCATGTCCGTGCCATGGCAACTGGCGTGGACGATGACGGCGCGGGACACTCCGAGGCGGGCGTGGAGCTTGCGGAGATTTTCGACGGGGGCATCGGGAGGCGTGTAGCTCCGGTCCGGCGCATAGGGAAATTTGCTCGCCGGCCCGAAGACGTGACAATGCGCATCGCAGGCGCCCGGGGGCAGGCTCACGGCGGGTTCGACCGGATTCGGATCG
>DASWEO010000207.1:0-10880 GCA_036394715.1 Steroidobacteraceae bacterium
GCCAGGTGATGCGCAGCCCCGGATTGGATCTCATCCAGCGGTCGGCGAGCAAGGTCACGTCCACGGAACCCGTGACCAACTGTCTCAACGACTCCCGCATGTCTTCATCGAGCGCCGCGATCTCCGGTGAATTCAGCTCCAGGGCCAGCAGGGGCGCGCCGCCGGCGAGGCTCAAGGCCGCGTCCCAGGATTGCGCGTCCGCAGACGCAGCTGCGGGGGCGGCTGTAGGGGCGGCGGCTTCGCTGCCGGCCTTCGGATGAGCGCGCGCATGGGCCTCGAGCCAGGCAACGGCGACCTCCGCCGGGGGCGGTATCAAGGTCAGCCGCAAACAGCGGCTGGCGATAGTCGCCGGCAGGCGATGACTCGGCCTCGCAATCATGATCAGCACGGTGTTCGCGGTGGGCTCTTCCAGCGTCTTCAGGAAGGCGTTGGCGCCGTTGACATTGAGCGCCTCGGCGCCCTCGATGACGCCGACCTTGTAACCGCCGCGGTAGCTCTTGAGGGACAAGGACTCGATCAGACCGCGCACCTGGTCGACCTTGATCTGCTGCGCGTCCTCTTCCAGACGTACGATGTAGGAATCCGGATGACTGTCCGATCGAAGCAACAGACAGGATGCGCACACACCGCACGGCCGGGACCCAAGGGACTCGCACAAGACCAGAGCGCTGATCCAATTCGCCAGTTGCTCCGCGCCGAGTCCGGGCGTCGACAGCAGCAACAGCGAATGCGGCAGTCGCTGCGCGGCGAGCGAGGCGCGCAGGCGCTGCCGTGCGCCTTCGAGCCACGGCAGGGAATCGGCGCTCAAGAAATCCATGATCGCGCCACGAGCAGTTCGAGGATCTGCGACGCCACGCGATCGACGGATTGGCTCGCATCGACCACGGCAATCCGGGTGGGCTCGGCGGCTGCGCGTGCGCGATAGGCGTCCCGCACGCGCTCAAAAAATTCGGCGCGTTCGCTTTCAAAGCGATCCGCCGAGCCGGCATTGCGCCGGCGCACACGCTCGAGCGCCTGTCCCACCGGCGCATCCAGCAACACGGTGAGATCAGGACGCCGGGCTCCCACCACCATGGTTTCCAGCTGGCGGATGTGCTCGACGTTCAAGCGGCGGCCGCCTCCCTGATAGGCATAGGTGGCATCGATGAAGCGATCGCACACCACCCACCGCCCGGCGCGCAGGTTCGGTTCCACGAAGTTGGTCAAATGCACCGCTCGCGCCGCGAACATGAGCAGCAGCTCGGCCGTTGGTGGCATGGATTCGCCACGCGCGTTATCTAATGACAACACGATCTCGCGGATTCTCTCGGCCAGCGGCGTGCCCCCGGGCTCACGCGTCACCACGTGCGCGATCCCGCGCTCGTTGAAGCCTTCGGACAGACGCGCCACCTGCGTCGATTTGCCGACTCCCTCGATTCCCTCGATGGTCAAGAATCGCCCCGGAATCGTGCTCACTTGACCCCCGCCGCCTTCTGCCGCTGATGCGTGAGATAGGACGCGACGGCCGCGTTGTGCTTCTCCAGCGTAGGTGAAAACACATGACTGCCGTCGCCCTTGGGCGAGGCCACGAGATAAATCGCGTCGGTTTTCTGCGGGCGTGCGGTCGCGCGAATTGCCGCGGCGCCGGCCAAGGCAATGGGCGTGGGCGGCAGCCCGACGCGGGTGTAGGTGTTGTATGGTCCATCGGTGCGCAGGTCCACGGTTCGTATGTCGCCCTCGTACCGGTCCCCCATCCCATAGATCACCGTGGGATCGGCCTGCAGCCGCATGCCTATCTGTAAGCGATGCAGGTACAACCCGGCGATGAGCCCGAGTTCTTGCGGCAAGCCGCTCTCCTTTTCGACGATCGAGGCCATGATCAACAACTCATGGGAGTCGCGCAGCGGCAACTCCGGGTCCCGGGCCATCCAAGCTGCGTCCAGCTCTTTCGTGAGCGCGGCGTGCGCTTGGCGCAGCAGATCGATATCGGTGGTGTTCGCGATAAAGCGATAGGTCTCGGGCAGGAATTGACCTTCGGGATCGACGCCCGGGAGCCCAAGCTTGTCCATGAGATTCGGCGCCGCGTCGCCCAGGGTGGAAATGATGTCGGGATTTCGACGCAGGGCGGCAAGCATATCCTGGACTCTCCAGCCGTCAATGATGGTGAACGAATGCAGCAGCACCTGACCGTTGACCATTTTCGTCAACAGCTCACGCGGCGTCGTTCCCGGTTGAATTTCGTACTCTCCCGCTTTGACCGCAGACGCGAGATGCGACCAGCGCGCATAGAAAACCCACGCCCGCGGGTTGACGATCACGCCCTGTGCCGCCAACTCCGCCGCCACCCGGGCAAACCGCGCGCCCGAAGGCACCTTGAACCGCAGCGGCTCCGCGAGCCGCACCGGTTCATCGAGACTGCGCATGCCGAACCAGACCACGGCGGCGGCGCCCGACGCCATCAGGAACACGCCGACGATCAGTGCGTAGCGCCATCCGCGTCTCACAATGCATCCAACCGCTGACGGAGCCGGCTCGCCGTCTCGAACGCCGAGAGCCGCAGCCGCTCTCTGCCGCGCTCGATCACTCCCACCGATCTCAATCCCACGACGGCATTACTCATGAACACCTCCTCGGCTTCGCTCAAGTCTCGCCATCGTATGCGGCGCTCCACCGGGTTCAGGCGGAGCTCGTCCGCCGTTTCCAGGATCCAGCGGCGCATGACCCCCGCCACGCCGCAACGGTCCAGCAGCGGCGTCATCAGGGAGGAGCCACGCCTGAGAAACAAGTTCGACATCGTACCGCAGACAATGTTCTCATCCATGTCCCGCATCAATCCCTCCCAAATGCGCGCGCCGCTCCATTCGGCGCGGGCGAGCACCGATTCCAGACGATTGAGGGTTTTGAGGCCGGCAAGACGAGGGTTCGAGCCCAGCGGCGTCGTACATAGCCGCACCCGCGCCGGTGTCCGTGCGTCCGTCAGAACGGCCTTCGGCAAGGCGTGCAGGGCGAGGATGCGCGTACATCGTTCGCGGCCCGTGGGCCGATACCCGCGCGGTCCGGGGCCGCGCGTGACGATCAGTTTCAATACGCCTTCCGAACGCCGGGCGGCGGCTCGTGCGAGTTCGCGGCGCAGCCCGGGGAGCGGCGGGCCCGCGATCTTCAGTTGCCGGCATCCCCGGTCGAGCCGTTCGAGGTGATACTCCAGGAGCCGGACTCGGCCGCGGTGTACCCGCATGGTTTCGAAAACGCCGTCGCCATACTGCAACCCGCGATCGCGATAGTCGATCCTCGCGCTTCTCCGGCCATTGATCCAGGCGCTCAACTCCACGTACTCAACTCCACGCGCTCAACGTGGACTCGCCAGCGCGCGCAGCAGCCCCTCGGCCTTGGCGCGCGTCTCGGCCAGTTCCTGCGCGGGATTCGAATCCGCCACGATTCCGGCGCCGGCGCGAAACTTGAACAGTCCGCCCTGCGCGGTGATGGTACGAATCAAGATATTGAGGTCACAGCTGCCGTCGCGGTTCAAGTAGCCGATGGAACCGGTGTAGGCGCCGCGGCCCACTCCTTCGAGCTCCGAAATGATTTCCATGCAGCGAACTTTGGGACACCCCGTGATCGTGCCGCCGGGAAACAGCGCGCGGATCACGCCGATGGGCGACACGTCGTTGCGCAAACGGCCGCTCACATTCGACACGATGTGGTGCACGTGAGCATAGGTCTCTACGCTCATGTACTCGTCGACGCGCACCGATCCGCCGGCGCACACCCGTCCCAGATCGTTGCGTTCCAGGTCGATCAACATCACGTGCTCGGCGCGTTCCTTCTCATTGTCGAGGAGAGATCGGACCAGCGCCGCATCGGCTTCCGGCGTGGCGCCGCGCGGCCTGGTCCCGGCGATGGGGCGAGTGGAGACGGTGCTCCCCCGGATGGACACCAGCCGTTCGGGCGAGGAACTCAAGCAGGCAAAATCGCCATATCGCAGCAGCGCCGCGAACGGACTGGGATTGGTGGTGCGCAGGCGCTGGTAAACGCTGACGGGATCGACCGGAGAGGCCGCCCTGCCCTGCCAACCCCTCGACAAATTGGCTTGATACACATCGCCGGCCGCGATGTACTCGAGGGCCCGGCGCACGGAATCCAGAAACCTCTCGGGCTCGTCCTCTTCCACGCGGAATGCGGCGCCGCTCGGTCCCGCCGGCTCGAGCGATGCCGCGACACGATGCTCGAATTCGTCGAGCAAGGCCTCGAAGCCGGGTTCGGCCACCAGCCACGCCTGCCCGGTCGCGCGGTCGCGAATCCATGCCGCCGGCGCACGGATCGCCAATGCGACCACGGGGTCGGGGCCTGGCGGCAACCGCAGGCGAGGTTCGATTTCCGAAGCCAGCTCATAGCCCAAGTACAGCAGCCAGCCTCCGGTGAACGGCAGGGGGGATCCCGTCTCGGGGAGGCGCAGCTCGGTCCACCAATCCTCGAGCGCGGCGAGAAAGCCCTGCGCACCCGCGTGAGGACCGGTCAACCGGCCGTCCGAGCCGAGCCTCAAGGCTTCGCCGACGGCGATGGGGAGGATATCGAACCGACTGTCGATGCAGCGGCCGCCGCGTGCCGCCGCCATGCCGGCACCGCTCTCGAGAAGTCCCGGGTACTGCGCCGGAAACTTCCCGATGAGAGTCAGCGGCTCAAGATCGGCGGAAAATGAGCGAACCGTTGGTGCCACCGAACCCAAAGGAATTGGAAAGGGCGTATTCGATCGACATCGGACGCGCGGTATTCGGAACGTAATCGAGATCGCAACCCTCGCCCGGCGTATGCAAATTGATGGTCGGAGGTGCGACCTGATCGCGCAACGCAAGCACGCAAAAGATCGCTTCGACGACCCCGGCGGCGCCCAGCAAGTGGCCGGTCATCGATTTGGTGGAACTGACGGCCAGTTTGTCGGCGGCCGGCCCGAAGGCGCGGCGGATCGCGGTGGTCTCCGCGCGATCGCCAAGCTCGGTGGAGGTGGCATGCGCATTGACGTATTGCACTCGGTCCGGACTCAACTGCGCATCGACCAGAGCCTTGGCCATGGCCTTGCGCGCGCCCTCGCCGCTCTCGGGCGGAGCGGTCACATGGAACGCATCGCCGCTCATGCCGAACCCGACGATCTCGGCATAGATCTTCGCCCCGCGGGCCTTTGCCTGATCGTACTCCTCGAGCATCATGGCCCCGGCGCCGTCGCCCATGACGAAACCGTCGCGATCCTTGTCCCAGGGACGGCTGGCGCCTTGGGGATCATCGTTGCGCTGTGACAGCGCCTTGGCCTGGGCAAAGCCGCTCATGCCGGTGACGCAGGTCGACATTTCCGAGCCGCCGGCCAGCATCGCGTCCGCTTCGCCGTACTGAATGAGCCGCATGGCCAAACCCACGGCGTGGGTCGAGGTCGTGCAGGCCGTGGCGACGGCGAGATTCGGCCCGGTGATCTTGAACGCGATCGACAGGTGCCCGCTCACGAGATTGATGATGCTGGCCGGAATGAAAAACGGCGACACTTTCTTCGGCGAGTGAGTCTCGAGATACTTCTCGTAGGTCTGCTCGATCGACTCGAGTCCTCCCATTCCGGAACCCATCAGCACGCCGATGCGATCGGAATTGGCCTCGGTGACCACCAACCCCGAATCGCGCATGGCCTGCACGCCGGCGACGACCCCGTACTGCATGAACGCATCCATGCGGCGCGCGTCCTTCGTGCTCATGTAGGGTTCGAGATTCAGCGCGCGGATCTCGCCGCCGAAATGCGTGGGAAAGTTGGCGGTATCGAAACGCGCCACCACATCGATGCCGCTGCGGCCGGCGAGGATAGTGGCCCACGCGCCCGCCACGTCGTTGCCGACCGGCGAGACGATTCCTAGACCCGTAACAACGACGCGTCGTTTGCTCAACCGCGGCTCCTCACGAGGATTTGCATAGTGGCCTTGCCTTCACAAGCGTCAGGGCATTGCCACGCTACCCAATGGGGGTTCAGGCCTTGCCCTTGTGCGAATTGATATAGTCGATGGCCTGCTGAACGGTGGTGATTTTCTCAGCGTCCTCGTCGGGAATTTCGGTCTCGAATTCTTCCTCGAGCGCCATCACCAGCTCGACCGTATCCAGCGAGTCTGCGCCTAGATCGTCGACGAACGATGCATCATTGGTGACTTCTTCTTCTTTCACGCCCAGCTGTTCGGCCACGATCTTCTTAACTTGCTGCTCAACAGTACTCATCGTTATGGTGTCCTCTCGGAATTGCTATGTATGCACTCAACTGACAAAAGCCCGCGACCAGCCTTAGGGTATCGGGCGCGTATTTTATGTGAACATGGGGGCGGCGGCTACCTGGAACGTATATTTGACCTCTGTTCTCCCGGGTCCGTATTGACAAACCCGTACGAATTAGGGCGCATAGCGCCTAGGGCATGTACATTCCGCCGTTCACATGCAAGGTTTCGCCGGTGATATAGGCGCCATCGGGAGAGCATAGGAACGACACCGCCGCGGCGACGTCGGCCGGCTGGCCCAGTCGCCCCAAGGGGATCTGGGTGTTCAAGGCGGCGCGCTGCGCCTCGGCCAAGGCTCGCGTCATGTCGGTGTCGATGAAGCCCGGCGCGATCGCATTCACCGTAATGCCGCGCGAGCCCACCTCCCGAGCCAGCGACTTCGTGAAACCGATGATTCCGGCCTTGGCGGCGGCATAGTTGGCCTGTCCGGGATTTCCGGTCAGACCCACGACCGAGGTGATGCTGACGATGCGACCTTTGCGCGCCTTCATCATGCCGCGCAAAACGGCCTTTGACAGCCGGAATACCGAGGCCAGATTCGTATCCAGCACGGCGTCCCAATCCTCTTCCTTCATGCGCAACAGCAAGGTGTCGCGCGTGATCCCGGCATTGTTGCAAAGGATGCCGACGGCCCCTTCCTTGGCTTCGATGTCGTCGAGCACCGCCTCGATCGAGTCCGGTTTGACGACGTCCAAAACCACGCCGCGGCCGCCCTGCGCCGCCAGACTCGCGCTGATCCGGGCGGCCCCGTCCGCCGTCGTGGCGGTTCCGATGACTCGGGCGCCGTCGCGGGCAAGGCGATCGGCGATGGCCGCGCCAATGCCGCGCGTGGCGCCGGTGACCAAGGCAATCTCTCCATTCAGCATAAGATCCCCAAATTAGTCGTGACCATCACGAAACTTAGACCGTGACCGTCACTAGAGCTTCGCCGCCGCGAGCGCATCGTCCAGGCTCAGCGGATCCTCCAGCGCCATCATCTTGAGATCGCGGTTCTTGTCCACTCGCCGGTTCAAGCCCGTCAATACCTTGCCCGGACCGCATTCCACGATCTGGGTCGCGCCCGCCGTGACCATCGTGCGCACCGTCGCCGCCCAATACACCGGCGTATACAGCTGTTTGACAAGCCCGGCGCGAATGCCTTCCGCGGTGGTATGCGTTTTGACATCGACTCCATACACGGCAACCCTCGAAAGCGGCGTGAATGCGGTGCTCTCGAGCCGCACACGCAATTGATCCGCCGCCGGCTGCATGAGGGAGCTGTGCGCCGGCACGCTTACGGCTAAGGCCAAGGCTCGGCGCGCACCCTTGGCGGTGGCGATCTCGATGGCGCGCGCAACCGCCGTGGCAACACCCGCAATCACGACTTGTCCGGGCGCGTTGAAGTTGACCGCCTCCACCACCTCACCCTGCGAGGCCTCGCGGCACGCTTCGTCGATATCGATGTCCTCGAGTCCCAGAATGGCGGCCATGGCGCCTTGACCCGGCGGCACGGCCGCCTGCATCAATTCACCGCGATACTTCACCAAGTCGACCGCCGCTCTGAAATCCAAGGTGTTTGCGGCCACCAGCGCCGTGAACTCGCCGAGACTGTGGCCCGCCATCATCTCAGGCTGAGCGCCGCCGCGTTCGCGCCACAGTCGATAGGTGGCGACGCCGGCCGTCAACATCGCGGGCTGAGTGCACTCGGTGGAATTGAGCAATTCGAGCGGTCCTTCCTGGCACCGCCGCCAAAGATCGTAGCCGAGTACGGCCGAGGCTTCGGCAAAGGTCGCCCCGATCGTCGGGGAGATTTTCGCCAACCCGCTCATCATGCCGATGGACTGCGATCCTTGACCCGGAAAAACAAATGCAAGTGACATGGAGTTCAAGCCTCTATCCGCTCGAGCGGTGGCGAATTATAGCGGTCCTTGCGGACAGTGCTGCCCCAACGACAAATCCGGAGCAGGCTCCATACAGATGCGCGTCGACGACGATCAAAGGCGCCCTCGCGCCGCCCCACTGCTCCCATGCCAGCTTGGCGCACAGGCCGGTGACCAGGATCCAACGGTCCCAGAAACGCTCCGCAAGGTGCTTCGCGGCGCCCGCGGCCATCACCGAATGCAGAACGCCGGACGCGCCGACATACCAGGCGACGCGCGGACTCAGCCACCAAAGGCCGGAACTGATCGCCAACGCACCCGCCGACACGATCGCGCACCACTCCACGGCATCATAGTCCTGCGCGAACAGCGACCACATGAGCACCAAGCCCAGCTCGTTCAGGGCCAAGTGGTGGATGTCCAGATGCACGATGTGGGCTGTGAGCAACCGCCACCATCCGCCGGCCGCAATAGCACTGCGATCATAGCGTAGGAGCTGACCCACGCTGTCGCCAAGACCCAACACCGCATCCAGCACCAGAAGAATGATAAGCAACCAAATCCATCGGCCGCGATCCCACTGTAGCGCGGCGGCGATGTTTGCGAAGCGATTTGCGGCGTCACGAGGCATCGTTGTCCCCTATTTTGGTATCATCCCAGGAATTTTCGAGGTCACCATGCGCAACGCTCAAGGCGGTTTTACTCTTATCGAGATCATGGTCGTGGTCGTCATTCTCGCAGTGCTCGGTGCGCTCGTGGTGCCAAAAATTCTCGAAAATGTCGACAAGGCGCGTGTTACCCGCGCGCAAAGCGATATTCGGGCGATTCAGACGGCCCTGGACCTCTACCGTCTGGACAACTTCAAATACCCGACCACCGAGCAGGGACTGCAGGCTCTGGTCAAACAGCCGGTCGACCCCACGATCACGAACTACCGGTCGGGCGGCTACTTGGGGTCCCTGCCCAAGGATCCGTGGAACAACACGTATCAATACGTGAGCCCGGGCGCCGACGGCCGTGATTACGAGATCACCACGTATGGCCGCGACGGCAAGCCCGGCGGTGAAGGCTACGACGCCGACATCAGCACCTCGACGCTCGAACAGAGGTAGGCAGAGCGCTTGGCAGTGCCTCAGCATGCGCAGCAAGGGCTTCACGCTGGTCGAGATCTTGGTGGTGGTCGTGATCATGGCCATCGTCATCTCGCTCGCCGTGCTGTCGATCGGCACCACGGGACGCGACGCTCAACTTGACGAAGAGAGCCGGCGCATCGAGGGCTTGGTCGGCCTGCTGCATGAGCGCGCGCTGCTGGAGGGCCGGGATTTCGGCATGCGGATCGAACCGGCCGCCTATGAATTCGTCGTCTATGATTCGCGCCGCGACCGCTGGACGGCGCTCGATCAGGAACACGAATTTCGCCGCCGCGACTTGCCCAAAGGCGTGAGCTTCCAGCTCGAGCTCGATTCTCAGGTCGTCGTGATCAAGCCCATGGACCGGAAACTGACCAGCGATACAGCGCCGACGCCCCAGCTGGCCATTGCGGCGAGCGGTGAAGGGACGCCGTTTCGTCTGACGCTGCTGCGGGACGGCACCGCGTCGAGGGCTTCGGTGGATGGAGACGCCCTCGGCAAAATCACTCGCTCGAGTTCGGATCATCCGGGGAAGCGCACGTGACTCGGCCACGTCCGCGCGATATTCACCCCAGCCGAGGCTTCACGCTGATCGAAGTTCTGGTCGCCTTGATGGTCGTCGCAATGGGTCTTGCCGCCTTGATGCTCGCAGTGAGCGGCACCGCACGGACCAGCGGCTATTTGCGCGATAAAACTCTCGCACAGTGGATGGCGCTCAATCGACTCTCCGAGGTCCGCTTGAATCTGACCAAATTCGGGCAAAATACCGACACCGGAGAAATCAACTTCGCCAATCGGACCTGGCACTACGACACCCGCTATTTCGATACCAGCATCGCCACCATGAAGCGCGTGGTGGTGCGCGTCTATGCCGGAGATGCCAAAACCAAGGGCAATCCGCTGGCCGAATCCACGGGATTTCTGGGGAGCGCGATCGCCACACCCGGCAGCTCCAATTCGGCGGACTGGACCGTCGGCAGCACCCTGGCGCCGCCGCCGGGCAACACGGCCGCGCCGGGCACGCCCGGCGCCACTCCCATCGGCTCGACGCCGGTCCCCCCGAACGACAACGGCCAGACGCCAGCGCCAACGCCGACGCACCCATGAACTGTCAGCGCAAGCCAACCCGAGACGCGATCGCCGGCTTCACCCTGATCGAAGTCCTGGTGGCATTGCTCATCCTCGGAATCATGTCCGCTCTAGGTTACGGAACTTACCGGGCCGCGCGCATCTCGGCCGAGCGCACCGAGGAGTCGCTGAAGCGCTCGCGCGAAATAGAATTCGGGATGCGCATGATGATGCAGGACTTCGCGGAAGCGGTGCCGCGTCCCGTGCGCGATATCTTGGGCCAAGGGCTCTTGCCGGCGATGGGGGGCACCGGCGGGATCGGCACGCTCAGCACCCCAACGAGCTCGAACTCCGGCTCGAGCTCGGGATTGAGCTTCGCCAGCCAGAGTTTTTCCAGCCAGAGCTTCAACTCAGGCTCAAACTTCGGCGGCAGCAAGAGCTCGAGCGTCGCGCCGATCGTCGATCTGACGCGCGCCGGCTGGTCGAACACGGCCGGTCAGCAGCGCAGCACCTTGCAGCGTGTGTCCTACGGCCTGGTCGACGACGTGCTC
>DASWEO010000208.1:0-11644 GCA_036394715.1 Steroidobacteraceae bacterium
ACTGTCTTGCAGACGCCCACGGATCGCCCGGCGCTTCGCGCCTCCGGGTTGCATAAGGTGTACGGCAGCGTCACTGCGCTCGACGGCGTGTCGTTTACCGTGAACCGCGGGGAAATCGTCGGCCTGCTGGGACCCAACGGGGCGGGCAAGACCACCACGATCAACATGGTGTTGGGCGTGCTTGCCGCGACCACCGGCAGCGTCGAAATCGACGGGATCGATATCTCCAAACAACGCGCGCGGGCGCTGGCGAAGACGAATTTTGCCGCCGTCTACGCGGCGTTACCCGGCAATTTGACGGTGATCGAGAATCTGCGATTTTTCGGACTGCTGTACGGCGTTGATTCATTGCGCATTCGCGTTGAGGAATTGCTGCGCCAGTTCGATCTCGCGCATCTGCGCCATACCAAGTGCGGCCTACTATCCTCCGGCGAACAGACTCGGGCAGCTCTCGCCAAGGCCTTGATCAATCGTCCGCAACTGCTGCTGCTCGATGAACCCACTGCATCCTTGGATCCGTCCGCGGCGCAGCTCATTCGGGCGAAGATCAAGAAGCTTGCCACCGAGAACCGGTGCGGCATTCTGTGGACCTCGCACAACATGAACGAGGTGGAGGAGGTTTGCGATCGCGTGTTGTTCCTGTCGCGCGGCAAGGTGCTGCTGGAGGGCAATCCGCAAACGCTGCCGCAGGAGCATGGCTCGGCGACATTGGAGGATTTATTCATTCGAGTGGCTCGCGAGCCGCTCAAGGCCGTCGCGGATGTGGCCACATGAAGCTGCGCCCCATCGCCGGCATCGTCCTGCGGCAGATCTATTTGATGCGCGGCAGCCCCGTGCGCCTGTTTCCCATGGTGACCTGGGTGGCCATCGATATCGTGCTGTGGGGTTTCATCACACGGTATCTCAATAACGTGAGCGGCAGCGGCATGGATTTCGTGCCCACCCTGCTGGGCGGCGTGCTGTTGTGGGATTTTTGTACCCGCATCATGCAGGGCGTCACCACTGCGTTTCTCGAGGATGTTTGGTCGCGCAATTTCCTGAATCTGTTCGCCTCACCCCTGTCGATCGCCGAATACATCACCGGACTCGTGATCGCCAGCGTGGTCACGAGCACCGTCGGGATCATCGTGATGTTGCTGCTGGCCACCGGCATCTTTCACCTGCAGTTCTTTTCCATGGGCCTGCCGTTGATCGCATTTCTCACGGTGCTGTTCGTGTTCGGCATCTCGCTCGGTATCTTCGGGAGCGCCATCGTGCTGCGACTGGGTCCGGCGTCCGAATGGCTGCTGTGGCCCCTGCCGGCGCTTCTATCGCCCTTCGCCGCGGTGTTCTACCCGCTGGCCGTGCTGCCGCCCTGGATGCAATCGGTGTCGCGTGCGCTGCCGCCTTCGTATGTGTTCGAGGGAATGCGGGCATTGCTGGCCGACCGGCCGTTTCCGGGGATGTTGCTGCTGCAGGGCGCGCTGGTGGCCGGGCTCGAACTATTGCTTGCCGCGTATTTTTACGGACGAGTCTATCGGCACGCCGTGCGCACGGGACTGCTGGCGCGCTACAGCGCGGAAAGCGTGGCCTAGCTGGCTTGACATCGTTGTGCGGATGCGACAAAAGCTGCAATCGGGGTCCAATTCTGTTAGCTTTCCCGGTTCTGATTCTCCGACCGTATATGACCGAATGAGAAACGTGTACAAAGCACTGGGTCTTTTGCTGCTGCTGCTGACGGCGCAGCAGGGTGCTGTGAATCACGAGCTGAGTCACTTCTCCCCTGCCGATCAAGCAGAGCTGAGAATCGATGCGGGCGGCGTGGCAGATGCTCCGTGCGCGCTTTGTGCCGTGTTTGCCCAGGCCGTCACCCCGACTTTCGGTCACTCGTTCAACATCCCTCTATTGGTTCGCACCACATCGCTGGTGGTTCCTGAGCCGCGATTCGTAGCCGTAGACGCCGCCGTTCCTCGGCCGCGCAGCCGCGGCCCTCCCGTCCTAAGCTGAATCTTAGCCTTGCGAAGTGATCCGCCCGAGTGATCGGCAGCGGCTCATCGTCATTCAGCGATTTCGGAGTTACCAGATGTCCAGTTTTTCCCTGCGGGGTGCAGCGTCCAGCGTTGCCGCGCCCATCATTTTCCTGATCATTACGAGTTCCCGGGCGGCGGCGGACGCGGAGACGGCAGACATGTCGCCCCTGCCGGAGATCGTCGTGACCTCCCAGCACTTGGACGAAGGCCGTTCACATATCCAGACCCAGACCGGCGCATCCACCTATACCATCGATTCCGCGGCGATCGCGGCGACTCCCGGCGGCGATAACACGCTGCTCAATCAGGTGATCCTGCAGGCACCCGATGTCATTCAGGATTCATTCGGTCAATTCCACGTTCGCGGTGAGCACAACGGCCTTCAATATCGATTGAACGGCATCATCCTGCCGGAGGGCATCAGCGTCTTTGGCCAATCCTTGGATCCGCGCCTCATTTCCTCGCTGAGCGTGGTCACCGGTGCATTGCCCGCAGAGTACGGGTTGCGCACCGCCGGCATCATCGATATCACGACGAAGAACGGGCTTCAGGCTCCCGGCGGTGCGGTGTCTCTGTACGGGGGCAGCCACGGTACCGTCGAGCCGAGTTTCAACTACGCCGGAGGCGCAGGATCGTTCAGCTACTTGGTCACCGGAAGCTTTCTGCGCAACGACCTCGGCATCGAGTCGCCCGACGGCCGCTCGAACCCGATTCACGACCACACCACGCAATATCATGGGTTCGGCTATTTCGAGGACATCTTGGATGACGAGAACCGGGTGGCGCTCATGATCGGGAGTTCAGTGGGCAAATTTCAGATCCCGAATCAAACCGGCCTGCAACCCTCACTCGGCCTGACCGTCAACGGCGTATCCGCCTATCCCAGTGAGGCTCTCAACGAAAATCAGCGCGAAGTGACGCAGTTTGCCGCCTTGAGCTGGCAACATTCCGCCGGCGCGCTCGACGTTCAGACTTCGTTCACGGCTCGATATTCCAGCCTGACCTTCAAACCGGATCCCTTGGGCGACCTGCTCTACACCGGCGTCGCGCAGGACGCGTTCAAGCAGAACATGGCCTACGCTCTGCAAAGCGACGCCGCGTACCGGCTCGATGACAGCCACACGGTCCGCGCGGGCGTTTTCGTCCAGTCGGATCACTCGGTCAGCGACACCACGTCCCAAGTCCTGCTGACGGACGCCACCGGCGCACCCTTGAGCGACGTGCCCACCGCCATCATCGACAACAACGCCAAGACCGAATGGATCGAGAGCCTTTATCTGCAGGACGAGTGGAAGCTCATCCCCACATTCACCATCAACTACGGCGCACGGTTCGACCGGTTCAACGCCTTTACGAGCGCGCACCAGGTGAGCCCGCGCGTCAACCTGGTATGGCAGGCGCTTCCCGATACGACGGTGCATGGCGGCTATGCGCGCTACCTCTCGCCGCCGCCTTTCGAGCTGGTGGGGGGCAAGGACATCGCCTTGTTTCAGAACACCACCTCCCCGCCGAACTCACCCGTCGCTGATTCACCGTCGGCGGAAAAGGCGAACTACTACGACCTGGGTGTCCAGCAGAAAGTGCTTCGTGCGCTGACCCTGGGCGTCGATACTTACTATAAGCAATCGGTCAACCTGATCGACGAGGGGCAGTTCGGGGCGCCTATCATCCTCACGCCCTTCAACTACCGCTATGGCAAGCAGTACGGCGTCGAATTCTCGGCGAACTACACGTTGGAGAACTTCACCGCGTATTTCAACTTCGCCGCGCAAAGCGCCAAAGGCAAGGATTTCACCTCGGCGCAGTTCAACTTCGCGCCTAGTGAGATCGCGTATGTCGCCTCCAACTACATTCATTTGGACCATGAGCAACAGCGGACCGCTTCCGGCGGAGTGTCATACCAGTGGCACGACACGCGCTTCAGCGCAGACTTCCTCGTCGGCGCGGGGCTCCGCGCGAGTCTCCCGCTGCCCCCCGGAGTCACCACCCCCTACGGCGGCACCAGCATACCGAACGGCGATCATCTGCCTTCCTATACGCAGGTCAATACCGGCATCACGCACCTGTTCACCATTCCGGGCGCGGGCACGCTGACCGCACGATTCGATGTCATCAACCTCTTCGACAAGGAATACCAGATCCGCAACGGCACCGGCGTCGGCGTCGGCGCCCCGCAATTCGGGCCTCGTCGCGGCTTCTTTTTCGGCCTGTCGAAATCACTTCCTGCTCTCTAGTCGAGCGCGGGTAAACCCTTGAGTCGAGAGACTGACCGTTTCAGGTCGGTCACTCGGGTTCCGACACGATCAAATGTTCCGCATTCTGCGATTCCGGGCAGGCCGGGGGCGCCGGCGGATGTAGCAACCGCCACGCGAATCATGAGGCACGGTGTGTTATGTTATAGTATTACAGCGAGAACAACTGGCAACGCGCGTGGCGGCGTGCCAGTCAATCCTTGGACGAGCGTGCAATATCTTCAGTTCATCATCGTAGCGTGCGCTGCGTTCCTGGCTAACTTTGCCGGCGGAGTGTTTGCCCGGCGCGTCGCGGACCGTATGCATCTTGCAGTGGGCTTCAGCGCCGGTACGGTCATTGCCGTCGCTTTTTTCATTTTCATGCCGCAAGCCGTTCTGTGCCGGCCTGCGGCGCACGGCGCCAATGAATTGCTGCCCCTGGTGGGGCTCGGATTCGTGATCGCCCTGCTTCTGGATCGTTTCGGATCTTTCTGGATGGCCGACAGCGAGGAGCGTCTCACGACGCGCAAACACTACGGCCATGCCGTCCTGAACGGGGCGGCGATCGGGTTGTCCTACCACGTATCCCCGGCGGTGAGCGCCGTCGTCACGGCGGCCTTGCTGGCCCATGAGTTTTCGGACAGCGCCGATGCCGCCAGGCAGGGATTGCGCGAGCGTCAGGACAGGCGCGGGCTGCGCGAGTACCTCATCAGCTCGCTGTGCGTGACCGCCGGCCTTGCCCCAACGTACTTTCACGCTATGACGCCGGGCACGCTCGGCGTTGCGTTGGCCCTGTTCGGCGGCTATTTCATTTATCTCAGCGCGAGCGATCTCATCCCGGAAAGCCATCATCTGCATCCTCAATTATTGACCGTTGCGCTGACGTTTGGCGGCGCGGGGGCGATGTATCTCGCGAGTGTCATTGTCAAATGATCCGCGTTGCTTTGCAGGAGACACTTACAGCATGGCAATCATGAAGTCAGCGGCAAGCCGCTTTGCAGACTCGCGCGGCAAGCACGATCACCGGCGCTGCGTGTCCAAAGCACTGCGCACGGCCGACGAGGTGTGCACCGAACGCGGCCTGAGATTGACCCCCACCCGCAAGCACGTGCTCGAGCTCATTTGGACGCGCCATGCGCCCATCGGGGCCTACGACATCTTAAGTCGACTGAGCAAGGAGGGCCGTCAAGACGCGCCCCCGACGGTGTACCGCGCTTTGAGCTTCCTGATGGGTGCGGGACTGATCCACCGTATCGACACCCTGAACGCCTACCTGGGCTGCGAGACACCGAAGCACCTGCACGCCGCTCAATTCCTGGTCTGCCGCTCCTGCCGCGCAGTAACTGAACTCGGCGATCCTGCGATCGCCCGATTGCTGGCTCAGCGGGTCAAGGCGGCCGGCTTTACCGCCGATGCGCACGACTTGGAGATCAAGGGATTGTGCGATACCTGCCGTGGCTGATTTCCGGAGTACTCTATGTTGCTCTTAGCGCTGTCCGGCGCGGCGTTTTGCACCACCTGCACCGGCGGCCTGCTGGCGCTGCGCCTTGCCTCGCGGATGCAGTGGGTGCTGGGCTTCAGTGCGGGGGCCGTGGTGGCCGTGGCGTTCTTCGATCTATTGCCGGAAGCGCTGGAACTGGGTGCGCCTACCTTTGGCGTACCCAAGGTGTTTGCATGCGCCGCTGCGGGATTTCTCATCTACCTCTTGCTCGATCGTGTGCTCCTTTTCCAGAGCCAGCGCTTTCGAGATCAACTCGCCGCGCAGCCCCGCGGCGTGCGCGCAGAGGCCAACACCCGGCACCGGGCCACGCTGTTCGCGAGCAGCCTGTCGCTGCACAGTCTTCTCGACGGCATCGCCATCGGCTTGGCATTCCAAGCATCCGCCGCCGTAGGCGCGGTCGTCGCCATCGCCGTTCTAACCCACGACTTCTCGGACGGCGTCAATACGATGAACGTCGTGCTGCGAAATGACAGCAACCGCCGCCGGGCGCTCCAGTGGTTGCTGGCCGACGCGGTTGCGCCCGGCTTGGGGATCTTTTCCACCCTTTTCTTTCGAGTCCAGCCTGATGTCTTGGGAATCATTCTTGCGCTTTTTTCGGGATTCTTTCTGTACATCGGTGCCAGCGATTTGATTCCTGCAAGTCACCGCGCCTTTCCAAAGGCCCTGACCACGCTCATGACGCTGCTCGGCATCGCGGTGTTGTATGCAGCCGTGACGCTCGCGCAATAGACGGATGAGCTCATCCAGTCACGGCCCCGCAAGGATCTTGATCAGGCGATAGCTGAATTCGAGGGACTGATAGAATTCCGCGACACCGACGCGCTCGTCCTTGCCATGGGCCCGCAGATCGGACACATCGACGAAGGTGCCGCTGACACCGAAGGAGGGAAGTCCCGCGCCGCGCCAATAGACATTGTCGGAGGCACCCGATGACATCACGGGCACGACTTTGACTCCCGGCCACATCTCATTGGTGACCTTCCCAACCTTGGCCAGCACGGCCTTGTCGAGGACGGCGGGCGCGGAGGCCACGGGGGCCCAAATGACCCCGATTTCAATCGTCGGATCATCGATGACGCGCCTCAGAGCCGCAATGGCTTCCTCAGGGCTGGTACCCGGGAGCAGGCGGCACTGAACGGTTGCCTTCGCCCGAATGGGCAGCGCGCTCTCACTTTGACCCGCCTGCACGACGGTAGCGGGACAGGTGCTGTGGAGCTGCGCATTGATCACCGGCACATCGCGCAATGAATCCGTGGCCGCGGCGTCGCTCGGATCCTTGAGCACGGCGCGGATCGCGGACGCGCGCTCGCCGCCGACGCGATCTGCCACCGCCTGCAGATAAACGCGCGTGGTTTCGCTGATCTGCACCGGGAATTGGTAATCGCCCAGGCGCGTCAGCGCGCGCGAAAGCCGAAAAATGGCATTGTCGCGCGGCGGCAGCGAGCTGTGGCCGCCGGTTCCGTAGGCCGTCAGCGAGTAGGTGGCATATACCTTTTCAGCCGTCTGAATGGTGTTCCAGAGTCTCTCGCCGTTCAGCACCTCGCCGGCGCCCGCATCGTGGTTGATCACGAGTCCGGCATCGACCAATGCCCGTTGATTTTTCAGCAGCCAATCGACGCCGTTGGCATCGCCGCCCGCTTCCTCGTCGGTGTTGAAGACCACGATGACATCGCGATTGGGTTTGAACCCTTCCTTCTTGAGCCGGATCAGATTGGCGGTCAGGATGGCGACTTCGTTCTTGATGTCGATGGTGCCTCGGCCGTAAAAGAAGCCGTCCTTCTCGGTCAGCGCGAACGGTTCGACGCTCCAGGTCTCGCGGATGGCCTCGACCACGTCGAGATGCGCATTGAAGAGAACGGGTTTCCCCTTGCCGCGCCCGTGCAGGCGCACCACGATGTTCATCTTGTCCGGCCGCGGTCCGCCGACGGATACGTCGCCCTCCGGAAATCCGGCCGCCTTGAATCTCGCCGCCAGCGCCTCGGCTGCCTCCGCCGAGCCTTTGGCGTGGGTCGTATTCATTCCGACGAGTTCCGCAAACACGGCGCGTGCCAATTGATCGTATTGCGCGGGCGAGCGGGGCGTCGCGGGGAGATCGGCGGCGCCGGCGAAGGCCGGAACGGCGCAAACGATGGCCAAGATAAGGCTTAGTTTAATAGTCCGGGTCAAGGTCATCGTCCGCTCTCCAAGGGTTGAGGCATCACGGTCGCACGAAGCTGGATTATCTTGTTATTGCCGTTGCGGGAGGTGCGTGGGGACGCCACCGATGCTTGCGCAGGCGCTTGTGGATAACCAGCCTAGGGTTTTCAGAGTGTCAAAATATACGCTATTGTAGATGAAGATCATGAACGCAAATTCGAACGCCGTGAAAATTGCCGTGCTCGACGACTACCAAGGAGTTGCCCTGAAGCTCGCCGATTGGTCGCCCGTTACGCCACGGGCGCAGGTGCTCGTATTCCACGACCATCTCGCGGACGCCGACGCCCTGGTGGAGCGCTTGCTGCCCTTCGATGTGGTGTGTGTCATGCGGGAGCGCACTCCCTTGCGTCGCGCCGTCATCGAACGGCTGCCGAACCTCAAGCTGATTGCGTCCACGGCGAAGCGCAACGCCTCGATCGACACCGACGCCGCGGCGGCACGAGGCATCAAGGTGGTTCACACATCGTATACGTCCGCTCCCACGGTTGAACTCACCTGGGCGCTCATTCTTGCAAGCGCGCGGCACATCGTTTCTGAGAACGCGTCACTGCGCGCCGGCGGCTGGCAACGATCCGTCGGCGACGACCTGGCGGACAGGACCCTCGGCATCATCGGATTGGGCAACGTGGGTTCGCAAGTCGCCAAGGTGGGCTTTGCGTTCGGCATGAATGTGATCGCATGGAGCCAGAACCTGACGCCGCAGGCGGCCGCCGCCGCAGGCGCCCGGCTCGTTTCCAAAGCGGAGCTGTTGCGGGATGCCGACGTGGTTTCCATTCACCTGGTGCTGAGCGCCCGCACCAATGGCTTGATCGGCGCACCCGAATTTGAACTGATGAAGCCATCGGCTCGCCTGGTCAATACCTCGCGCGGACCGATCGTCGTGGAGGCGGCGCTGGTCGAAGCTCTGGCCAACGGCCAGATTGCCGGAGCGGCTGTCGATGTCTTCGACATGGAACCCCTCCCGCCGGACCATCCCTATCGGCGTATCGATCGGCTTCTCGCCACCCCGCACATAGGCTACGTGTCGCGGGGCCTGTACGAACGGTTCTATCGCGATACCGTGGCCAACATCGTCGGGTGGCTGGACGCATACGCGCCCGCGCATTAGCGAAGGGCCCGGCAGGACAAAGTTTCGCGGACTATTCCAGGCAGACCACGAGCTTGGCTGAGTGGGTCCGCCAATTGATGGGAATCACGTAGGAGCGGCTATGCGGCGCCGTGACCTTGTCCACTTCGTGCGCGATGATCACCGGCACCGAGATGACGAAATTCTTGCCGAAATCGCGGCGTGCATTGCCTGAAATCGTGTTCGCCACTTCGCCGACGAGATCCTTGATGTTCTCATCGCTGGTGTCGGTTTCCTGCATGCGCATCAGCAGTACCGTGAGCATGCCGCGCGGAGCGGTAAAGTAGACGATGCCCTTGCGGGCCCCCGAAATTCCGATGACGCCCGTGTATTCGTAGGCGCCGGGGTTTCCGTCCGTCACGAGATAGGGCGATCCGACGGTGGCCGACTGCTGCGCCGAAACCTCGAAGTAGTTCGTCGCGCCCTCGATGAATGTGCGGATTTCGGCTTCTTTGATCATCATGCCTCCGACAGCAACTCTTCCAGCGCGTCATTGAGCTGGCGATCCGTGAACGGTTTGCAGAGAAAGCCGTTCGCTCCCTTCTCGATGGCATCCACTGCCGTTGCTTTGTCCGCGAGCGCGGAGACGACCAGGATCAGCACCTTGGAATTGATCGCCACCAGCTCTTGCACGCACTGGACCCCGTCCATCTCGGGCATGGTCAGGTCCATGGTCACGACGTCGGGTTGCGTGCGGCGAAACAGTTCCACGGCTTCGCGCCCGTTGCTCGCGGCGCCCACCACCTCGAGGCGGGCGATTTGCTGCGAGCGCTCGATGCGGCGGCGAATGATGTTCGAATCATCGACAATCATGAGCTTCAACGAAGGTTTGGCCTCTTCATCCATGGCGTCACGCCGCCTCCGTATCATCCGCTTGCTTGGCGGCGCGCGGCAGCGTCATGGTCAGCCGGGTGAACTTGCCGGCGCTGGTCGCGACCGAAACCCGTCCGCCCATCTGATTGGTGAGGTCCGCTATCAGATTCATGCCCACCCCCCGTCCGGCATCCTTGGTCGCCGTCTCGATGGTGGAGAAGCCAGGCTGGAACAGCAGCGAGAAGACCTGCTTCGTGTCCATGGTCTGCGCCTTCTCGGGAGTAATGAATCCTTTTTTCAGTGCGGCTTCCTTGATGCGCTCGGTCGATAGACCTTGGCCGTCATCTTCGACGATGAGCTTGTAGCCGGTGTCCGCCTCCTGGAATGACAGGCGCAACGAGCCCTGCCGGGCTTTCCCGGCGGTCACGCGCGCGGACGGCGGCTCTATGCCGTGCACGATGGAATTGCGCACCGCCTGAACGCCGATGTCCTTGACCGCGCGGCGGTAGTCTTCGGGGACTGTATCGAGGCCGGTGCACTGCAGAGTTGCTTCTTTGTTGTTTTCGCGGGCGACGCGCGCGGTGAGCTGCTGCAGCGTCGCCTCGACGCCGGAATCGCCGTGGGCGCCTTGCAGCTTCGGCTTCTCCCCCTGCAGCACCGCGGTGATGGTATGAACCACGTCGTGCTGCGGGTTGTGCAGGCGCGACAGCCGCGTCACCAGCTCACTGACGGACTGCAGATGCGTCAGCAAATCGTCGAGTTTGATGACGAGCGGCAGGAAGTCGTTCCCCGACAGGGCCGGTTTCTCCCGCAGCGCCTTCAAGTCGTCCTCGAAGGCGTGTGCGCGGCTTTCGATCGAGGACATGCCCAAGGCCGCGGCCTCCCCCTTGACCGAGTGTACCTGCCGGAACAGCGTGTCGAGCTTCTTGCGAAATACACCTTCTTCCCGGGTGGGCTCGCGCAGCACCGCGTTGATCATTCTCATGGCGGCGTTGGAGTCGTTCAGGAACGATGTCAGCTGCGCCGGATCGATGTGCAGAATACCCAACAGGGTATCGACCTGACCCTGAGCTTGGTTCTGAGAGGCTTGCAGTTCGTTCGCGAGTTCCACCCGGGTGGTCACGTCCGAAACGGACACCAGCACATTGGTCATCTCTCCGTCGACGCGCACCCGGTGAAAATCGAACTGCAGATAGCGGGTGTCGAATTTGCCGCTGCCGGCGTCCAGATGCACCTCCACTTCGCCCAGTGGATTGATGGTCTTGACCAGCTTCTCGTTGGTGCGCTCGGCCCAAAGGATTTTGACGAACTTGAGGGCGGTCGCCAGGGTCCGCTCCGACACGATGTGCCTGAGCAGATCTTCAAAGGGAAGACCGGCGAAATCCTTGCGCTGGAACAGGGTTTCCAATGCGCTGGAATAAGCCGATCCGATCTCTAGATTCGAATCGAGCAGGAACAATCCGTCCTTGACCGTGCGCAGAATATCCATGGTCTGCTGCCGTGCTTGGCGCAGGCTGCTTTCCTGCCGCTGCCGCGCGCTGAGCAGTACCGTCACCAGCACCACCAGGCCGATCGCGATGGCCAGACCCGACATCATCACCAGCCGCAGCTGGGTCGCCGCGTGTAGATTGGTTGACTGCAGCTCCGTCGCCATCGCCGAGAATTCGCCGTCCAGCACCGGCAGGACGTGCCGGCTGGTGCGCAGCGCCGCGTTGACTCTAAGCTCCAATTCGCGGCCGCTTTCGTTGAGAGCGGTGCCGGTGGACTC
>DASWEO010000209.1:0-4716 GCA_036394715.1 Steroidobacteraceae bacterium
CCTTGGGCGGACGCGGCGAAGCCGTGAATTCCTTCGAGCGGTGGCAGGCAACCCAATGTCCTGCCGCAACTTCCTCGAGCCGAACCGTCGTTCCGCAAATTCCCACTGCATAGGCGCAGCGATCGCGAAACGCACAGCCGACATCAGCCCTCGGCGGCGACGCGGCAGGTTCGATGCGCAGTGGTGCGTGGGCGATCGGCGGTCCGGCAACCGACGGCGTGCCGAAGGGCTCGGCAGCACCATGCTGCGGCGGCATCGCCGCCACGGCCGCCAATAGTGCTCTGGTGTAAGGATGGACGGGCGTGGCGAACAATGCATCGCGCGGAGCGATCTCCACCAGCCTGCCCGAATACATCACCAGGATTCGATGACTCACGTGTCTCACGACGGCGAGGTTGTGGCTGATGAACAGCATCGCGGTGCCGACGTCGCGCTGCAGTTCGAGCAACAGGTTGACGATCTGTCCCTGGATGGAGACGTCCAGCGAACTGACGGGCTCATCGCAGATCAGGAGCTCGGGGCCGAGGATCATGGCGCGTGCAATGCCGATCCGCTGGCACTGGCCGCCGCTGAATTCGTGGGGATAACGGCCCATCATGTCGGCAGCCAGGCCAACCCGCTCCAGCATCTCTCCGACCCGGCCTCTGCGCGCCCGTGCGTTCAGGCCGGGTTCGAAAATACGCAGCGGCTCGGCGATGGTCTCCCCCACCGTCATGCGCGGATTCAAGCTTGCGAGCGGATCCTGAAAGACGATTTGCAGGTCGCGGCGCAGTGGGCGCAGCGCCGCCGGCTCGCACGCCAGCAGGTCCTGGCCGCGCCACATGATGGAACCCTTGCTCGAGCGAATCAGCCGCAGAACGGCACGTGCCAGCGTCGACTTGCCGGATCCTGATTCGCCTACCAGACCCAGTGTCTCGCCGGCATAGAGATCGAAGGTCACGTCGCGGAGCACTTTGTGCGCGCCAAATTCCACGCACAGATCCGCGACGCGGAGCAAAACGTCGTTGACAGAAACGCTGCCATTCATGGCTGCATCGGCATTCACGGCAACACTGGTATTCATGGCGACAACGGGAAGTGGCATGCCACTCGGCGCGCGCCGCCGTTCTCGATCGCGCTACTGCGGTTCTCAATCGCATTACCGCCGTTGTCGGTCCCATCGGGGCCGCCGTCGATCGCATCGCCGGCATCCCGAAGAAGCGGCCGCTCTACCCGGCAGCGTTCAGCCGCGCGCGGACAGCGCGGCGCAAATGCGCACCCATCGAGAAGGTCACTCGGCTGCGGCGGCTGCCCCGGGAGAGTCGGCAATCGTTCCAGACGCGGGCCCGACAGGCTCGGGATGCATTTGAGCAACGCGGCGGTATAGGGATGCCGCGGATCCCGGAACAACTCCGCCGAATCGGCGCTCTCCACGATCCGGCCCGCGTACATCACGAGTATCCGGTCGGCGAGACCCGCCACCACTCCCAGGTCATGACTGATCAGCACCAGCGCCATGCCGACTTCCTCGCGCATGGCGCGCAACAGATCGATGATCTGCGCCTGCACGGTCACATCGAGCGCCGTGGTGGGCTCATCGGCTATCACGAGCAGGGGCTCGCACAGCAGGCTCATGCCGATCGTCACCCGCTGACGCAATCCACCCGACAGCTCGTGTGGATATTGATTCAGGCGGCGCGCAGGGTCCGGGACCCGGACGCGCTCCAGCATCCTCCGGGCGTCGATGCGCGCCTCACTCCACGATTTGCCCGCATGGCACACCAATACTTCGGCGAGCTGAATGCCGATTTTCAAATGCGGGGTCAAGGAAGTCATCGGATCTTGGAATACCATGGTGAGCTTGGAGCCGCGGATGCGGTTCAACCGCGGCGCCGGCGCTCCCAGGGTCTCGCTGCCCTCGAAGCGCACGCTGCCTTGGGCCGCGGCATTGCCTGCGAGCAGGCCCATGGCAGCCATGAAGATCTGCGTCTTGCCGGACCCCGACTCGCCCACGATGGCGACACACTCGCGGGCGGCCACCGCCAGCGACACCTGCCGAACGGCAAAGATGCTCCGGTCCGGCTGCGAGAAGCTGACGGTCAAGTCTTCGATGCTCAATACGGGCGCCATATCAGCGCTCCTTCACGTCGAGGGCGTCGCGCAATCCGTCGCCGAAGATATTCAGGGCAAGCAGCAGCACCGCCAGAAATCCGCCGGGCACCAGCAATATCCAGGGCGCCGCCTCCATTTCTCCCGCGCCTTCGGCAATCAAAGTCCCCAAGCTTGCGTGGGGTTCCTGGATCCCCAATCCGAGAAAACTCAGGAAGCTTTCGAACATGATGATTTGCGGCACGGTGAGCGTCGCGTAGACGACGACGGGTCCGATGACATTGGGGATCACGTGTTTGACGATGATGCGCGCGGTGCCCGCCCCCGACGCCACCGCGGCCTCGATGAATTCGCGACGGCGAATGCTCAGGGTTTGACCGCGCACGATGCGGGCCATGGTGAGCCAACCCACCGCGCCGATCGACAAGAACAACAAATATTCGCTGCGCCCGAAGATGACGGTCAGAAATATCACGAAGAAGATCAGAGGCAGTCCGCTCAAGATCTCGATGACTCTCATCATGACATGGTCGGTGCGGCCGCCGACGTAGCCGGCGACGGCGCCGTAGGCGATGCCGACAGCCAAGCTGACGGCGCTCGCCACCGCGCCGACGGCCAGCGAGACGCGCGTGCCCTCGAGCGTGCGCGCGAATAGATCGCGTCCGAGCCGATCCGTGCCGAACCAGTGCGCGCTCTGCAACGCGGGTTGCGAAGCGACGTGCAGCCAATCCAAGGTCTCACTGCCGTTGGGATTGAACCACGGCCCGAACAGCGCCAGTGCGACCAGCCCCGCAACGACGAACATCGCGCACATGGCGCCGGGATTCGATCGCAGACGGCGCGCGGCATCGTCGAGGAGACCGCTCATCGCTCGAGTTTCACGCGCGGGTCGAGCCACGCATACAAGAGATCCACGGCGAGACCCATGAGGATGAGCAAGGTCGAGTAGATGATCACCATCCCCAAGACCAGGGTGTAATCACGATTGAGCGCGCCTTGGACCATGTATCGGCCGATGCCGGGCAAGCCTGCGATCGATTCGACGACCAGCGAACCGGTCATGATCGAGGCGACCGCCGGGGCCAGGTAGCTCGCCACCGGCAACAAGGCGGGCCGCATCGCATGGCGCAAGATCACCGTATGCAACGGCAGCCCTTTGGCCACCGCGGTGCGGATGAACTGGCTGTGCAACACCTCCAACATGTTGGCACGCGTCAGGCGGGCGATCACGCTGAGCGGAGGCAGCGCCAACGCCGCGACCGGCAGCACCAGATGCCGTATGGAACCCGGTTCCCAGCCGGCCACCGGCAGCCAGTGCCAATAGATGCCGAACAACAAGCCGAGGAACGGCAGCACCACGAAGGTGGGAATCGCGATGCCGACCACGGCGAGCGACATCGTGGCGTAATCGGCGGCGGAGTTGTGATGAAGCGCGGCGAAGGTGCCGATGGGAATCCCTAAGATCAATGCCAGCGCCATGGCGATCGACCCGAGTTCGAGCGTCACGGGAAATCCCTGGCCGATCAGTTCCGTCACCGAGAAATCCTTGTACTTGAAGGAGGGGCCGAAATCCCCGTGTGCCAACGCGCCGAGGTAGCGTCCGTACTGGGCCCAGATCGGTTGATCCAGGCCGTACGCCCGCTGCAGGTTCGCCATGATTTCGGGCGGCAGCGTCTGCTCTTGGTCGAAAGGGCCGCCCGGGGCTGCGCGGATGAGGAAAAAGGCTATGGTGACGATGATGAACAGGGTAGGAATCGCGCCGGCCAGGCGGGTCAAGAAGTAGCGCAGCATTCAGGTTGAGTCTATCGATTGACCGCGAGGTGGACAAGCGAACCGGTGATCCCTAAACTAGCGCGCCGAACTTGTGCCGGCACCACCGGCGCAAGCGGATCGCTCATCCGTTTGAGGTTTCATGGAATCAACACGCCCAATCCGCGCACTGATGCGCGGCCTCGATGCGCTGACTTTTCTGAATTTACGCGACGGCGCCACGGTGTCGGAAGTAGCCCAAGAAATTCGCCTGCCGCGCACCACCGTCTATCGAATCTTGGAGACCCTGTGCAACGCCGGATTCGTGTTTCGCGATGCCGCGGATGACCGCTACCGGTTGACCATTCTGGTTCGCGGCTTGAGCGACGGCTTCGACGACGAGGCATGGGTGACCCAGATTGCGAAGCCCATCATCTATGATCTCTGCCGCGAAATCGTCTGGCCGGTCTCCATCGCCACCCTGTCCGGAACGACGATGCTGGTGCGCGAGTCCACCGATCACTCGAGCCCGCTGGCGATCGAACGTTATTCCGCCGGATTCCGCGCGCCGCTGCTGACGACGGCAACCGGCCGTGCCTACCTGGCGAATTCCCCCGCGCCGCAGCGCGAAACGCTGATCGAAGTCTTGGCTCGCTCCAACAAGGAGGAAGACAAGCCGGCGCGGTCGCGCCCCGAACTACAGCGCATGCTCGCAGAGATCAAGGTATCCGGATACGCGACGACCACGCGCACCCGCCGCCTGGCGGAGGAAGTCAGCCTGAGCGTGCCCGTCCTGCTGCAAGACCGAGTATTGGCCAGCCTCACGGTACGCTTTACCGCCGCGGCCGTGCCGCTGAAGAACGGGGTCGAACGCTTTTT
>DASWEO010000210.1:0-2513 GCA_036394715.1 Steroidobacteraceae bacterium
TCGCCGCCCGCACCAAGTAGCGCCCGGCCTCGAGCGCACGCGTCCGGGCAATCTGCAGATGCTGATGCGGCGCAGTGGAATTCCCGTACCAGGCATTGTTGGTGACGTTGATCAGGAGGGTGGCGTCGCGCAACACCTCGACCTGGCGGCTGCCGAAGGCGTCCTCGTAGCAAATCGTGAGGCCGAGTTTCTGGCCCGCGGCGCTCAAGGTCGGCTGGTGCTCACGCCCCGCCGAAATGTCGTCATAGGGCAGACTCATCAGCCGCAACCAGGAACGGACGAACGCCGGCACGGGGAAGTACTCGCCGAAAGGCACCAGGTGCCGCTTGTAATACCAGCCGCCGCCCGACTCGCTCAATACCAATAGCCCGTTGTAATACCGCTTGGTCGCAGGCTCATGGTTGACGAGGCCGAGCGCAATATCAGCATCGTGCGCGCGACCTTGGCTTTGCAGACGCCGTAAATAGTCCGGTATGTCATTGGCGAGCACCGGCAGCGCAGCTTCCGGCCAGACGATGAGGCGGGCACCCCAAGCGTCTGCCGTGAGCCTGGAGTATCGCTGCATGGTCTCATCGAGGTTTTTTGACTGCCACTTTTGGTCCTGCGACACGGCGCCCTGCACGGCGGCAATCGAGACGGGCGATCCGGCGGCGCGCGTCCAATCGTGACGCGCGAGCAGCGCGGGAATCAGGAACAGGGCCGCGATGCCCGCGAGCGCGATGAGCCGCCGTACGATCGCGACGCCCGGCGACAGCAACACATTGAGCGCCACCGCAGTCGTGGCAGCGGCCCACGTTACGCCATAGACTCCGAACAGCGGCGCCCAGCCTTTCAGAGGCGAATCGATCATGGCATAGCCGAGGGATAGCCACGGGAATCCGCTCAATGCCCATCCGCGCAGCCATTCGAGCAGCACCCAGAGCACCGGGAGCACCAGCCAGGCGCGCGTCGCGCCGGGCTTGAGCCAAAAACGATTCGCGAGATAACAAAGCGCGGCGGAATACAGCGACATCAAGCAAATCAGCGCCGCCTGCAAGATCACGGTCAGCCAAATCGGCACCAAGCCGAACACGTGAAGGCAGGTGTAGAGCCAGTAAGTGCCGAATGCGAACAGCCCGGCGCCGAATGCGGCGCCCGTCCAGCCGGCGCGGCGCGGCGGCAGGCCGCGGATGAGTGCGAACAGCGCCGCAGGCGCCAGGACGGCGATCGGCCACCAGCCGAACGGCGCGAACGCGACATTGAGCGACGCGCCGGTGGCGAACGCGGCCGCCAACCGCCAGAGGGCCTGCGTCTGCAACGCGGCGGAAGCGCCGCGCTCATCGACGCTCAAGGATTCGACTCGTCGGCGGCGGGCGGCTCGATGTCGGTTGGCGTGATCACACGCAGAAGATCGATGCGGCGGCGATCGGCGCGCAATACGCGAAACTCCATTTCGCCGACCTGAATGGTCTCTCCGCGGCGCGGCAACCGTCCGAACTCCCGCATCAGCAGGCCGCCGATGGTGTCGTATTCCTCGTCGGAAAATGCAGTCCCGAAGTATTGATTGAAGTCGGCGATGGGCGTGAGGGCGCGCACCGTGAATTCACGCGGACCCTCTCGGCGGATCGCCTGGTCATCCTCGACGTCGTGTTCATCGTCGATCTCGCCGACGATCTGTTCGATGACATCCTCGATGGTGACCAATCCGCACACGCCGCCATATTCATCGACCACCATGGCGATGTGATTGTGGCTGCGCCGAAATTCCTTGAGCAGGACGTTGAGCCGTTTGCTCTCGGGAACGAACACCACCGGACGCATGTACTCGCGAATCTCGAAGCTCTCGTCGCCCGCCGCCTGCAGGCGCAGCAAATCCTTCGCCAGCAGGATGCCGAGGATTTGATCGCGGTCTTCGCCGATCACGGGAAAGCGCGAATGCCCGGATTCGACCACCAGCTCGACGAGTCTTTCGGGAGACTCGTCTCGTTCGACGAACACCATTTGCGAGCGCGGGACCATGATGTCGCGCACCTGCATGTCCGCCACCGCCAGCACACCCTCCAGCATGACCAGCGCATCCCCGTCGAACAGGCCGCGCTCACTGGCCTCGCGCAGATCCTCGATCAGCTCGGCGAGATCGCGCGGCTCACCGGACATCGACTGCGTAATGCGTTTTAACCAGCGGCCTGTGCTGCCGCCGTGAGGTTGTTCTGACATTGGGGCTTTAGGATACTCGATCAGCGATACGGGTCCGAAAAGCCAAGCCGATCAAGGATTTGAATCTCCTTTGCGGTCATTTTCGCCGCCTCAGGCTGGCGCTCGTGGTCGAAACCAAGCAGGTGCAGCACTCCGTGAACCGTCATGTGCGCCCAGTGCGACTCGAGGGTTTTCCCCTGGGTCAGCGCCTCCCGAGCCACGACGGGCGCGCAGATCACCAGTTCGCCCAGGAAATACCGGCCGTCAGGAACGCTGCCCGCGCCGCTGAACGACAGCACATTGGTCGGCTTGTCCTTGCGCCGGAAATGCGCGTTCAG